>JBGTHJ010000346.1:0-4965 GCA_041746175.1 Pyrinomonadaceae bacterium
CAGCGGGCGCTCGACGCGGGCGCGGCGTTGGAGCGCTTCCGCGCCAACGTCGAAGCGCAGGGCGGCGACGCGCGGGTCTGCGACGAACCGTCGCGACTCGTCGATGCGGGTTTGTTAGAGACGCGTGTAGATGCGCCGCGCGGCGGATTCGTCGTGCGGATGGATGCGGCTGAGATCGGTCGTGCGGTGGTGTCAATCGGCGGCGGGCGTGCGCGGATGGAAGATGCGATTGACCCGGCGGTCGGATTTTTGTCGGAAGTAAAAATCGGCGGCGAGGTACAACCCGGCGACACGCTCGGACTTCTATACAGTCGGAACCAAGCGCAGGCGGCGGAATCGGCGGCGCGCATCCGTGCCGCTTACCACGTCGGAGACGAACCGCCCGCCGTCGTTCACAAACTCATCAAGGAAGTAATCACAGCATGAAGTTTCGCCTCTTTGTTTGGTTGACGCTGGCGTGCGCGCTGGCGTTCGGCTGCGCGGCGTGCGGGCGCGGTCGCGCGAGCGATGACAAAAGCAAGCTTCGCGTCGGCATCGTCTTCGACATCGGTGGCAAGGACGACCGCTCGTTCAACGCCGCCGCGTGGGAGGGCGCGCGGCGCGCGGCTAAAGAGTTTCCGATTGTGCTGCGCGACGTTGAGCCGGGCGACCCGACATCGATCGAACCCGCGATGCGCGCCTTCGCCGAACGCGGCTACGATCTGATTATCGGCGTCGGCTTCGCGCAGACGCCGATCATGCAGCAGGTGGCGAAGGATTATCCGAACATCCGTTTCGCCATCATCGACGGCGCGGTCGGGCCGGAAGAACAACTGCCAAATGTCGCGTATCTCCTGTTCAAAGAGCATCAGGGGTCGTATCTCGTCGGGATGATTGCGGCGAAGAAGTCGCAGACCGGAACCATCGGCTTCGTCGGCGGGATGGACATCCCTTTGATTCACAAGTTCGCCACCGGCTACGAAGAGGGCGCGCGCGCCGTCAACCCGAACATCCGCTTGATTACGAATTACGTCGGCGTGACCGATTCGGCGTGGAATAATCCGGGCAAGGGCAAAGAACTCGCGCTGGCGCAAATCGGCAAGGGCGCGGACGTGATCTTTACGGCGGCGGGAAACTCCGGCCTCGGCGCATTCGACGCGGCGGAACAGAATAACAAGTTCGTCATCGGCGTCGATTCAAATCAGAACTGGGTCAAGCCCGGCTTCGTCCTGACGAGCATGGTCAAGCGCGTCGATAACGCGGTCTTTCAAATCGTCGAAGACCGCATGGGCGGACAGTTTCAGGGCGGCGTCCACGTCTACGGTCTGGAGAACGACGGCATCAGCTACGCGATGGATCAGCACAACGAAAAACTGATCTCGCCCGAAGTGCTCGAAGAAGTAAATGCTGCGCGGCAGAAAATCATCGACGGCAAAATTCAGGTGACCGACGCGATGGCTCCAAAAAAACCGTGACGGTTGCCGGGTGACTCGGTGACAAGTTGAAAACTTGTTCTCACCCGCGTCACCCGTGTCACCGAGTCACCCGTCATGCTTCAAATATGCTTGAGTTAAGAGACATCACCAAACGCTTTGGCGCGGTCGTGGCGAACGACCATATCAACATCAAGGTCGAGCCGGGCACGATACACGCGATTGTCGGTGAAAACGGCGCAGGCAAATCGACCGCGATGCGTATCGCCTACGGATTTTACACCGCCGACGGCGGCGACATCCTGATCGACGGCGATGCGCGCCGCATCGAGACGCCGCACGATGCGATTGCGCACGGCATCGGGATGGTGCATCAGCACTTCATGCTCGTCGATACGATGACGGTGGCGGAGAACATCGTGCTCGGCGCGGAGCCGGGCACGGGCGTCGCGCTCGATTTGAACAGGGCGGCGGCGGAGATTCGCGCTCTCTCGGACGAGTTCAAGCTGTCGGTCGACCCGCACGCGCTGATCGAAAATCTATCGGTCGGGCAACAGCAGCGCGTCGAACTGCTCAAGGCTCTGTACCGTCGCGCGCGGCTGCTGATTCTCGACGAGCCGACGGCGGTGCTCACGCCGCAGGAGGTCGAAGAGTTTTTCGTCATCCTCCGGCGGATGCGCGAACAGGGCAAGACGGTCATCATCATCACGCACAAACTCTCGGAGGTGCTGGCGATTTCCGACGAAGTGACCGTCATGCGCGACGGCAAAGTGGTCGGGCGCGTCAAGACCAAAGAGACCAACGCCGCCGAACTCGCGTGGCTGATGGTCGGGCGCGAGGTACTCCTGCGCATCGCGAAGCCCGACGCGAAGCCGGGCGACCCGGTGCTGAGCGTCAATAACCTGATCGTGACGGCGAAGGACGGCACGCGACGCGTTGACGGGGTGTCGTTCAAGGTTCACGCGGGCGAAATCGTCGGCATCGCGGGCGTCGAGGGCAACGGGCAGACCGAGTTGATTGAAACGCTGGCCGGACTCGTCCCCGCCGATACGCACGTCAGCGGCGAGATGGATTTCAAGGGGCGCAGTCTCAACCGCGAGAATGCACGCACGCGGCGCGAGTTGGGCATCGCGCACATCCCTGAGAATCGTCACCGGCGCGGGCTGCTGCTCGACTTCGACCTCAACGAAAACTCGATTCTCGGCGTCCATTACCGCAAACCGGCGGTCACCTCCGGCATCTTTCTCAACGACGCGGGCATCCGCGAGCGCACGCGCCAGATTATCAGCGATTTCGACGTGCGACCCGCGAATCCAGACCTTCCGGCACGCGCGCTCTCAGGCGGCAATCAGCAGAAACTAATCATCGGGCGCGAGTTCGACGTGCGGCCACAACTGCTGCTCGTCGCGCAACCGACGCGCGGCGTCGATATCGGAGCCATCGAGTTTATCCACCGCAAAATCGTCGATCTCCGTGATGCGGGGTGCGCCGTGCTGCTCGTCTCCGCCGAACTCGAAGAGGTGACCGCGCTGGCCGACCGCCTACTGATTATTCACGACGGCCAAATCGCCGGGGAGGTCGACCCCAAACGCACGACCATTGAACAAATCGGGCTGCTCATGACCGGCGGAAAACACGAAGCCGCGACACACGAAGCCGCGCCGCACGAAGCCGCGCCGATGGACGATGGACGATAGACCATCGCCGGACTTGCGCGCGTCGTCGGGGTTCATCCGTCTCGGGTTGTTCTTCGTTCAGGCTTCGTCGTTCTTCGTCAACGGGCTTTCATCGATGGTCGAGCATCCATCATCCGAAAAACTATGAACTTTCTTCGCCAACTTATTTTTCCGCTCATCGCCGTGATTGCGGCGTTCATCGTCGGGGGCGTGATTGTGGTGCTGATCGGCGGCGACCCGATTGAGACTTACGAGTTGCTCATCGGAAGCACACCGTCATGGCCGGACGGCATCGGCTACACGCTCTTTAACGCGACGCCGCTAATCTTCACCGGACTCGCGGTGGCGGTGGCGTTCCGGTGCGGGCTGCTCAACATCGGCGCGGAAGGCCAACTATACGTCGCGGCCTTCATGACGGCGTGGGTCGGCTTTACGTTCGCTAGTTTGCCGGGCTGGATACTCGTCCCGCTGGCGTGTCTGACGGCCATTCTGAGCGGCGCGGCGTGGGGCGCGATTCCGGGCGTGCTGAAAGCCAAGTTCGGTTCGCACGAAGTCATCAACACGATCATGATGAACTTCATCGCGGTCGCGCTGGCGAGCTACTTCACGCAGTATTATTACAAAGACCCGAGCGACCCGATCATGCAGACCAAAGTCATCGGGTTGGTCGATAAGGCTCAGGGGTTGACGGGGACGAACGCGCACATCCCGCGCATCGGCGAGTTCGTCGCGGGGTTTCCCGAACGCATCCCGCTCAACATCTCGTTCATCTTCGCGCTGATCGCGTGCGCGCTGGTCTATGTCTTTTTGTGGCGGACGAAGTGGGGCTACGAGATTCGCGCGACGGGGACGAATCCGACGGCGGCGGAATACGGCGGCATCTCGGTCGGCAAACAGATCGTGCTGGCGATGGCGGTGTCGGGCGGACTCGCCGGAATGGTCGCAATCAATGAAGTGCTCGGTTACCGCTATCGGTATTACGACGGGTTCTCCGCCGGCTACGGTTTTACGGGAATCGCGGTGGCGCTGCTCGGACGCAATCATCCGGTCGGGGTGCTGCTGGCCGCGCTGCTTTTCGGCTCGCTGCTGCGCGGCGGGCTGTTCGTCGATATCTTCACCGAACGCGTCTCGAAGGATTTGGTGCAGGTCTTGCAGGCGGTGGTCATCCTGTTCGTCGCCGCCGAAGCCGCGTTTCGCGGGTCGTTCGGGAAGTTCAGTTTGCTGAAACGTTCAAAAGTTTAAGGGCAAATATCTGACGCCGGAAGCCGGATGTTTGGCGAGACAAATAAAGCCCGACCTCCGACCTCCGACCGCTGACCTCCGACGCCTGACATCTCTGGATCGGTTATGAGTGAAATCTTTAGTCTGGGAATCATTTTATCAACGGTGCGACTCTCGACGCCGCTGCTGCTGGCCGCGCTCGGCGGGTTGTACTCGGAGCGCGCGGGCGTCATCAACATCGCGCTCGAAGGCTTGATGCTGGCGGGAGCGTTCACGGCGGCGACCGTCACGCACTACACGCGCAGCCCTCTGATCGGACTCGCGGCGGGCGCGGTGGCGGGCATCGCGGTGGCCTCGATTCACGCGGTGGCGTGCATCCGTTTCGAGGCCGATCAGGTGGTTAGCGGGACGGCCATCAACATTCTGTTTCTCGGCGTGCCCGCGCTGCTGAGCGGCGCGCTGTTCGACTCGACGGGCGCGACGCCGCAGATTCCGATTGAAAACCTGACCCCGTGGACGCCCATCGTGCTCGCGTTCGTGCTCGTGCCGCTGAGCACGCTGGTGTTGCGCAGCCTGCACGATGGTCAGGGTTGGACGCTGCGTTATTACGCCCTGCTCGATGACCCCACCGCCAGCCGGGCCCTGCGCGTGCCCGT
>JBGTHJ010000347.1:0-4683 GCA_041746175.1 Pyrinomonadaceae bacterium
GGGACGGCGCAGTTGCGACTCGTCCACAGCGCCGACCACATCGACCACGCCGCCGACCGCCGTCGCGATGCACGCGCGCGAGTTCGCCATCGCTTCGATCAGCGTGAGCGGCGTGCCTTCGTTGTTCGACGTGAGCGCAACCACGTCGAGCGCGGCGTAGAAGTTTTCCGGGTCGTCGCGCAACCCCGTGAAAACCACGTCGCCCGCGAGACCGAGCGCGGCGGCTTCGGCTTCGAGCATGGCGCGCAAATGACCGTCGCCGACGACGGCGAAGCGCACGCGCCGCGCGTCGCCCGTCTTTGCCTGACTCTCTTTACACAGCGCGGCGGCGCGCAAAAAAAGCGAGTGATTTTTGATCTCCGTCAGACGCCCGACGATGCCGACGAGCGTCTCCTGCTCGCCCGCGCCGAGTTGCTCGCGCGCGGCGCGCCGGCGCGACTCCCATCCGGCGAAACAATCAACGTCGAGTCCGAGCGGGATAATGGCGAACTGCTCCGCGCGCCCGACGCCGAACTCTTCGTGTATCTCGCGGTACTGCTGCGGGCTGATGACGATGATGCGGTCGGTCGCCGCACGCGCCAGAAATCGTTCGACGACGAGAAACAGGCGCGTCTTCCAGCGTCCGTAGTAGCTGTGAAAAATGTGTCCGTGATACGTGTGGACGAACCGGCAGCGGCGCGGTCTGCCGATGAGCGCGGCGGGCACGAGCCAACGATAAAGCATCCCGGCGACGCGCCCGACCGTGCCCGCCTTCGCCGTGTGCGTGTGCACGATGTCGGGGCGCAGGCGGCGGAACAGGTGGAACAGTTTCCAGACCGTAACCGCATCCTTCGGCGAAATCTCGCGGCTCATCTCCGCGAGGACGACGGGCACGACGCCCTGCGCGGCGGCGAAGTAACTCATGTCGTCTTCACCCGGCGGAACCGTGCCCGCGACGAGCGCCGATTCCCACTCGTCGTCCTGCAACCCGGCGGTCAGCCACGCGACGTGACGCGCCGGGCCGCCCACGTTGAGCCGCGCAATGATGCGAACAATTTTCATCACAGACTTAGAGACGATGAACGTCAGGCGATGAGCGTTGAGCTATCGTCCGGCGACGGTCTTCAATCGTCGAGTTTGTAAATCGTGTCGGGGTCGTCTTCGTGCCGGATTTCGTCGATCTCTTCGCGGCGCGCTTCGCCCATAAAGAGGCGGTTGGGGGAATTGATGACGATGCCCATGCCGATGCCGACGTTGCGGTATGCGTGAACGACGCCCTTCGGAACGAGCACCGTTTTCGGGTTGTCCTCGCCGACGTAGAGCGTCATCACATGGTTGTAAGTCGCGGAATCGACGCGATTGTCCCACAGCCGCAGTTTGAAGTTCGACGGTCCCGTGAAACAGAAAAGGTCTGCTTGATCGACGTGTTCGTGCGGCCCGCGCGCGACGCCGGGCAGCGTCGAAGAGATGTAGGTCATGCGCGGATGATATTCTTCGGCCAGTTCGTCATGACGAAACAACTCGGCCAGCCAACCGCGCTCATCGACGTACTTGCGCACGTCCGTCACCACCACGTCGCGAATCTTGCCGCGTGTGAACTCCATTTTTTTAACCGACCGCTCCGGCTTGGGCTGCATCTTTGCTCACCGTCCTCTTGTCCGTTTTTTTGGCCGCAACTTCAGCGGCAACTTCCAACTTGTTCGCGCCGGTTTCGGCCACGAGGTTCGACGCATGCAAAAGACTCTCGAACGTCCCGGCATCCGTCCACCAACCGTCGAGTTCGTCCCACGTCATCTCATCGCGCTCGATGTAGGCGTTGTTCACGTCGGTGATTTCGAGTTCGTTGCGCCCCGAGGGTTTCAATGTCTTGACGATGTCGAACACGTCTGAGTCGTACATGTAGATGCCGATGACGGCGTAATCCGACTTCGGCTGTTTCGGCTTTTCCTCGATGCGCAGGACGCGCGGCCCGTCGATTTCGGGCACGCCGAAGCGTTGCGGGTCAGATACCTTCTTCAGCAGAATCTTCGCGCCGCCGCCCTGATGCCGGTAGGCGCGCACCGCCTTGCAGATGTTGTTCTCGATGATGTTGTCGCCGAGGACGACGCAGATGGGTTCACCCGCCGCAAAGTGTTCGGCCAGACTCAGCGCGTCGGCGATGCCGCCTTCGCCTTCCTGATAAGTATAGTTGAGATGTTTGAGGCCGAAGTCTCTGCCGTTCTTCAGGAGCTTGAGAAAATCGCCCGCCGAGCTGCCGCCCGTGACGATCAGAATGTCTTCAATCCCGGCGTTAATCAGGGTTTGAATCGGGTAGTAAATCATCGGCTTGTCGTAGACGGGCAGCAAGTGCTTGTTCGTCACCTCCGTCAGCGGTCGCAGACGACTGCCCAGCCCACCGGCCAACACGATACCTTTCACTTAATCATCCTCCAAAATAAGCTGTGACAAGTGACGGGTGACAGGGAGAAAAGCGACTTCCTTCTCCCCATCACCCGCCGCCCATCACGAATCAATAAATCTTTGAAACCATAACTCGAGCATCAGCAGCGTCCAGAGTTGGTGCGCGTGGTCGCGTGCGCCCGTGGTGTGCTCTTCGACCATGCGTGTGACGGCGGCGGGTCGGAAGAAGCCGCGCGCGAGCGACTTTTCCGCGAGCAGCGCGTCGCGCACGAAGCCTTTCATCTCGCCGCGAAACCAGTGTCCGATAGGCACGCCAAAACCCATCTTGCTGCGATTCAGATTCTCCGCCGGGAGGAGTTTGGCGAGCACCCGTTTCTTCAGCAGATATTTGGTCGTCAAGCCCCGTAATTTCATCTTTTCCGGCAAAGTTGCGGCAAACTCTATCACATGATGGTCTAAAAACGGAGAGCGCGCTTCGAGCGAAACGGCCATGCTCGCGATGTCGACCTTGACCAGCAAATCGTTCGGCAGATAGGTCATCGTGTCGGTCAGCAGCGCGGCATCGACGACGCCCGCGCCGTTGGCCTGCGCAAACCACGGCGCGAGCCACGCCGCCGAGTCGTAGCCCGCCATCTCGCGCCGGAAATCATCGGTGTAGAGGTCGCGCTTCGCGTCCGCGTCGAGCACGCTGACCCAGCGCAGGTAGCGCTCGACCGCCGGCAGCGACGCGGCGTGCAGAAAGCGTTTGATGTCGCGCACGCGGCTGCGCCGCAACTCCGACGAGGGCAGCAGATTGAAGGCTTGCCGGACGACGCCCTCGCGAAAGAGCGCGGGAAGCCGGCGGTACCGCTCGGCGAGTCGCATCGCGGCATAACGCTCGTAGCCCGCGAAGCATTCGTCGCCGCCGTCGCCGTTGAGCGCGACGGTGACGTGGCGTCGCGTCTCGCGCGAAACGTAGTAGGTCGGAATCGCGGACGAGTCGGCGTACGGCTCGCCGTAGTGCTCGACGAGGGTCGGCAAAACTTCGAGCGCGTTGGGACGGACGATGAACTCGTGATGCTCCGCGCCGATGTGTTCGGCGACGCGGCGCGCGTGGTGGAGTTCGCTGAAATCCTGCTCCTCGAAGCCGATGGAAAAAGTCTTGACCGGCCCGCTGGACGCCTCGCTCATCAACGCGACGACCGCGCTCGAATCGATCCCACCGGAAAGAAACGCGCCGAGCGGAACCTCCGACATCAGACGCACGCGCACCGCATCGCGCAGAATCTCGATGGCGCGCTCGCCCGCCTCTTCCTCGTCCATCGTGGTTTTGGCGGAGAAGTCGGGCTGCCAGTAACGCGCGGTGATGATCTCGCCGTCGCGGGTGAAGCGCAGCGTGTGGCCGGGTTCGAGTTTGCGGATGGCTCGATAGGCGGTCAGCGGCGCGGGCACGCACATGAACGAGAGGTAATAGTGAATCGCCTCGCGGTCGATGTCGCGGCTGATGTCGGGGTGTTGGAGCAGCGCGCTGAACTCCGAGCCGAAAATCAATTGACCGTTGATGTTGGCATAGAGCAGCGGCTTCTTGCCAACGCGGTCGCGCGCCAGAAACAACTCCTGCTTGCGCTCGTCCCAAATGGCGAAGGCGAACATGCCGCGCAGGTGCTTGGGGCAGTCCGCGCCGTAGCGGTCGTAGGCGTGGATGATGGCTTCGGTGTCGCAGTTGGTGCGGAATTCGTGGCCGAGTTTTTCCAACTTCTCGCGCAACTCGCGATAGTTATAGATTTCGCCGTTGAAGACGATCCAGGCCGTGCGGTCGCGGTTCGGAATCGGCTGCTGCCCGCCCGCGAGGTCGATGATGGCGAGACGCCGCATCGCCATGCCGGTCGAGCCGTTGACGTAGAAGCCGTCTTCGTCCGGGCCGCGATGGCGGATCGCCTCGCACATCCGCGCGAGCACATTTTCATCAACCGGACGCTCGCTTTGCGCGCGAACCATACCAACGATTCCACACATTTTTAGAAACCTATTTTCTCGGAGAGTCGCTCCGCCAGCGTCTCCCATTCGGTCTTGCGGGGCAGCGCTTCAACGGCGCGCATCCTCGCTTCCGCCGCTTGATCCGCCGACCTCTGCGCCAGCGCGCGTTGCGCCCGGTCTTCTTTGCGCTCCTTCAAGAGCACGTAGCCGACGGCGACGAAGATGAAATAGAAGACCAGCAACTGCGACCGCTGCCGGTACGCCGTCCCGACGTTGCCCTGAAAAATAGAGTACGCCAGCGTCAGCATCGACGTGAACAGCAGGATCGGCAACGCTTGCCGCAAACGG
>JBGTHJ010000348.1:0-9037 GCA_041746175.1 Pyrinomonadaceae bacterium
TAATTGAAGAGTGCGCGTAATTCATTTGGTCAAAAACCTCAGCTTTTCGGGGCTTTCGCCCCCCACTAAGCTGAGACTAAAAGGGAATTTTTCAAGCACTCGGCAGAATTAGCTAAAACGCTGAGAAAAAGCGACTTAGAATTACGCGCACTCTTCGGTTAATTGTGTCCCTAACCGAGGGACATTAATTGTAAGTTGCCGGTCAGATGCTGTCGAGCATGAAATAAGTGAGACTGAAATGGCCGCACAACATTTTTTCTCCAACAAATTCGTTCGCAAAACGCAGCTCTCAGCGAACGAATATCATAAAAATTTTTTCAAGCTTGATGTGGAAATCATCACGGCGATTTCTTCCGCTGAAGCGGACAAAATAACGCCGCTGATGAGCAAAATCTATCTCCGGCTAGTCAATGCTCCGAACCCGTACTGGGAGCGCGCAGGGGTGCTGCGCTTTGAGGCTCAGTGTAGGGAAGGGAAGCAAGTCAAGGCTTGGGATATGCTATGCGAAGTAGTGGGCGTGGCTAGCGCCACAGCCAACAAAGCCGTCACATGGTTGCACGACTCCGGCATAATCGGCTACTTCGCGGGTAAGAACGGTGTCGGAATCAGGATTTTCCTCAACCGCGCGAGTTCTTCAATCGGTGCGCGCGCGGCTTCGACGGGTCAAAAAATTTTGCACTTTGCTCCTGCTTCATCCGATGAGGCTCATGCTTCACGGAATGAACCAGCCCTTAATGACAGCTTCGCTGTATTAGAGGTATTAGATACAGATTTAAAACCCCACGCGCCACAAAACGGCACGGACACAACCCCGGTTGATAAAAAAGTCTCTGACTCAGACCCACAATCAACCCTCCAACCGCCCGCACCGAACTGGAGTACGGGAATGGGAGTCACAGTTATCGCGTCGCCCACACGCACGGTTTCAATGGACGAGATAGTCGCGCGTCTGAAGACTGAACTGGAGCCGTGTGTGAATGCAGCGGCGACACAAGCGGCGACACAAACCGCCGCCCGAGAGATAGCACGCACCCGTGAGTGGTTCGAGACCAAGGCGCTGCCAAAAGCTGTGCGCGTGGCGCAGCATGAAACTTACGATCTGCTCAGGAAGTATGGCACTCTCAACGAGCAGGCGAGGCGTACGCGAGCCGATCTTGAAGTCGGGCGCGCGCCTTCCGATTTTTGCACACCGCCTGTCGCGCACGCGCTCACAACGGAAGAGATTCGGGAGACCGCTGAAACCTGTCTGGCATTTTTGGAAGCGCAAGGTAAGGCAGTTGACGTGACGCTCGCCGAGATCAACTCTGCGGGCGGCGGCTGGCTTCTACCGGAAGACGCGCCGAAGGTGCGCGCGGAGGCAGAGAGGTTGCTGAGCGCGCGAATCAAAGGAAGTCGGCATGATGAGGATGAGGAAGTACAGCGGCGGTAAACTTTGGCTACGAGGTAGTCGGTAGCCGGAGTAAATAGGTTAGAAGAGGCTGGGCTGTTAATTGCTGCGTAATTTAGTCTTCGGATGTTTTGAGTGTCTACTCAAAACACGAACAGGCGACAGCGCCTTGAACTTTCCGACGCCGAACGATGCTCTTTGACACCACTCATCTCCAGCGGGCAACTCCCGACCAAAGTTTTTCGCCGTGCCACCGCGCTGCTGGAACTCGCACGTGGCAGGTGTAATCGATCGATTGCAAATGCAAAAATATTGCTATTGACTTTTCTACGTCAACGTCTTATTGTGCCATCTCTCAGCTAGCTCCTCGTTTGGCTGCGTTTGTTTTCCAAACGCCATTCCTCTCGCCTACAAATATTGAGTTAATAGTATAGTAGTGGCTCAAATTTGAGCGACATATTTAGAGCCAACAGACGATTGTAGCTATTTTAAAACATCAGCATTGCGCGCGCCTGTATAGTTCGTAACAGACCGGCTACTAATGGCCGACAGTGGTGCTTGTGCCGAAATTGCTAGCCACCCACAATCGCGCACCGATGCCTACTCGGAACAGGAAGGTGAACGCATCCATCGTGCCTAGAACCCATCTCTAAATCTCGATAGATAAACCAAATATAGAACAAAGTACGGGTGGTTGGTAAATAGTCTGGCGAGACGGCACAGGTGGTCGATGAGTGACTTCAAAGCTTACGTCAGCGAGTGGGGGAGCCTTGAACGGCGGACATGACGGTTCTCGAAATGGCAACAGTCCTTTGATTTGTTCGTAGCTCATCTGATTTATTCCTGAGAGCTACTTGTTGCAGCATCCACCCGACTTCTGTAATAGGTCAAATATTCGCGCGTTCCCGGTTGTGAATTACTATCGACGATTTGTCGCATGGGTTAGTCCCGAAGAGGAGCGGACTACCATTCGTCAACATTACGGGTTTCTGTCTCTGGTTGAAGAGGTTACGACTAATGTTAAGATAGGCATTGAAGAAGAAAGCTCCGTCTCTACCTGCTAGTAGGACGGAGCTTTGTGACAACACAACCTCCCGCGAGGTTAAGCGCTTGAGGTGCATCGCCAGGCAGCCTGCATTTTAGCGCAAGATGTCGCGGGAACTCAACCCTTTGAGTAGCCGAATTTACGTCTATGCGCGACACCTCCACTCGTTCTAGAAATAATCCTTTCATTCCGCATCGTGGACACTCTTTACGCGCGGCTTCAAAGCCGGCCCGGGCGTCTGCGTTGATGTATAAATCAACCTAATCCCACAACAAGTTAACGGCACCCAAACACGGGGAGCGAAATCCATTGACACAGAGGATTACGCAATGTGCAACCCTCGACGATATTCCTGATATTTAACCGGAACTAGCTTCGACGGCGGTGTTCGGGCGGATTTTTGGCGAAGCGTCAAGAAAGATTTCGACGCGTGCCGCCCAACGGCGATCGAAGACACAGCCCGACGATTAGGGAGTTTGAAAACAACTACCTCCGACTCAAGCATCTGCTTACGGCACGATTCGATACGGTTCGCGTCACTGCAACGACAACAGCGGAAAAACCGTCGCTTCGTTCGCACAGCGTTGACGCATGAGTCACTGCGAGTTCACGACCGCCGCTCGACCGAAGCATCGCGTGACCTCGCTCGAAGTCGGGGTTGAAGCCAAAGGTTTCCGAACAGATCGTCGGACGAAGTTCGACGATCAAAAGCCAATGCCAACGAACAGAACATTTGCGATTCCCGGAAGCGCGGTCAACCGCCCGCTGACGAAATTACGAAGCCACGTGTTCGCCATCTCGCCGGCTGAGACGAGTTTCTTGCGTCGTGGATTTCGCAGCCGCGGAGACGCGACGACGCGGCGGCTAGAGGGTATCGGTCAAACATTTTTGCGGGGCTATCACGCCGCGCTGATTGACGAAAGCCCCGTGGCGTTAGCTTCGGAATTGGACGCCTGCGCGCCGGAGTTGCGCGGATTCGCTTACGAGGGGGCGGCGATGGGACTCGCTCTGTTGGATGAATTGTCGCCATGGGGACGGAGGCGTCTGCCGGATTTGCTTGACGGTGCGGGGCGGGCGCACGCCTACATGATACACGTCGGGGCGGGGTGGGCGATTGCGCGCGTGCCGTGGCTGCGTTGGAGCGTGTGGCGCGCGGTGTCGCGCCTCGACCCGCTACTGCGCTGGCTGGCGGTTGACGGCTACGGCTTCCACGAAGGTTATTTTCACTGGCGTGAGTACTCGAACAAGCCGGCGCGTTTGAATCGTTTGCACGGCTACGCGCGCCACGCATTCGCGCAGGGGCTGGGACGGTGTCTGTGGTTCATCGAAGGCGCGGAAGTCGCGCGCATCGCGACGGCAATTTCGATGCTTCCGCCAACCCTGGAAGCCGACCTGTGGAGCGGCGTCGGGCTGGCCTGTACGTACGCCGGCGGTGTCGATCGCGCGTCGGTCAGCCAACTCCGCGAGCTGGCCGGAACTCATCAGGCAAAACTCGCACAGGGCGCAGCATTCGCCGCCAAGACGCGTCAACGCGCGGGCAACACGACCGAACACACAGAAATGGCGTGCGAAGTTTTATGCGGCATGACCGCCGCCGCCGCCGCCGAAGTGACCGATGTCTTGCTGGAACATCTGCCGGAAGATGGAGCCGTGCCCGCGTACGAAATCTGGCGGCAACGCATTCAATCTCGATTCGTCAAGGAGCGTATGAGGTCATGAAGCTGTTGACTTATCACCTTCGCCGGAATACGACGCGGCTCGTCGCGGTCGGCGTCATGCTCGCATTCTACTTGCTCGCACAGCAACCGGGTATTTCCACCGCCGAGCGCAACCGTCTGGGTGAAGATTTTCGCTTTATCAGCTCGCCGCTGCTCGAAGTTGCGGGTCAAACGTATCGTTCGCAACGGACGGTCAACCCGAGTCTCGAACGCATCGTCGCTTGGGTGTCGGCGACGGGCGCAGCGGTCGCGCTCAACGACCTCGACGGCGACGGACTCCCCAACGATGTCTGTAGCGTTGACCCGCGCACAGACCGCGTGACGATTGCCCCCGCTCCGGGGACGCCCGCGCGTTACGCGCCGTTCACGCTCGACGCGGGCGTGCTCGACGATGCCGCAACGGTGGCTCCGATGGGCTGCGTGCCCGGCGACCTCAACGAAGATGGTCGCGTGGACATGCTCGTTTACTACTGGGGACGCACGCCCCTTGTCTTCCTCGCCCGCCACCCGTCGCAACAGCCGTCTGCCGCTCCGGTCGTGCTCACGAACGAAGCATACAAAGCGGCGGAAGTTGTCGCGGGCAACGTGCGTTGGTACACGGGGGCGGCGACGCTGGCCGACCTCGACGGCGACGGCCATCTCGACATCGTCGTCGGAAACTACTACCGCGACGGTGCGCGCATCCTCGACGCACGCGCTACGACACGCGAGCAGATGCAGCATTCGATGTCGCGGGCTTTCAACGCGGGTCGAAGTCGCGTGCTGCTTTGGGAAGGCGCGACCGGGGGCACGGAACCGTCGGTCAAGTGGCGAGTGGTTGAAGATTACGTCGAGGGCACGCCCGGTGAGAAAGAGGCTATCACGCATGGTTGGACGCTGGCCGTCGGCGCGGCTGACCTCGACGGCGACCTGTTGCCAGAACTCTATTTCGCCAACGACTTCGGACCAGACCGCTTATTGCACAATCGCTCACGTCCGGGCGAGTTGCGCTTCAGTCCGCTCGGCGGCGTCAAGACGTTGAACACGCCGAACTCGAAAGTGGTTGGCCGCGATAGCTTCAAAGGCATGGGCGTTGATTTCGGCGACCTCAACGACGACGGGCTGCTCGACATCTTCGTCAGCAACATCGCGGATGAATACGCGCTCGAAGAAAGTCATTTCGCGTTCGTCAGCACGCGCGAGACGGGACGCATGAAGCAAGGCGTCGCGCCATACGTCGACCGCAGCGAAGCGTTGGGGTTGTCGCGGGGCGGTTGGGGTTGGGACACCAAGTTCGGCGATTTCAATAACGACGGCAGCACCGAGGCGCTTCAGGCCGTCGGGTTCCTCAAGGGCGAGACGAACCGCTGGCCGGAGTTGCACGAACTGGCGATGGGCAACGACCAGTTGCTGAGTAACCCGGAGAGTTGGCCGCGCTTTCAACCCGGCGACGCGCTGAGCGACAACGATCATAATCCGTTCTACGTGCGCGCCTCGGACGGACGTTTCTACGACCTCGCGCCGGAGTTGGGTTTGGCGCAGAGGCAGATTAGCCGGGGCATCGCGGTCGCGGATGTCAACGGCGATGGGCTGCTCGATTACGCCGTCGCCAACCAATGGAGCACGTCGTTTCTCCATCTCAACGCCAGCCCGCACGGGCGTCCCTTCCTCGGTATCCATCTCCGCCTGCCCCATCCCGGAGAACAGGTCGCGCCGACGAAAGTCTGCGGCGGACATCCGCCGTCGGACGCGTTGAGCCGCGCGGCGGTCGGCGCATTCGTCACGGTTCGACTACCCAACGGAAAGCGTCTGGTCGCGCAGGTTGACGGCGGCAACGGGCATTCGGGAAAACGGAGCCACGACGTACATTTCGGACTCGGAGCGTTGGCTGAAGGAGCAAGCGTGCCGGTCGAGATTCACTGGCGGGACGCGGTCGGTCGGGTGCACCGGCAGACGCTTCAACTGTCAGCGGGCTGGCACACGGTGACGCTGGGTCAGCCGGAAAGGAGCAGCCATGATTGCTAACCGGTGGAAAGATGCGAGTCGTTTGGGCGGCCTACGGCGGTTCGCGGTGGCGATCACGATTCTCAACATACTTGGACACACCGTGTTGGGTTTCGAGCAATCATGGGCGCAGCCATTGGTCGCGCTCGCCACCGCTTACGGTCTCGAACTGGCGCTGGAAAAGATCAATGCGTGGTGCGAAGGCCGCGCGCCGGCGTACGCGGGCGGCGCGCGAAAATTTATCGATTTCATGCTACCGGCGCACATCTCTGCGCTGGCCGTCGGGATGCTGTTGTATGCCAACGACCGGCTCTGGGTGGTGGCGTTTGCGACCGCCGTCGCCATCGGCTCGAAGTCGTTATTTCGCGCGCCGGTCGGGAATGGTACGCGCCACTTCTTCAACCCGTCGAACTTCGGCATCACGTTGACGCTGCTGTTGTTCAGTTGGGTCGGCATCGCGCCGCCCTACCAGTTTACCGAAAACCTCGACCGCATCGGCGATTGGGCGTTGCCCGCCATCATCATCGCGAGCGGAAGCTTTCTCAACGCGCGATTCACGAAGCGGTGGCCGCTGATCGCGGCATGGCTCACGGTCTTCGTCGCACAGGCCGCCATCAGGAGCGTGGTGTTCGACGCGCCGCTCGCGTCGGGGCTGTTGCCGATGACGGGGCTGGCCTTCATCCTCTTCACCTTCTACATGGTCACCGACCCGGCGACGACGCCCTTCGGCAAGTGGTCGCAAATCGCTTTCGGCGGCGGCGTCGCGGCGGTCTACGGATTGTTGCTGACGACGCACATCGTGTTCGGGCTGTTCTTCGCGTTGACGATTGTGTCTACGGTACGCGGGGTGAGTTTGTACGCGTTCGCGAGGGCTGCGCAACGGAGTCGCAAGAATGTGACGACGATGTCTGCGCCCGCAATTGTGACGGAGGCATAGCCGATGGTTTCCCCGATTGCGATAGTCGGCATGGCGTGTCGCTACCCTGATGCGTGTTCGCCACTAGAGTTGTGGGAGAACGTGTTGGCGCAGCGCCGCGCCTTCCGTCGCATCCCGCCGGAGCGATTGCGACTCGAAGACTATCTGACGGAAGACCGTGCTGCGCCCGATAGTATCTACTCGTCGGAAGCCGCCGTCATCGAGGGTTATGAATTCGACCGTATCGGCTACTGCGTCGCGGGCGAGACCTTTCGCGCGACTGATATGACGCACTGGCTCGCGCTCGACATCGCCGCGCAAGCTCTGCGCGACGGCGGCTTTGAAGGCGGCGCTGGCTTGCCGCGAGATACGACCGGGGTCTTTTTGGGCAATACGCTGACGGGCGAATTTTCACGCGCGGGCGTGATGCGGCTACGGTGGCCGTACGTGCGGCGCGTGGTCGCGGCGTCGCTCGCGTCGGGAGGTTGGACGATTGAACGGCGAGAGGCTTTTCTAAGCCAACTCGAAGTCGCGTACAAAGAGCCGTTCCCGGCCATCGGCGAGGAATCGCTGGCGGGCGGTTTGTCAAACACCATCGCGGGGCGCATCTGCAACCATTTCGACTTGAAGGGAGGCGGCTACACGATTGACGGCGCGTGCGCTTCGTCGCTGCTGGCGATTGCCAACGCTTGCTCGGCGCTGGTGGCGGCAGACGTTGACGTGGCGCTGGCGGGCGGCGTCGATCTCAGCATCGACCCGTTCGAGTTGGTCGGGTTCGCCAAGACGGGCGCGCTCGCCTCCGGGATGATGCGCGTCTATGACGCACGCTCGAACGGATTCTGGCCGGGCGAGGGTTGCGGGTTCGTCGTCTTGATGCGCGAGGCTGACGCACGCGCGCAGCAGCGCCGTATCTACGCGACGATACGCGGTTGGGGCATTTCGTCCGACGGGCACGGCGGCATCACGCGCCCCGAAGTCGGCGGCCAACTGCTCGCCTTGCAGCGTGCGTATCGCCGCGCGGGATTCGGCATCGAGACGGTCGCGTATCTGGAGGGACACGGGACGGGCACGAACGTCGGCGACGCCACCGAATTAAAGGCGGTTTCGCAAGCCAGACGCCAGGCTGCGCCCGGCGGCGTTCCGGCGGCGGTGATCGGTACGGTCAAGGCCAACGTCGGACACACAAAAGCGGCGGCGGGCGTCGCCGGACTCATCAAGGCGGCGCTGGTCGTCGGCGCGGGAGTGCTCCCGCCGACAACCGGATGTGAAGAGCCGCACGCGGAACTGTGCGGCGAGTCGGCGATGCTCAGGACGCTGCGCGGTGGCGAGCGGTGGCCGTCCGATGTGCCGCGCCGCGCCGGAGTCAGCTCGATGGGCTTCGGCGGCATCAACGCGCACGTCGTCATCGAAGCCGGTGCGGACGAGACGCACGGGCGCGCGCTCAGCAACCGAGAAAAAACGCTCCTCGCTTCGCCACAAGACGCCGAACTATTTCTGCTGACCGCGACCGATACGAATGAACTCTTGCGACAGACCGAGCACCTGTTGACCTTCGTGGCGCGAATTTCGCGCGCCGAAATGTCTGACCTCGCGGCACACCTCGAAGGTCAGGTCGGCGACGACGAACGCGTGCGAGCCGCGTTCGTTGCCGCGAACCCTGAAGAGTTGGCAATGCGTCTGGAAAAGCTGCGTGCGGTCGTCGCGGGCGGGGCAACAAAGTACACGGACGCGGCGGCGGGGCTGTTCTTCAACCACGTCAAGACTAAACCGCGCATCGGCTTTTTGTTTCCCGGACAAGGCTCGCCGTCGAATTCGGAGGGTGGCATCTGGCGCCGACGCTTCGCAAACATTGGCGAACTGTACGCGCGTGCGCGTCACGCGGATGACGACGGGCGGGCGGGCGGCGCTGACGGCGCTGACGGCGCTGACGGCGCTGACGGCGTAGCGACGGAGACGGCACAGCCGTCAATCGTCAACGCCTCGCTCGC
>JBGTHJ010000349.1:0-31448 GCA_041746175.1 Pyrinomonadaceae bacterium
GCGGCTACGCTGCCGAGCAGTCCGCCGTAGAACGTGCGCGCTGCGGCGGCTAAGGCGATCAAGGCTTCGGCACGTCGTCGCTCATCAGCCGACGCCCCCGCCACGCCCCACGCGTTCACGTCCTTCGCCTCGCCCGTCCCCTCGACCACGTCCCACTTGCCTGTCAGAAAAAACGGCTGCGCGTTGAGCGTCTGTTCAAAAGTCGCGTCTTTCGCTACGCCCGACGAGACGAGCGTCGCGCCCGCCGTTCCTTCAACAGTGAGTTTGAAGGGCGCGGTGTCGGCGCCGCGCGGCGCGTAGGGCGAGTTGGGCGTCGGATACCAGAACGAGAGCGGAAGAAACTGCGCGCCTTCGGGCGAGATGGCGGCGAGCCCCGTGTTGTCACCGACGGGCAGACGGTAGTCGTAGGAAACCGTCAGCACCGCGTCGCGCTCGACGGGCGCGGGCAGCGTAATGACGATGAGTTGGAGTTTCGTCGCCGCGTCTTCGCGCTTGGTGAAACGCGCGGGAGCATCGCCGACGCTGGCCGAAGCGACTTCGATGGCAGGATTGAGCCTGACCGTGAACGTCCGCCCCGTGCCGCCGATGTTGCGCGCGGCGATGGTGGCACGCACCGTCAGCGCGCGGTCGGCGGCGGCGTTGATGCTGGCGCGGATATCGTAGCGCAACACCTGCCACATCGCGGCGGGTTGCGTCTGCGCTTGCGCGGGCAACGGCGGCGCAAGGTTGAGCGACAGCGTAAATAGGACGACGAGGTTGAGCAGAGTTTTCATGAGTCGCGCGGTCGATAGAGTTTTTCGAGATGTATTAGCGGGTTGCCGTCGTCGCTTGCCGTCCGACGAGTTCGTGGAGGTCGCGGAGCATTCCGAGCAACCCGGCGAGACGCGCGAGCGGCAGCGCGTTCGGGCCGTCGCTCAGTGCGCGCTCCGGGCAATCGTGAACCTCCATGAAGACCGCATCGACGCCGCACGCGACCCCGGCGCGAGCCAGCGGTTCGATGTATTCCGGCTGACCACCCGTTGCATGACCCAGACCGCCGGGCAGTTGGAGCGAGTGCGTGACATCGAAGACGACGGGGGCGCCGAAGCTTCGCATAATCGGGAACGAGCGCATGTCAACCACCAGATTATGATAGCCGAACGAGACGCCGCGCTCGGTCAACAGCAGCTTTTCGCAACCGGCGGCACGCGCTTTGGCGACGATGTTGCCCGCATCCTGTGGCGCGAGAAACTGCCCCTTCTTGATGTTGACGGCGCGCCCGGTCTGAACCGCCGCATCGATCAAGTCGGTCTGCCGCGAGAGAAACGCGGGTATCTGCAATATGTCGGCGACGCTCGCCGCCGCTTCGACTTGCGAAACGTCGTGGACATCGGTCACGATGGGCACACCCGTCTCGCCTTTGACGCGCCGCAGCGCATCGAGCGCCGCCTCCATCCCGATGCCGCGAAAGCTCGCGTGCGAAGAACGGTTGGCCTTGTCGAACGAGGCTTTGAAAACGTATTCGAGTCCGGCGTCGCGCGCACGCCGCCGGCACTCGCGCGCCATCATCAAAACGTGCTCCGGCGATTCGACGACGCACGGCCCCGCGATGATCGTCAGCCCCCCGTCGCCAAATACGACATCCCCAACGCGAAACGATTTCACCTCGACCGCTTCTTGCTTGTCATTCATAAGCTCCCCAATCAACTCAAAATCAAACATCCTTCGACAGCATAAACCGATGCCGGAAACAGAGCAAAACCCCGGACTGACCGCGCGGGAGTGATGCCGTTATATTTCGTCATTCGTTCGTCATGGCTGCGGGCTATTTTGTTCGACGGCGCGGCGCAGGTCGCGCAGGCTGTTCTCGACGAGGCGTCGATTCTGGCCGTCGGGCTGCTGGCGGAGATAAGTCTCGAACTCTCTGACGGCTTCGACGGGTCGTTGGGTCTGTTGATAAAGCAGGCCGAGGTTGTAATGCGCGTCGGCGAAATCACCGCCGCGTTCGTCAATCGCGGCGCGCAGAGCCGTCTCCGCCCCGGCGTAATCTTTCTGCCGCGCGAGCGCGACGCCGAGCGCGTGCTGAGAGTCGGCGTCGCGACCGTCGTTCTGTTCGATAGCTTGCCGCAACGCGGCGGCGGCTTCGGGGTCGCGCCTCAATTTGAGATGGATGATGCCGATTTGGAAAAAGGCGTCGGGGTATTTTCCGTCGCGGCTGTCGATGGCGGCGGAGTAGGCTTCGAGCGCGGCGACGTTGTCGTTTTGAAGTTGGAGCGCGTAACCGAGATTATACTGCGCGGCGGCAAAACTTCCGCCACGCTGCTTGATGGCTTCGCGAAACTCGGCGGCGGCGTCGCCGAAACGACCCTTCATCATCAGCGTTCGACCGAGCCGGTTGTGCGCGTACGGAAAGTTGGGTTGCAACTCCAACGCGCGGCGGTAATCGCTGATCGCCCCGTCGAAATTGCGCGACGAAAAATAGTAAGTGCCGCGTTCGTAAAACTCTCCGGCGGCGCGCGGCTCGCCCGTCGGTTGATGCGCGCGCGGCATCTGCTCCGTCGCCGATAAGTTGCGCCCGATGGCTTCTTCGCGGTCGCCCGCCGCGCCGTTCCCCTCGCGGTTCGAGCCGAACCAGAACAGCGTCGCGACGACGAGCGCGAGCGCGATGACCGCCAGTCCGACGAGCGCGGGCGTCTGCTGACGCCACCACGCACCACGCGACCGTTTAAGGCGACCGACCGACCCGCTCGTACTTTTGCGCGCCCGACGACTTCCTTCAGAGTCTCGCCTGTTCGCGGTTGGCGCGGGCGTGGCGGGTTTACCATCCGTTCGGATCACTTCGTCTGTAGCGGTCGTCGAAACACCGTCGACTTCGGCGGTGATGGGCGCGGCGCGGCTCTGCCGCAGTCGTTCGATGTCGATGACGAACCGACCCGACGGGGTTTCGGTTCCCGCGCCGCGCAGCGTCTCGATGGTCGGCGCGCTGAAGCCCGCCGCGTGTTCGAGTCCGAGCCGTTCGGCGGTGATGTAAAGCTCGCGGCGGAACGCGCTCGCGTCCGAGGGGCGATCTTCCGGCCTCTTTTCCAGCGCGTGCAGCGCCACCTCTTCGAGCGCGGGCGGAATGGCCGACACGATTTCGCGCGGCGGGCGCGGCGTCTCGGTCGAGTGTTTGAGCGCGAGCGCGAGCGGCGTTGTGCCGTTGAAGGGCGGCACGCCAGCGAGCATCTCGTAGAGGATGACGCCGAGGCTGTACACGTCCGAGGCAGGCGCGAGGTCTGCGCCGTCACACTGTTCGGGCGACATGTAGCGCGGCGTCCCGATCATCACGCCGGCTCCGGTGAGCGTGTCGAACGGCACGCCGTCGACCCCGTCGGAGGCGATTTTGGCGATGCCGAAGTCGAGCACCTTGACGATGTGCGGCGCGTGCGAACGCTGCACGATAAAGATGTTGCCCGGTTTCAAGTCGCGATGGATGATGCCCGCTTCGTGTGCGACCGCGACGGCTGCCGACACCTGCAACATCAGCGACACGGCACGCGCCGGATCGAGCGGAGCCTCTTGCGCCACCACGTCGCGCAACGAGCAGCCTTCGAGCAGCTCCATCACGATGTAGACGAGGCCGTCGGATGTTTCTCCGAAATCGGTGACGGCCACCGCGTTGGTGTGCTGCAACCTCCCGGCGGCACGCGCCTCGCGCCGGAAGCGTTCGCGCGCGGCTTCGTCCGTCACCAGTCGCGGCGTCAGCACCTTGACGGCCACCGGACGGTCGATCAACAGATGCGTCGCGCGATAGACCGTCCCCATCCCGCCCTCGCCGAGACGCTCATCAAGCCGGTACTTTTCGTCGAGCACGCGACCGAGCAACGAATCGATGGGAATGTCGGCAGCGAGCGTCACGTCGGCACGCAGCATCGTCCCGTCCGCCGCGCACGTCGTCGCGTCCGCCGGATATTGCCGCCCGCAGGTTGGACACTCAAGCATATTTGTTTTGCCGCCTCCGTCGTTAACGCCCCGACCGGTCACAAGTTTTCACGCCGCGCACACTCTCTCGTCAGTCGTCGCCGGCGACCACCGCACGCTCGTTCGGCGCGACTTCCGTCTGCGGCTCGCTGCTCATCACCGAAGTCTCGTTGCGCATCCGGTTGGCGAACGCCGCCCGGACGAACGACGTAAACAACGGGTGCGCGGCGAGCGGCTTCGACTTGTATTCGGGATGAAACTGGCAACCGAGAAACCACGGGTGCACCGCGCGCGGCAACTCGACCATCTCGACGAAACGACCGTCGGGCGATTCGCCGCTGAAGATCAACCCGGCGCGCTCAAGCGTCTCGCGAAACTCCGGGTTGAACTCGTAGCGATGGCGGTGGCGTTCCGAAATCTCCGCCGCGCCGCCGTAAACCGTGCGCGCCAGACTATCAGCGGCGAGACGGCACGGGTACGCGCCGAGACGCATCGTGCCGCCCAATTCTTCGACCCCGATGAGATCGCGCAACTTGAAGATGACGGGATACGGAGTCGTCGGATCGAACTCGGTGGAGTCGGCGTTGACCAGACCGCCCATCGCGCGCGCGTATTCGATAACCGCCGTCTGCATCCCCAAACAGATGCCGAAGTAGGGCGTCCGCGTTTTGCGCGCGTAGGCAATCGCGCGAATCATCCCCGCGACACCGCGCTTGCCGAAGCCGCCGGGCACGAGAATCGCGTCGTAGTCGCGCAAGCCTTCCTCGTAGTTTTCGCCCATCAACCCCTCCGACTCGACCCACTGTACATCGACCCGCAAGTTACACGCGACGCCGCCATGCGTCAGAGCTTCGCGCAGGGATTTATACGAGTCTTCGAGTTCGACGTACTTACCGACGATGCCGATTTTGACGTTGCCCGATGCCGGATCGCGCACCGTCGCGACCAGTTCGCGCCAGTGCGTGAGGTCGGTCACCGCCGCACGCTCGTGCAGGTTGAGCGACGCGACGATCAACTCGTCGAGTCCCTGTTCGTGAAACGCGAGCGGCACTTCGTAAATCGTGTCAACGTCCATCGCGGTGATTACGGCGCGCTCCGTGACGTTGCAGAACAGAGCGATTTTCGAGCGCAGATCGCGCGACAGCGGACGGTCGGAGCGGCACAGCAGGATATCGACCGCGATGCCGATTTCGCGGAGGTCGCGGACGGAGTGCTGCGTCGGTTTGGTCTTGAGTTCGCCCGCCGCCGCGATGTACGGCACGAGCGTCAGATGAACGAAGATCGCGCCGCCCGCGCCCTCTTCGTTGCCCATTTGACGAATCGCTTCGAGAAACGGCAGCGACTCGATGTCGCCGACCGTGCCGCCGATTTCCACGATGACCACATCCGGCGCGTCCTTGACCGCCACCGCACGCACCGCCGCTTTAATCTCGTCGGTGATGTGCGGGATGACCTGAATAGTCTTGCCGAGGTAATCGCCGCGCCGCTCTTTTTCGATGACCGAGAGATAGATTCTGCCGGTCGTCCAGTTGTTGCCGCGCGTCAGATGCGCGTTGGTGAAGCGTTCGTAGTGGCCGAGGTCGAGGTCGGTCTCCGCGCCGTCGTCGGTGACGAAAACCTCCCCGTGCTGGAAAGGCGACATCGTGCCGGGATCGACGTTGATGTAGGGGTCGAGTTTGATTAGCGTCACGCTCAAGCCCCGCGCCTCCAGCAGGCAGCCAATGGACGATGCCGCCAGCCCCTTCCCCAAACTCG
This sequence comes from Pyrinomonadaceae bacterium, assembly GCA_041746175.1. Taxonomy (GTDB): domain Bacteria; phylum Acidobacteriota; class Blastocatellia; order Pyrinomonadales; family Pyrinomonadaceae; genus JBGTHJ01. The sequence goes on from JBGTHJ010000349.1 coordinate 5,695, forward strand.
AAACCACGCCGCCCGTCACGAAAATATATTTAGGCATCTGTTTTTAAGTCCAAAGTCTCAAGCCAAGAAGTCAGAACGTCTTTTGGTTTTGTTCACCCGATTCAAAGTCAAAAGCTTGCGGGCTTCTCATCAAAACGGGAGTCGATACAATCCGCGTCGCTATTCATCGACACGGGAATTTGAAATTCGAGACTCGTAAATCTGCCGCACGCGTTCGAGGTCTTCCGGCGTATCGACGCCGATGGATGAAGCGTTGGTCTCAACCACTCGAACACGACCGCCGTGCTCAAGGATACGCAGTTGTTCGAGCGACTCGGCGCGCTCCAGTTCGGTTGGCGGCCACGTCGCGTATTCTAACAAAAAGCTGCGGCGGTAAACATAAAGCCCGGTATGTTTGCGAAAGGTCGCAAGCAACGCGGCGTCGGCTTCGAGCGCGGCACGGAGCGACCCCGCGCGGCGTACGGCGTCGCGCGGGTAAGGAATCGGCGAGCGCGAAAAGTAGAGCGCGCACCCGCGTTCGTCCGTGACGACTTTGACGACATCAGCGCTCAGCACGTCTTCAATCCGCGTGACGGGTTCGCACGTCGTCGCCACCTGAGATTCCGCGTCCTGCTGCAAAGCCTCGACCGCGCTTTCGATGGTGAGCGGTGAAATCAGCGGCTCGTCGCCCTGCACGTTGACGATCAGTTCGGCGTCCGTTTCGAGCGCCGCAGCGACTTCCGCCAGACGGTCGCTGCCGCTCGCGTGGTCGCGGCGCGTCAACACGGCTTCATATCCGGCATCGCGCACGGCGTCGAAGATTCGGCGGTCGTCGGTGGCGACTATCGCCCGCCCGACGTTACGCGCGGTCAACGCACGTTCGACGACGTGGACGATCATCGGGCGTCCGGCGATTGCGAGCAGCGGCTTGCCGGGAAGACGCGTCGAATTGTAGCGAGCGGGGATGATGCAGACGGCTTTTGACCGGTGGTGTGAGTCCGTGATGTTCACGGGGCTACAACTTAGTCGTTTGCGCGACGAAATGCAAGAGCGAAAAGAGTCGCCGAAGGTGCGCGCGGCGCAGTGCGAAGCGCGACGCGCATGGTCGCAGGGTTTGTCTTTCCACAACGCGCGCAGCCTTCCGTCCCCCGGCGCTTCCTTCGTTTGACACCGCCTCGCGCGCGGGATACCATCGACGTTCTTGATTATTCCGGGTTCACATTATTTAGCTTCTCGAACAGTTGGCCTGGACTCACAGCAGGGAGTATTAATGTCGCTCGGCATCACTGAAAACATCATTGAACTCGTCGGGAATACTCCGCTTCTTCACCTGTCTCGTTTTGCGCGTCCGCCGCTCGGTCAAGTTTATGCGAAACTCGAATATCTGAACCCCGGCGGCTCCGTCAAAGACCGCGCTGCGCTCGGCATGATCCTCGACGCGGAGCGGCGCGGGCTGCTGGTTCCGGGCGCGACCATCATCGAACCGACGGCGGGAAACACCGGCGTCGGGCTGGCGCTGATCGGCGTCGCGCGCGGTTATCGCGTCGTCCTCTGCGTGCCCGAAGGCTACTCGCGCGAGAAGATGAAAGTGATGGAAGCCCTCGGCGGCGAAATCGAGTACATATCCAAGGCGGCGGGGATGAAGGGCGCCATCGAACGCGCCTACGAACTGGCCGCGACGATCAAAGACGCTTACGTCCCGCAACAGTTTGCCAATCCGTCCAATCCCGATTTTCACGAGGAGACGACCGGGCGCGAAATCATCGAGCAGATGGATGGACGCATCGACGCGATTGCGATGGGCGCAGGCACGGCGGGAACTTTTACGGGCGTCGCACGGGCGGTCAAAAAGGCCAACCCGCAGGCGCTGTGCGTGTTGGTTGAGCCGGAAGGTTCGATTTTCGGGGGCGGCGCGCCCGGTTGCCATAAAGTTGAGGGCATCGGACAATCGCAGTTCGTTCCGCCCAATCTCGACCCAAGCGTGGCCGACGAGATCATGATGATTACGGACGAGGAAGCTTACGCCGTCGTGCGGCGACTGGCCGAAACCGAAGGCGTCTTGAGCGGTGGTTCTTCGGGCTGCGCCGCCGCCGCCGCGCGCCGTCTCGCCGAACGCCTCGGTGAGGGCAAACGTATCGTCACGCTGTTCCCCGACGGCGCGGAACGCTACATGAGTCAGGGAATCTTTGATTAGTGACGAGTGACAAATATGGGCTTTTCGACGACAGCGATTCATGCCGGGAACGAACCCGACCCGACGACGGGCGCGGTGAGCGTGCCGATTTACCAAACTTCGACTTACGCGCAGGATGGTCTGGGCCGGCACAAGGGCTACGAATACGCGCGCACGCAAAACCCGACGCGCGCCGCGCTTGAGAAAAATCTCGCCGCGCTCGAAGGCGGGCGTTACGGTTTCGCGTTCGCTTCGGGGATGGCGGCGATTGACTCGACGCTGCGGCTCGTCAAAGCGGGCGAGCACGTCATCGTCTCGGACAACACCTACGGCGGGACGTTCCGACTCTTCTCGCGCATTCTGGCGGATTACGGCATCGAGTTCACCTACGTCGATACGTCGGACGCTTCAAATGTCGAGGCGGCGATTAAAGACAATACGAGGATGGTCTTTGTCGAGACGCCGACCAACCCCGTGATGCTCATCACCGACATGCAGACCGTCTCCGACATCGCGCATCGCGCGGGCGCGGTCGTCGTTTGCGACAACACCTTCATGTCGCCTTACCTGCAACGTCCGCTCGAATTTGGCGTTGACATTGTGGTGCATTCCACGACTAAATATCTCAACGGCCACTCTGACAGCATCGGCGGCGTTGTTGTTTTGAACGATGAGAAGAACGCCGAGTGGCTCGGATTCGTGCAGAACGGGGTGGGCGCGATTCTCTCGCCCTTCGACTCATTTCTCGTACTGCGTGGGACGAAAACGCTCGCCCTGCGGATGCAGCAGCACGACGTTTCGGGGCGCGCCGTCGCCGCTTTTCTCGAAGAACATCCGGCGGTCGAAAAGTTATACTATCCGGGGTCGGTCTCACATCCACAGCATGAGCTGGCGAAAAAGCAGCAGCACGGTTTCGGCGGCATGGTGTCGTTTGACGTTGGCTCGCTCGAACGCGCGCGGACGGTGCTCGAATCCGTCAAGCTCTGCACGCTGGCCGAAAGCCTCGGCGGTGTCGAAACTCTCATCTCTCATCCGGAGACGATGACGCACGCCTCGGTGCTGCCCGAAACCCGCGCACGTCTCGGCATCACTCCGGGTCTCGTGCGCATCTCGGTCGGACTCGAAGACACAGACGACATTCTCGCCGACTTAGACCAGGCGCTGGCGCAGCTTTCGTGAACCGTGAATTTTGAATCGAAAGTAGATTCGCGGTTGACGAGATTTCTATTTACGATTTTCGATTCCCCGTTTACGATGACGAGCCTATGATCGTAGAGCTACACGCACAAACCGATGTCGGGCGTATCCGTTCAGGGAACGAGGACAACTTTCTCGTTCTCGACCTCGCCACGCCGACCGCCTGGACCGGCTCCGACAAAACGGAGTCGCCGGCCAGTCTCCGCCAACTCGAACCCGGCGCCAGAGGTCTGGTGCTTATCGTTTCGGATGGGATGGGCGGCGCGCTCGCGGGAGATGTCGCCAGCCGGATGGCCGTCGAGATCGTGCGCGACATGCTCATCGGCGGCGGAGAGGAAGAACAAAACATCTGTCCGCCCGAATCGTCGCTCATCGAGTGCCTGCGCAACGCGACCGACTACGCCAACTTCGCCATCCATCGCCGCAGCGTCGAAGACCCGCGATGCAGCGGCATGGGCGCGACGCTGACGGGCGCGGCCATCACGGGCAGCGATTTGGATTTCCTGCAAGTCGGCGACAGTCGCGGCTACGTCATTCGCGGCGGCGAGATCAAACTCGCGACCAAAGACCAATCTCTCGTCCAGCAACTCGTCGATGTCGGCCAGATTAGCGAGCAGGAAGCCGAGACGCACATGTTCCGCAACGTCATCCTTCAAGCGCTCGGCGCGCAGGCCGAACTCACGCCGGTCGCGGGACGCGTCAAACTCTATCGCGACGACATCATGTTGCTCTGTAGCGACGGGCTCTCCGGAAAACTCCGCGCCGAAGAGATGCGCAACATCGTCGTTGAATCGAACGGCGACCTCGCCCGCGCCTGTACAGAACTTATTCGCGAAGCCAACGAACGCGGCGGCGAAGACAACATCACCGTCGTCATCGCGCGCTTCTCCGGCGACGACCTCGCCACGCCCGACACCCAACAAAAAATCGCCGTCGAGCCTTCTACGCTCGACGGCGACAGTGCGCTCCGCATGGACGACGACACGACCGAGAACCCGTAAGCAAGCCTCCCGCAGCAGACCCAATTCTTACTTATTACGAGTGGCCTTGCTTGTTTGCCCATCCGTGCCACGTGGTGGCGTTGCGGGTCGCGGAAATTTCCGGTGGGAGACTGAATGCCTTCACGCTTCAACAGTCACGACGGTTCGTCATCGCCTTCGAGGAGCGGCTTGGCGCGCCAGTCGGGCAGCGCATCGTTGATCCGGCGGACGTAGATCGACGCGCCCTTCAGATTTTCGACGACGACCCGGTCGCCCGCCTCCAGAGGTTCTTCGCCGTCCACCGGGTAGGCCGTCCACGTCGAGCCGAAGACTTTGACCGCGCCTTCGTGAAGCGCGCCATGACTCGAAGTGACGACCGTACCGATTTTGCCGGGCAGAGCCTCGAAGCCGGTCTTCAGTCCGCCCGACTCGCCGTCGCTCACCAGGTATTTGGAGAAGATGGTACGCGAGGCGGCGGTGAGCGCGACCGAGACGATGAAGAAGACGAGAAACTGCGCCGGGTAGCCAAACTCCAAAACCCCGGCGAGCGCCGCGGCCAGCGCGCCGATGCCGAACCACAACAGGACGAACCCCGACGTAAAGACTTCGGCGACGATCAAGATCACGCCGAGCACCGTCCACAATATCCACGCCATGTTGTCCATGCTTAACTCTTAGCTTTCAGCCGTTGATATCCTTTTCAAATTCCCGCCTCAGACTAAATCTCACGCGCAAACTTTCACCCTGTGTTTACCATGCACAGCAGCGCACGGCAATGTCCTGATTAACGACGAACGAGGTAGAATCCGTGTCATCCATCCATCAGCCCTTCAAAAGATTCTTCATCACGAACCAGACGTTGGCCGGGCGTTCGGCGAGCCGTCGCATAAAATACGGATACCAGTGTTTGCCGTAGGGTACATAGACGCGCATGTTGTAGCCGTCTCCGGCAAGTTGGACCTGAAGGTCGCGGCGCACGCCGTACAGCATTTGAAACTCGAACGTCTCTTTGCCGATGCCGTGGCGCTGCGCGTAATCGACGGTCGCGTCGATCATCGCGGGGTCATGGGTCGCGATGCCGTGATAGGTGCCGCTTGCGAGCAGGATTTGCATTAGCTTGACGTAGTTGTCATCAACATCTTTTTTGTCCGGGAACGCGACTTCCGGCGGCTCGTTATAAGCGCCCTTGCAGAGCCGGATGCGCGCGGGAATCTTCAAGAGGTCGCGCACATCCGTCTCGGTGCGGCGCAGGTACGATTGCACGACGATGCCGACATCATCGAGTCCGAACTCGGCGCGCAGCCGCTTGAAGATATCAATCGTTATCTGCGTGACGGCGGAACCTTCCATATCGACGCGGACGAAATTACCGCGTCGCGCCGCATCGGCGACCACCGTACGCGCGTTTTTGTAAGTCAACTCCGGGTCGATGTCGAGGCCGAACTGCGTGAGCTTGATCGAAACGTTTGAGCGGATACCCGTCGCGTCGATGCGTTCGAGGATGCGCAGGTATTCGCGCACCTCTGCTTCCGTCTCCGCGACTTTGGTCACCGATTCGTTCAGGTGGTCGAACGAAGCAGTCGCTTTGTGCGCGTTCACTTCGCGAATCGCGGCGATGGTCTCTTCGATGTCCTCGCCCGCGACGAATCGCGTCGTCATTTTTTTGAACGGGCTAAACTGCGTGGCGAAATCTTTCAACCCCTCGTGTCGCGAGAGGAACAGCAGCGCGCTTCGTGCAACCATTGTTTAGTTTCTCAAACCTATCGATTGAAGATGAAGGGAAACGGGCGCACAAAAAAAGGTCGCGGCGGCGGCGGCGATGTTGTCATCATTTCGATTACCCCGTTTAAACTTTTTCCGCTTTTGCCCGGTTCGCATTATGTTATCCTTGCGGCGTTTTACCCCTCGCGAGCGTTACAAAAAAACATCCCGAAGGTTCGGCAGAACCCAAAAATTCATGCGCTGGAAAATACTATTTATCGCGTCTTTGATCGCGGCGATGGTCGGGGCGAGCCCGACGCTCGGCCTCGCCTACGGATCGCCCGGCGCGTTTGAACGCCTCACCGCCCAGCCGGTTTATATCCTCGTCGTGCTGCTCGTCGTGCCGCTCGCGGCAACCACCTTTGCGAGCATTTTTGTCTACCGTCACACGGCACGGCGGCGACTTTTGCAGGCGATGGCGACCGTCCTGCTTACCGCTATCCTGACGCTTGCCGCGATCATCGCAGGGCTGAAGCTTTTCACGACGCCCGCCCGTGCGATGCCAAACGTCCCGCCGCAAACCACGTCTTTGAGTCTCGTGTAAGTTGTGCGTTCAAGCATAAGTCGCCCGCACCTCCGAGCGCAAGCAGCGCGACGACGAGCGTGCATCAGGCTTCAGGCGATTCGCCGCCCAAACCGATTTCACGCTGCACGGGTCGGAGGGCGTCGATGACGAAGCGGACGTGTTCGTCGAGCGGGACACCCAACTCTTCGACGCCCTGCCGGATGTCGTCGCGGTTGACCGAGCGCGCGAAAGCCTTGTCCTTGAGCTTCTTTTTGACCGAAGCGACTTCCAAATCGTCGAGGCTGCGTGACGGTCGCACCAGCGCGCACGCGACGAGAAAACCGCACAACTCATCAGTCGCAAACAGCGCGCGGGCCAACGGCGTGTCGCGCGGAACGCCCGTGTAAGTGGCGTGTCCCATGATGGCGCGGATGATCTTGTCCGCATAGCCGCGCCCGCACATGATGTTGGCGCCCTTGAACGGATGTTCTTCGGCGGTCGGGAACATCTCGTAATCGAAATCGTGGAGCAGTCCGGTCACGCCCCATTCGTCAACGTCGGCGTCGGGGCCGCCGTAGCGCGACGCGCACGCACGCATCGCCGTCTCGACGGCCAATGCGTGCTGCCGCAAACTTTTCCCTTTCGTGTACTCGCAGAGCAACTCCCAAGCATCCTTGCGGTCAGGCATAACTTCTCAAATTTCCTTTCCCGGCTAACGGCGAAATTGTGACACGGCGAACACAAAGTTTCTCACGTCCTCCCGCCGCTTTCAACAGCCGGGAATGTTTTCAACCGGATCGCCCTACATGGTCTCAGAAATTCCACGCCGGGACGCAAAGATGCAAAGCGCATCATAGCGAGTTGCAATGGCATGGAGCGCATAAAAGAGCGGCATCGCCTGGGAGCGCGAGCGTCCCGCTCGCATTGAGCGTTCGGAGAACGCGAACCATCGAACGTGCTCCGAGCGCACGCTGGCCGGCGGGACGCTGGCGCTCCCGGCACTCACCCACTTGCAACTCGCTGTAAAGGGCGCTAAGGGATGCGTCCTTGCGCGTGGGTTATTTCTTGGCGTCGCTGCGCCCCGGCGTGGGATGCTTTTCTATTTCGTCGACCCTTCTGACCGGACACCCACTTGCCGCTCATTTCGGCTTCCATTACAATAGCTTTCGTGCAGTTCATGCCACAGCATTACCGATGAAACCCTTTCTATATTTTGCGCTCGCGGCTTACGTCGTAGCGGCGATTCACTCGATTCTGGCGTTCGTCAACAAGCGCCGCGCGTTCGAGCGTGTGTCGATGGCGTCGCTCGGCGTGGGCTTCGCGGCGCACACCGCCGCTATCATTATCGACTGGGTTCAAGACGGTCACTATCCGCTCTTTTACCTCCACGAAACGATCTCGTTTCTCGGCTGGACGCTGGTCATCGCCTACGCGCTGGCGTTGTCGCGTTACCGTGCGCAGGCGCTCGGCGTCTTGACGTTGCCGCTGGTGGCCGCGCTCGTCTTCGTCTCGAATATTGCACGTGAAAGCTCGAACCTCCTGCCGGGCCGCGACCCGGACGGCAGCGCGGCCTGGCTGTTTCCAATTCACACGACGCTGCTGTTATTCGCTTACGCGGCCTTTATCGTCGCGTTCGCGGCGAGCGTGATGTACCTTTTACAGGAGCGCGAATTGAAGTTGAAAACCTTCGGCGCGTTCTTTCACCGCCTGCCGTCGCTATCGACCGTCGACGACATCGGCTCGACTTCGGCGAGCGTCGGATTCACGCTGCTCACGCTCGGCATCGTCACCGGCATCATCTGGTCTTCGGCGCGCAGCGGGCGGATGTGGCACAACGACCCGATAGAGTTTTTCGCGTTGATTACGTGGGTGCTCTACCTGACGTTGATTCACTACCGCGCGCAGTGGCGCGGGCGCAAGGCGGCGTGGCTCGGCGTGGCGGGCTTCGCGCTCGTGCTGTGCACTTTTGTCGGAGCGATGCTGCTCGGCGGTTATCACGTTTTGAGTTAGCTGTCTGCACGCTGAAACTTTTGATGTCAATCATTCTCGTCGGACTCAATCATAAAACCGCGCCCGTGGAGGTTCGCGAACGTCTCGCGTTCACGGACGATGCGTGCGCCGAGAGTCTGCACGCGCTGGTTGATGGCGAGATTATTCGCGAGGGGCTGATTGTTTCGACGTGCAACCGCGTCGAGATTTTGACCGCGACGGGAAACGAGCGCGGCGCGGAGGCGACATCGCGCGTCAGCGACTTTCTCAGCGAGATGCGCCACGTCCCCGGCGCGATGTTCAGCCCGCATCTCTACACGCATTCCGATTCCAACGCCGTCCGTCACGTCTTTCGCGTCGCGTCGTCGCTCGATTCGATGGTCGTCGGCGAACCGCAAATACTCGGTCAGGTGCGGCACGCCTATTCGCTCGCGGTCGCCGCCGGAACCGCCGGACGAATCATGCACCGCCTCGTCCACAGCGCGCTGCGCGTCGCCAAACGCGTCCGCACCGAGACGGGCATCGCGGCTTCCGCCGTCTCGATCAGCTTTACGGCGGTTGAGTTGGGGCGCAAGATTTTCGGCTCGCTGAAAGGCGCGACCGTGCTGCTTGTCGGCGCGGGCGAGATGGCCGAACTCGCCGCGCTGCATCTCGCCAACGCGGGTGCGTCGCGCATCCTCGTCGCCAACCGGACGGAGCGCGCGGCGCACATTCTCGCGGACAAGTTCGGCGGCGAGGCGGTCGATTTTCAAAATCTGACGGCGCACCTCGCCGAAGCCGACATCGTGATTTGCTCGACGGCGGCGACGGGATACGTCATCACGCCGGAGATGGCGGGCGCGGCGCGCGAGGCGCGGCGCAATCGTCCCATCTTCATCATCGACATCAGCGTGCCCCGCAACGTCGATCCGGCGGTCGGCAAACTCGACAACCTCTTCGTCTTCGACGTTGACGACCTCGAAGCCGTCATCGCCTCGAACATCCGCGAGCGCGAGCGCGAGGCCGAACGCGCCGAATCGATTGTCGAATCCGAAGTGCTCCAATTTGACCAAGCGCTCAGAAATCTCGACATCGGCCCGACGGTCGGCGCGCTGCGCACACGGCTTCAGGGAATCGCCGACGAGGAATACAAGCGGCAACGTGCGCGGCTCGGCGCACTCACGCCCGAACAGGAGCGCGCCGTCGAACACCTGCTGAAGTCGACGGTCAATAAAATCTCTCACCCGCTGATTCACCGGATGCGCCGCTCCTACGACACGGGCGAAGCGGACAACATCCGCGCGTGGCGCGAAAGTTTCGGCATTGAAGAATAAACAACTCATCATCGGCTCGCGCGGCTCGAAGCTCGCGCTCTGGCAGGCGGAATGGGCGAAGGCCGAACTCGAACGCCTCGACCCGCGCGCGGAAGTCCGCATCGAAATCATCAAGACCTCGGGCGACGTGATGCGCGATGTGCCGCTCGCGCTCATCGGCGGGCAGGGCGTGTTCACCAAAGAACTCGAAGAAGCGTTGCTCGCGCGCCGCATCGACATCGCTGTCCATTCGCTGAAAGACCTGCCGACCATTATCCGCGACGACCTCGCGATTACCGCCATCACCGAGCGTGAAGACCCGCGCGACGCGCTCGTGCTCCGCGCCGACGCAACGAACGCGGCCACATCGAACGGCGGCGCGGCGTCAATCAAAGGTCTGCCCATCGGCGCGTGCATCGGCACGTCGAGCCTGCGGCGGCTCGCCCAACTGAAACATCTCCGCCCGGACTTCGTCATCAAAGATTTGCGCGGCAACGTCGATACGCGCCTGCGCAAGCTCGATGCGGGCGACTACGACGCGGTGATTCTCGCCTCGGCTGGACTCCGGCGGCTCGGCTTGCAACACCGCATCAGCGCGGCGGTCGCGCCCGAAGAGATGCTTCCCGCCGTCGGGCAGGGCGCGCTCGGCATCGAGACGCGCGCCGACGACGACGTGACCAACGCACTCGTCGCTCAACTCAACCACGCGCCGACACGCGCCGCCTGTATTGCGGAACGCGCGCTGCTGCGTGCGCTCGGCGGCGGCTGTCAGGTTCCGATTGCCGCGCACGCCGTCGTCGATGATGGTGGCCTTCTCCGGCTCGACGGCATGGTCGCCGCACTCTCCGGCGACGCCGTTTTGCGCGACACGCTCGAAGGCGATGCGACCGAGGCTCTCAGCATCGGCGAGACGCTCGCCGCACGACTCCAAGCGCGCGGCGCGGATTCCCTCATCAACCGACTCTGAAGGAATTGATTCATCGCTTCGCCGGCTCTCCGGCTCGATGAACAAGCGCATCAATGTGAGAAGCATCCAATCAGCCAACGCGCCGGAGAATCAATGAGCCGCCCTCCTTCTCAACCGCTGATGGGTCGCACCGTCGTCGTCACGCGGGCGCGGACACAGGCCGACAATTTTGCCGCCGCGCTGGAAAGTTACGGCGCGCGCGTCGAGGCGTGCCCGACCATCGAAATCGTCGAGCCGGTGAGCTACGCCCCGCTCGACGCGGCGATTGAAGATTTATACGGATATGACTGGCTGGTTTTTACGAGCGCGAACGGCGTCGAGCATTTCATGCGTCGGATGGAGGCGGGCGGACGCGACGTGAGCGTGTTGGACGACGTGCGCGTGTGCGCCATCGGCGATGCGACCGCCGAACGGTTGCGCGAGTTTCACGTCCACGTCGATGTCGTGCCGGAGCAGTTCAAGGCCGAGGGAGTCTTCACCGCGCTCGAACGCTTCGTCGGCGGGCGCGACGAGTTGCGCGAGAAAAACTTTCTCATCCCACGCGCGGCGGTGGCGCGCGATTATCTGCCGGAGGCTTTGGAGAAGGCGGGCGCACGCGTCGATGTGGTCGCGGCGTACCGCACGGTCAAACCGGAGACGACCGGGCGCGCACGCATCGAAGCGATGCTCGTCGGCGGGGCGGTCGATTGCATCACCTTCACGAGCGCTTCGACCGTCTCAAACTTTGCGCAACTCTTCGACACGACCGACCTCGCCGCGTTGCTCGCGGGCGTGCGCGTCGCCTGCATCGGCGACATCACCGCGCGTCGTGCCGCCGACTACGGACTCGCAGCGGACATACAGCCCGGCGAATCCACCGTCCCCGCGCTCGCCCGCGCCATCGCCGACTACTTTGCAACAGCGACGATGGACGAGCGACCGTAAGCCACACACCGCGCGGGGCGGCTTTTTCCATCGGCCAACGCCGAACGCCGAACGCCGACGGCTAAACTCTATCGTCCATCTGTTTCATCTGTTAAACTCATTTTATGACGAAGGGACGAGTGCTCATCGTAGACGACGACGCGATTACCGCCGAAACGCTCGGCGAGTTGATCGGCGCGTGGGGCTACGAAACGATGGTTGAGGCGGACGGCGTCGCGGGTCTTCAGCGCGTCGACGACTTCAGCCCGTCGGTCGTCATCACCGATGTTCTGATGCCGCGAATGGGCGGCTTTGAACTGCTCGGCGAATTACGCTCGCGCTACCCGGAAATCGCGGTCATCCTTTTAACCGGACAAGGTTCGGTCGAAATGGCCGTGCGCGCCATTCAGGATGAGGGCGCATATCATTATTTCGAGAAGCCGATTGACCTCGATAAATTGGGTTTCGTCATCGAGCGCGCGGTCGAACACGGCAAGGCGCGCAAGCAGAATGTTTCGCTCCGGCGGCAACTGCGCGACCGGGGGTCGTTCGGCGAACTGGTCGGCAAGTCCGAACCGATGCGGCAAATTTATTCGCTCATCGAACAGGTTTCACCGTCGTCGGCGTCGGTGCTGCTGACGGGCGAATCCGGCACCGGCAAGGAACTCGTCGCGCGGACGATTCACGCGCTCAGTCCGCGCAAAGACGCGCCGTTTATCGCCATCAACTGCTCGGCGATTCCGGAATCGTTGATGGAGTCGGAACTGTTCGGACACGAGCGCGGCGCGTTTACGGGAGCATCAGCCCGGCGTCTGGGCTGTTTTGAACTAGCCAATTCGGGCACGTTGCTGCTTGACGAAATCTCCGAGATGCCGCCGCTGCTTCAGGCGAAGCTCTTGCGCGTGCTCGAAGAACGCTCGATGCGCAGGCTCGGCGGTGGGATGGAAATTCCGATCAACGTGCGCGTGCTCGCCGCCACCAACCGCGACCCGCACGCCGCCGTCAGGGATGGGCAATTCCGCGAAGACCTGCTGTACCGGCTCAACGTCATCACCATCGAACTGCCGCCGCTACGCCGACGCAAAGATGACCTCCCGCTGCTCACACAGCATCTCGTCACCCAACTCGCCGCGAAGCACGAACGCCCCGCGCGTTTTCTCAGCATCGCCGCGCTGGAAGCTTTACGCTCGCATCACTGGCCGGGCAACGTCCGCGAACTGCGCAACGTCATCGAGCGCGCCGTCATCATCTGCTCCGGCGAAATCATCGAGCGTCACCACCTGGCGCCCTATCCGCTCGACCAACGCGCCCGCGCCCGCGGCGAAGACACCCTCATGCTCCCCGTCGGGACGCCCATCGAAGAGGTCGAACGGCAGATGATCGTCCGCACGCTCTACAAGACCGGCAACAACAAAACGCGCGCCGCCGAACTACTCCAAATCAGCCTCAAGACGCTCCACAACAAACTTCGACAGTACCGCCAACAAGGTCTGCTCCCCAGCTCAGCCTCCGACGGTTCAAAATCGTCCCCGCTCGTCTCGCACAATCCCAACGACTGACAGACACTTGGCTAACGGCTAAAGACGGGGTGGCTCGTAAAAAACTCGAGGCCGGAGTCTGTGGCCTCCGGCCTCTGTCCACCAATGCTTCGCCGCAATCACTTGCTTCCGATTTGTTTGAGCAGTTCGCGGACGGCGGCGTCGAGTTGCGAATCGCGCAGGGCATATGTCTCTCCGACGGGGCGTTTGACGTTCACATCAACCGGGCGCGGGTTGAGTTCCATGTTTGTCCCATCGCTCGCGTCGACTCTCATGCGCGGGAGACGGAAGGTCGAGCCGTCGATGAGTTGCACATTCCACGTAAAGATAATCCATCCGGCGGTCGGCTGGCCGACGACTTTGCCGAGTTTGAGCGCGCGATAGCCCTCGGTGAAATCTTCGGCGTCGGAGAGCGAGTGTTGATTGGTGACGAGGATGGTCGGGAGTTCGAGAGCGCGCTGGCCGAGCACGGAGCGCGCGGGGGCGGAGGTGAAGCCGCGCGGCGTCATCGACAGATAACTGCGGCGCGCGAGCACGTCAATCGCGTAGACATTGACGAAGCCGCCGTTGTTGTTGCGGATGTCGATGACGACGCCGTCGCGCCCGTAGTTCTCCGCGTCGAGATCGACGTAGAGTTGCTGGAGCGACGCCGACGACATATCGAACATGTGCGCGTAGCCGAGCCGCCCGTTGCTGACGCGCGCGACGTAGGCACGATTGTTCTCGACCCACGCGCGATAGAGCAGCGCTTTTTCGGTCGCGGTGTTAACCGGACGAATTACGACCTCGCGGCGGTTCGCACCGTCAGCCGTCGCCGTCACCGTGAGCACAAGGCGGCGATTGATTTTGTTGTTGAGTAGTTCGTCGAAATTCGTCTGCGCCGTTAGAAGCTTGCCGTCAACCGCGACGAGGTAATCGCCCGGCTTGATGTCGCCCCTAAGCGCGGCGGGGCTGAGCGGGATGACTTCGGTGACGCGCCAAAGACCGTTACGCTCGTACTCCACGCGGTCGAAGCGGAGGCCGGTTTTACCGACCGTCTGCGGTGCGCCGCCCGGCGGCGGCGACACGCCGAGGTGCGAGGCATTCAGCTCGCCGACCATCAGTTGCAGGATGCGCCGCACCTCGTCGGGCGTGCGCGCTCCGGCGACTTGCGGCTCGTATTCTGCGCGCACCGCCGTCCAGTTTGCGCCGTGAAAGTTCGGGTCGTAGAAGTTGTCGCGCATGTAGCTCCACGCCTGACGGAAAATCTCCATCTTCTCGCGCGCGAAATCGACATCCATCTCGGCGACCACCGCGAGCGGGCGCCCCGGTTGTCGCGCGTCGAGCGGCGTGATTTGGATGCGACCGTTATCGAGATAAAAAATCTCTTTGCTATCGGGCGAAAACTGCGCGAAGCTTTTCTGCCCCGGCGTCGAAGTCAACTGCCGCGTCACCGCCGGTTCACGCGCGAGTTCGTCGAGCGAGTAGACGTAGAGATTTTGCTGGTTGACCGCGCTGGCAATCATCAAGACCCATTTTCCATCGGGGCTGATGGCCTGATAGTTCACGTCCACACCGACTGGCAAAAGACTCAATCTCCGTCGGATTTCATCGAAGTCGATTTCGACCGGCTTCTTCGCCGTGCGGCTCTGTTCGTCGGCGTTCGGCGACGGCGACGGCGTGGGAGATGGCGTCACGACGGCGGGCGTCGGTGTCGGGGCGTTCGGAGGCGCGTCGCGTTCGGGTACTGCGGGCGCGTTGTCCTGACGCCGGAGCGTGGGCGAGACGGTGCGCGGCGTCTCTTCGCGGAAGAGGTCGCGGAATTGGTCTTCGCGGAAGCGCGGCGTGCGCGGCATCAGGTCGATCCGCGCGAGTTGAAAATCCTCCGTCCGCTGGCCGGAATCAATCAGCAGGAAAGTTCCGTCGGGACTCCATGAGATCGTGTTGCTGCCGAGGTTCGAGAGAAAACTGACGGGGCGCGTTTCGCCGCCATCGACCGCGACGACCGAAATGTTCCTGAAAAGCATGGTGGTCGAGACGGGCATGAAAGCGATCCAGCGACCGTCGGGCGACCAGACCAACGAGCGGTCGGAGTTGAACGGTGGGCGTTCAAGATTCGCTGTCGCCAGTACGCGCTCCTGTCGGTTGTCGAGGTTGAGCACGCGCAATTCGACCCCGGCACGCTCGAACGCGAGCAACTTGCCGTCGGGAGAAAAACTCGGCACCGCATCCGCTTGCGTCGTGTTGGTCAACTGCGTCTCCGCCCCGTTCGCAAAATCGTAGAGATAGAGATGCGCCGCGCCGTCGCGCGCCGAGGCGTAGGCCAGGCGGCGGCTGTCGGGCGACCATGCGATCTGGTTGTCGTTGGCCGGAGAGTTGGTGACGCGCGTCGCTTCGCCGCCGTCCGTCGCCGAAGCCGCGAAGATTTCGCCGCGCACGACGAACGCAACCTTTTTTCCGTCGGGCGCGAGCGCGAGTTCTTGAATCTGGTCGCTCAGACGCAGACGCTCGACCGCCGGAGCAGGCGACGCCCCGCGCCGCGTGATATTGACTGCCTTCGCCTGTCCGCTCGTCGC
Source organism: Pyrinomonadaceae bacterium (assembly GCA_041746175.1). Taxonomy (GTDB): domain Bacteria; phylum Acidobacteriota; class Blastocatellia; order Pyrinomonadales; family Pyrinomonadaceae; genus JBGTHJ01. The sequence continues at coordinate 21,534 of JBGTHJ010000349.1, forward strand.
GTCCATCCTCCAGATGCGAAAGTCACGCTCGAACACGATCAGCTTGCCGTCGTAGGAAATGCTCGGCCACAACACGCGCCCGTCGTTGAAATTTGTGATCTGTCGCGGCTGGCCGCCGGGCGTGCGCGACCAAATATTTTGCGCGCCGCTCCGGTCGGAAACATAAAACAGGCTGCGCCCATCCGCGCCCCACATCGGCCATAACTCTTTTGCTCCGCCGTTCGTCACGCTCTCGTAAACCGGCGTCGCGCCGCTGCTGCTCGCCTCGCGCATCAACCACACTTCGCTTTCGTCGATATGACTGTGGCCTTTGCGCCACCACTGCGAAGAGGCGACGGCGCGCACCGTCAAAGCCAGCGTCGCGCCATCCGGCGACGGGGTGGAGAAGTACTCGTTCGTGTACCGATCCGCGCTGACGAGCATCGGCGTGCCGCCCCCGCTGCTGACGCGATAAATGTCGTTCATCCCGGCGATGTCGCGGGTGGTCGAAGAAAAGTAGAGCCAACGTCCGTCGCGCGACCACGCGTCAATCTGGTCGAAGCCATCGTCGAAAGTCATTCGCCGGAGGTCGCCCGTGGCGAACGTCAAGACGTAAACGTCGCCGTTGCCCGTGCGGTTCGACGTGAACGCGAGTCGCCCTCCGTCGGGCGCATAGACCGGGCGAAACTCGGTCGCCTGATGCGCGACGAGCAGCCGTGCTTCGCCGCCCCCGACGGGCACCGTCCAGATGTCGCCGCCCGACACAAACGCGATCTCTTCGCGGTCAGGCGACAACGAAGGCTCACTGAAGTAAGGCAACGCCGCCGTCTCGACCCGCGCGCCCTCCGCCTGTTGTCCGTGTGCATTCGACTGTAAAGGATCGAGCGCTGTGAGATAAGACAGCGCGAGGACGAGGCCGAACAACCTTTTGAGATGAACCATTCGATGCTCCGTTTGATGAGAGTGTTGCGGTGGGCAATGTTCAATCAGTCGCCCGCACGCAACCCCGTAAGACCTTCTTTGACGGGACTGAAATAAATATAGCAGACAACTCTGTTTGACGTTAACTTGCGTCCGCGCGTATTGAATGCTACTTATCGCAACGATGTCCGTCCTACTAATTTTCGTTGATGGTTTGGGTATCGGCACGCGCGGCGAGCACAATCCGCTCGACCGTCTCGACGCGGAATCAGCCGCGCCGCTCGCCATCCTTCAAGACGAAGAACCCGACATCATTCATAACGGCGTGCTCGCGCGGACAGACGCGCGGCTCGGCGTCGAGGGACGACCGCAGAGCGCTTCGGGGCAGACGACGATATTGACCGGCATCAACGCCCCCGCCGCGCTCGGCTATCACAAACAGGGTTTCCCAAACGAAGCCCTGCGCGAAATCATTCAACAACATTCCATTTTCCTCCAACTCAAACGCGCGGGCGTCGAGCCAATCACCTTTGCCAACGCTTACCGTCAAGCCTTTTTTGAGACGCGCCCGCGTTGGGTGTCGGCGACGACGGTCGCGGTCGAAGCCGCCGGACTCCGGTTTCGACGCGTCGATGATTTGCGCGCGGGTCACGCCGTCTATCACGATTTTACGAACCGCTTGCTCATCGACTCGGGCGCGGACGTAGCGTTACGAACACCCGAAGAAGCCGCCGCCGTGCTCGCCGGAATCGTCGCCAACAATCGCTTCACGCTCTACGAATATTTCATCACCGACCGCATGGGACACGCGCAGGACATCGACGGCGCGCTCGCCGTACTCCGCGAACTCGCGCGCTTCGTCCGCGCCGTGCTCGAACGACTCGACCTCGCGCGCACCACCCTTCTGCTCACCAGTGATCACGGCAATATCGAAGACATCTCGGTGCGCAATCACACCTTGAATTTCGTTCCGACCCTTGCGTGGGGCGTGGCGCGCGAGCGCGTCCGTTGCCGCGTCCGCTCGCTCGCCGACATCACGCCCACGATCTTCGAGATTCTGACATCGAAAGAGATAACTACGTGAACGATGCTGCCTCCGCGCCTTCTCCGCCCGCACTCGATTCAGCAGATCGGACGAACGCCGCGCCACCCGTCAACGACCGCCGCGAAGTCTTCGGCTGGATGATGTACGACTGGGCGAACTCCGCTTTTTACACGACCGTCGTCGGCGCGCTGCTCGGCCCGTACCTGACCGCGCTCGCGCAGGCGCACGTCGGCGAGAACGGCGTGGTGCTCGGTCTGGGAGCGTTCGGCAACGTGACGGCGAAATCTTTCTTCACGCTCTGCGTCTCGGTCGCCGTCGGTTCGCAAGTCTTTGTGTTGCCCATCCTCGGAGCCATCGCCGACTATTCGCGCGTAAAAAAACGGCTCATGGCCGTGTTTTGTTACGTCGCGGTGGCGGCGACGTGCGCGCTGTTCTTTGTCTCCGGAAATTTGTATCTGCTCGGTGGGCTGTTGTTCATCGTCGCCAATTTGTGCTACGGCGCGGCCATCGTTTTCTACAATTCTTTCCTCTCTGAAATCACGACCGAAGACCAGCGCGATAAGGTATCGAGTCGCGGTTTTGCGCTCGGTTATCTGGGCGGCGGCTTGCTGCTCGCACTGAATCTCTTGCTCGTGCTCAGCGCGGAGCGCATCGGCATCACGACGGGATTGGCGGTGCGCCTCTCGCTGCTCTCGGCGGGCGTCTGGTGGGGCGGCTTCGCCGTTATCACGTTTCGCAGGCTGCGCTCACGCGCGCCCGTCCGGACGATGCCGCCCGGCAGATCATATCTCAACGCCGGATTCCTCGAACTCGGTTCGACGTTTCGCCAACTAATCAAACTGCGACACACTTTGCAGTTCCTCGTCGGCTACCTGTTCTACAACGACGGTATTCAAACCATCATCGGCGCGGCGGCGGTCTTTCTCACGCAGGAACTTTTCGTCTCGCGTGGCTTGCCCGACAATCCGGCCTTCTCGCTGCAAATTTTTCTGCTGGTTCAATTCGTCGCGTTCGGCGGGGCGCTACTGTTCGAGCGCATCTCGGCGTGGGTCGGAACCAAGAATGCGATTTTGTTGTCGCTGGTTATCTGGTCAGGCATCGTCATCTACGCTTACGCACTCTTTCAGACAAAAACGCAGGCGTGGTTGATGGCTTCGATGATCGCCGTCGTGCTCGGCGGCTCGCAAGCGCTTTCGCGTTCGCTTTTTTCGCGGATGATTCCAAAGGGACGTGAGGCTTCGTTCTTCGGCATCTACGAGGTCTCGGAGCGCGGCACATCGTGGCTGGGGCCGCTCGTCTTCAGCATCGTCGTCGCCAGCACCAACTCGTATCGTCAGGCTATCCTCTCGCTCGTCTTCTTCTTCGTCGTCGGCATGGTCATCCTCTTCTTTACGGACACCGACCGCGCCATCCGCGAAGCGGGCAACGTGCTCCCCGAATAACCCCGACGCGAAACGTGACAGACGAGGAACGGCGCGCAACTGCTGAGGGTTGCGCTTTGGGGATGAGGGCGTCGCTCAACCGTTGCGGCCTTCGCTGATGAAACGCTCGACGATGTTGATGAGCGAATCAAGTCGGTCGTCGGTGCGAGTTTGGGAACTCCGCAACGAAGCGTTGACTTCGCTCTGCGTCTCTATAAACCGTGTCACAACCTGCATGAATTCATTCTGCGTTTCGGCGAGTGTCGCATGAGACCGGGTCAGGACGGATTGTGTCGTAGCGAGGGCGGATTGTTTCTCAGCGAGCGCGGCTAACTGCTGATTGGTCTGTTCGATTTGCCGGTTAGTGCGCTCAAATTGAATCTCGTAGTTGGCTTGATTGTTGAGGATGATTTCGATGGCTCTTTCCATTTCTTCCCCGCTCATTTTTGTTATCCTTTCTCAGAGAACCCGCGTTTGAACAGTCCTTTCCAGTGATTATCCACTCGCGTCTTGAGGATCGCTTCATGATGCCGACTTGCGCGTGCGCTGTGGGTGGTCGGCGGCGCGTTCGAGACAGGCGTACGTACAGAAAGAGTTCGTCGACGAGCGCAACGCGACCGCACGCGAGGCGGGGAGCCAGATGCCGCATGATTGGCAGCGGACGAGTTTCCCGCCCGCCGGTGCCGGGCTCGTTCCGCGTCGGGAGTTTTGCTTGAGGTCGGCGGCGGGGGACGCGCGGCCTTCGCCGACGTGCTCCACACGCACGCCGCGCACGACGTTCAGCACATGCCTCACCGCGTTGATGTAGGGTCGCAGACGCCAGTAGACGAAGCCCGCGATGATGACAAGTAAGCTAAGGAAAATTATGTACTTCAATTCCGTTCCTTCCCCGCCGGGGTGGATTGCGGCGGCGGCGGCGCAATCCGGCTCTGCGCCAGTTGCGCACGCAGATTCGGCAGCGATGCGTTCGATGCGTTGACCTGCTCTAACTCTTCGAGCCGCCGCTCTGCTTCATCGCGATTTCCCGTCGATATTAAGGCCGCCGCGAGATTCTGCAAAGTCATCTCGTGGCGCGGGTTGGCGGCGAGCGAGCGGCGATATTCCGTGATGGCGCGTTGCGGGTCGGACGGGCGGTCGAAATAGTATGTTAAGCCGAGGTCAGTCCGGACGTTGATGTCGTCGGGCTTGATTTTGAGAGCCTTGAGGTACAGGCCGCGCGCCGCGCGTAGCCGCGAGGGGTCGCCGCTGTTCTGCCCGATGTCGAAAAGCACGTTGCCGAGCAGCACGGTCGTTTCGTAGTCCTTCGGGTCGGATTTGTGCGCCCGCTCGAGCATCCGCGACGCATCGTTGAGCAGAGGGGTGTTGCCGCTGTTGACCGCGTAGAGGTACAGCCCGCGTCCGAGGTTGCGTTGCAACTCGATGTCGGCGGGCGCAGCGTCGCCTGTTTCAATCGCACGGCGGAGGTCTTCTTCGGAAAGCCGCGTGTCGGAAGACCCGGCAGCGGTATTGCCGGTCGTTGCCCCGGCAGCGGGCGTGCTCGTCGTGCGCAAGCGCCGCACTTCCGCGCGCAATGCATCCTGCTCGTCACGGTTGACGCTGTTCGCGAAGCCGAAGCCGAGCATGAAGCCGGCCACGATGCCGACCAAGAGATAGATTATTTTTTGCGTGCTCATGACGCGCGGTTCGGTCAACTGCTGTTTCAGAGTTGACCAAAGTTTATCAGGAGGCACGTCAAAAGGCGAAAAAGCAGCCGCCGCTTGCCGGTAGTCAGCAGGGATTAGAAACGTTCTCCTCTCTCTACTGCCTTTTGACTACCGGCGACCGGCCACTTTTTCATCATTCGGTATCGGGCGGTTTGCCGGTAGGGTTGGTGACGGAGTAGGGCAGGTCGTCACGGCGGCGGCGAACAGGAGGGTCTGAAGCGCGACGGCGCGCGGGTGAATTCGGGGCGCGGCGGTCAATCGTGCCGGGGGGCAGCAAACGCCCGTGAACCGCTTCGGTCAAGATGCGCGTGATTTCCTGTGAGAGCGTGCGATGCTCGGCAGCGGCGCGGCGGCGCAGAGACTCCTTGAGGTCTCCCGGTACGTAGGCACCGATGAAAACCCCTTTCCGGTTCACCATTCTGTTTGCGTCTCCTTTGCGTGATTTGCGAGGCGCGGCGCTTGAAGGAGCCGAGCGCGCAACGCCGGGAGCGGCCTGGTTGAGTGCGATTGTGCCGTGCACGTTGAGAGCCGGTCTGTAAGCCGAATTCTGTTCTCCAACCCCGGAGGGTCGAAGCGGCGACCATTCATCTAGCCCGTTTGTTGCCAAACGGATCGAGCGACCTACCCGGAGGTCGTAGCACAAAACGCTTTCGCGTCTCGCGCATCGGGCGGGCAGCCCTATTTGACGCCTCCCTATTTGGTCTTGCACTGCGAGGAGTTTGCCTAGCCGCGTATGTCACCACACGCGCTGGTGCGCTCTTACTTTAAGCCCCGCAAAGGGCCGCACCGTTTCACCCATCACCCGCCGCCGGCCAACTTCCCGAAAGAGGCTGAACGACCCGCTGGCTGGTCTGTTCTCTGTTGCACTTGTCGTCGCCCTTCAAAATCTGACCGTTTGACGGCCATTTTCCGACTGACGCTCCGCCGTTAGCGGACTCGCTGCCCTGTAGTGTTCGGACTTTCCTCCCCCACGCCTCGCGGCGAAGCGGCGACCGCCCAACCTGCTCTCATGCACGGCAGGCGAAGTATAGCAAATCAATGTTGAACACGTACAGCCCAAATTCCGTCACCGGGCACACCCCGGCATTTTTTCCATTGAACTCTAAACCAACCAATCTATAGCGAGTTGCAATAGCATGTGCACCTAAAAGAGAGTCGCCCCCTGGGAGCGCGAGCCTCCGGCTCGCTTTGAGCGTGCTGGATCACGCTGGCCAGCGGGACGCTGGCGCTCCCAGGATTCACCCAATTGCAAAGCACAATATAGCAAGTTGCAATTGCATATAGCACATAAAAGAGCGGCATCGCCTGGGAGCGCGAGCGTCCCGCTTGCATTGAGCGTTCGAAGAACGCGAACCATTGAACGTGCTCCGAGCACGCTGGCCAGCGGGACGCTGGCGCTCCCGGCACTCACCCAATTGCAAACCGCTATAAACGAGAAAACCCGCCGTGCCGGGATTGCTACAGCCGCAGTCTGGGCGACATTTCGTCTTGAGCAATGGAAGAAAGTCAGTTGACGGTTCAACGCTGCGATGAGGGAAGACGCCCGGTGGCTATTTTTTGGTTGAGACAATGAGCGGCTGAAGCGATGGGATGATTCTTCATCATCCGAAATACTTGAAGCCGACGCGCAGTCCGCGCAACGCCCACGGCGGGACGGTGGAAATCAGCAGCCACGTCATCAAGCCGTGCGAGAGCGCGAGGGCGAACAGGTTCGGGGCGCGCTGATAGACGGTCGCCCAGACGACGCCGCCCGCGAAGGTGGCGAGCGTCAGGCCGGGATTGGGCAGGTGAAGCGCGCCGAAAACGAGCGCGACCACGAGCACGCTATGTGCGCCGCGCCCCCAAATGATTTGCGCGCGGCGGTTGACGAATGACTGCAATACGTACTGTTGCAAGAGTCCCCACATAATTCCGAGCGCGGGCAAAATCAGCAGCGAATGTCCGCCGCGCCATCTCGCGAAGTCGATGCTCGAAGTAAACCACCCGAGAGCGAGGCACACCAACGTGAAGACGAGCATCGGCAGCGCGAGCAGGCGCGCGCACTCGACAAAGTTGTCGAGCCTGAAGCCGAGTTCGCGCGGAGGTTCACGACGGATGTGATGCGAGAGGAAGATAAAGGCAAACGTGATGGTCACCACGACTCCGACGAGCAGATTGCTGCCCCCGCCAATCGAGAAGACCAACCACTCGGCAATGATAATCGAGACGATCAGCGAGACGATTTCCCACTTCGCAAGCCGCGCATCCTCCGCCGTCGCCGTCGCGTCACGATTCGCGTGCGCGTCGGCGTGCGCGTTATCGATTGATTCGTTGGCCTTGTTGTCTGCGAAACTCAATCTTGCTCTCCGGTCTCCCCGACGCGAAAACGCAGCGGCTTACCCACCAGTTGCAGCACCCGACGCGCATCGTCGCCGCTCGCGTGGACGGCGTAGACACGCGCCTCGTGTTCGCCGGATTGGAGCGCGGGCGTTGTGAACTCGAATCCGTGCCGGTCATCACGGGCGCGTCCTGCGGCGGCTACGTCTGGGCGGTTCGCATCGGCGGCGCGGCTCTCGACAAAACGACCGTCGATGTAGAGTTGCACTTCGACGCGCGCCGAGGGTTGAGCTTCGTCAATCGCCCACCCGGCGACACGCCGCGCGTCGGCCACGTCGAGCGCGCCGCGAAAGTAAGGGTTAAACGTGACGTAGTAAAACCCGACTGCCAGCCCGACGACGAACAGAGTCTCGACGATTGATTTGGCGACGAGTAGATTATGAAGGCGACCGCGCGATGCGGCGTCGAGCGGGGGTTGGAACGGCAAAGCGGATGCGGCGACACGGCGACGCGGCGACAGGTCTTCGGTCTCCGTGTCGCCGCGTCTCAGTGTGCCGGTATCGCTCATTGACTCTGGTAGCTGTTGCTGTTCGTGTCCTGATAGGTGAGCGTGTGGCGCGGCGAAAGCTCCGCCCCTGCCGCGAGGTTGGGGCGCAGGCGGACTGTGATGAGCAGGACGGAAGTGTCGCCCGGCGCGAGTTCGGCGACGCGCCAGACGAAGCGTTGCGCGTTGCCCGGTGCGTCCTGCGGGTTGAGCGACGGGTTCGAGTTGACGAACTGCAACGCTTCGGGAAGCTGCTCGGTGACGTTCAGATTCTTGGCGAGTCCGCCGCCCTCGTTGACGAGCACGAGACGATAAAAAATCGTGTCGCCGGGCGCGGCGGCATCCGTCACCTGTTCGGTGCGGACGCGGACACGCGGCGCAGCCACCGTAAGTACGGTGCTGGCTTCGCTGGCGATGCGGCTCGAGGCGAGGGCGCGCGTCACAAGGTTGTAAGCGAACTGCTGACGGTCGGGCGTCGAACGCGGAATCTCGACTCTCAGCAAGAGCGGATACTGTCCGCCACGCGGTTCGATCTGTCCGGTCTGCGTGATGGCGGGTTCGCCCTCCTGATGTTGCCCGTCACCGTTGGTGTCAGCATAAATCGTCCCGGCGGGCGCGCCCGGAGCGGTGATTCTGAGTTCGTAGCTTTCAGGATAGTTACTCGGGTTGCGGACGATGAACGGGATGAAGAAGGTGTCGCCGGGCGTCGCGGTGAGTCCGGCGGAGACGGCGTCGATGCGTGCGCGTGTGACGCGACCGACCGAGATGCTCGGCCCGTCGAAGTTGGAAGGAATAGTCAAACTCGCCGTCCGCATCGTGCCGCGACCGATGGTTCGTGTAATCGCCAGCGCGTCCGCGACGGCGCGCAGCGTAACGGAGATGTCGCGCGTGTCGCGCGAATCGAGGTCGCCCAGGCTCCAAATCGCGGTGCGCGAGGCGCGGTCGTAGACGAGCGGACTGGGGTTTGCGCTGACGAGTTCAAAGTCCGGATTGAAGACGAAATCGGCGCGCGCGCTCCGCGCCAGACCGCTTCCCTGATTGCGCATCGAGATGGTTTGCGTAAACGTCTCGCCGGGCATCACGGTCTCCTGCGAGACGTTGGAGGTGGCCGCCAGCGCGGCGGCAACGACGGTCAGTGACGCATCGGCGACGCGAAAAATCTGGAAGTCGGATTGCGATGCGGCGCGGACGATGAACCGTCGCTGCTGGTTGTCGGGCGCGCTATCGGGGATGCGAAAGTTGAGCAGCACTTCGAGGTTTCCGTTGCGCGCCATCTCGGGCGTAATCAGAATCGGCAGGCCGGTATCCGTGCCGCTCTGCGCGAGGCTGAAGGTCGGTTGATACTCGGCGGGGAGGTCGGTTTCGAGGCGGAACTGATCTTCTTTATTGCCCTGATTCGTCACGATGAGCGGCATCTGGACGGCCTGACCGGGCGACGCCGCGACCGCCTCGCGACGCAGCGCGAGGTTGAGGTTCGGAACCTGTTTGACCGTGATGCTGAAACCCGCGCCCGCCTGCTCTGACGGGAGCGTGGTGGTGATCGGCGTCGAATTATTCGCGCTCGAACCCGCGCTTTGATTCGCGCGCGGTTCGGATACGGGCGACTGCTGCGTAACGACTTCGGCGTCGGGCGTGCGGGTCGGCGTCACTGGCGGAACCACACGCGGCGTCGTGTTGGATGCGACTTCTGTTCCTGTGTTCTGGCGCGGAAGGCGTGCAACATTGCGGTTTACCGTCGTCGTGGTTGCGACGCCCAACGGGGTAGCGGTGTTGGCGTTCGTGTTCGCGAGCCGTGTGCGTCCGGGGCGTCGGTTGTTGCGCCGCTCGTTGACGGGGGGAGTCGTCGCCGCCACTTCGCTCGAAGGAGTGTCGTTGCGGATAATGAGACGCGGGGGCGGAACCGGCGTCGGAGTCGGCGAGGGCGCGATGCGACGCGGCGTCGGTCTGACGGCGGCGATTTGGGTGGCCGCCGGAGTCGGCGTCGCC
>JBGTHJ010000350.1:0-6383 GCA_041746175.1 Pyrinomonadaceae bacterium
GTCAGCGAAACGGTGGTGCAGGAGTACCTTGAGCATCATCGGCAGTCATCGAATCAGGACACCGAGTCATTCATCCTCGAATGAGAGGGACTTTCAGTCCTGCGGAAATCTATGCACTTTCAGTGCATAGTGGTTTAGTTCTTTTCACACGCAGCCATGAGCTTTCGACGTGAACGATGATGCCCGATACAGCGAGCGCTGAACCGATGAACGAAGACATGATGAATGTTAGATTTGCAGTAGGATGGTATGTTCGCCAAAGAATTCTTTGCTCGATGATGATGATGGCCGGCGTCGTAAAGTATTCCCAAAAGCTGCCCGCTGAAAGCTGAGAGACTATCGATGATAAGTGTCGCACTGGTCGAGCCGGAGATACCGCCGAACACGGGAAACATCGCACGGCTGTGCGCGGCGACGCGCGTCCCGCTGCACATCGTCGGCGTCGCCGGTTTTCGTCTGGACGAGCGTGCGGTGCGTCGCGCCGGACTTGATTACTGGCCGGAGGTGCGACTTCAGCGTCATCGCGACATCGAAGCTCTCGGCGCGGCTTTGCCCGACGCACGATTCGTTTATCTCTCGACGAAAGCCGAGACGCGATATACCGACTGGCAATTCGGCGCAGACGATTGTCTCGTCTTCGGGCGCGAGACGCGCGGGTTGCCGGAGGATGTGTTACGCGCGAATTGGGAGAGATGCCTGACCATTCCGATGCTCAATCCAAATGTCCGCAGTCTCAATCTGGCGACCGCCGTTGCCATCGTGCTCTACGAGGCGTTGCGACAAACGGGCGCGCTAGATTTCTGAGCGGCATCGGCAACGCTTCAGAGTCCACACCACAAGCTCATCATCCCCTTCGCACAAAACTTCTAGTCGGTGAAATCGAAGGTCGGGACGCCGTGGGTTTTTGGCGGCGGGAGTTATTTCGTCGCGCGTGGTAAAATCTACAGTTTTACTCCACGCGCCGAAATGCGCTGTTTTCATTTGTGTAGGGGAACTATGACTTTAGAGAGAAGAGATATCCGTAACATCGCGATCATCGCGCACGTCGATCACGGCAAGACCACGCTGGTCGATGCGATGCTCAAACAGTCGGGGACGTTTCGAGAGAACGAGCAGGTGCGCGACCGCGTGATGGACTCGATGGATTTAGAGCGCGAGCGCGGCATCACGATCATGGCGAAGAACGCGGCGGTTCATTACAACGACGTGAAGATCAACATCCTCGACACGCCGGGGCACGCCGATTTCGGCGGCGAGGTCGAGCGGGTTTTGAAGATGGTTGACGGCGTGATGTTGCTGGTGGATGCGGCTGAAGGCTGCCTCCCACAGACGCGGTTCGTGCTACGCAAGGCTTTGGAGGCGCGTCTGCCGGCGATTGCCGTCGTCAATAAAATCGACCGGCATGATGCGCGCCCGGAAGAGGTGGTGAACGAGATTTACGAGTTGTTCATCGACCTCGACGCATCGGACGAGCAGATCGAGTTTCCGATTCTCTACGCCATTTCGCGCGACGGAATGGCGAAGAAAAATTTGACCGACGAGTCGAACAGTTTACGTCCGCTGTTCGATCAGATCATCGAAACGATTCCCGCGCCGAAGGCTCTGCGTAAAGATACTCTGCAACTGCTGGTGGCGAATCTCGATTACAGCGAATACGTCGGACGCCTCGCCATCGGGCGTATTTTTTCGGGCGAGATCGCATCGGGCGACACGGTGGGCGTCGTCAAGCGCGACGGCTCGATGCAGAAGTTGCGCGTCAAGGAACTTTATGTGTTCGAGGGATTGAAGCGCGAGGCGGTCGAGCGCGCGGGCGTCGGCGAAATCGTCGCGCTCGCGGGGATGGAGGGCATCGAAATCGGCGAGACGATAACGACGGCTGACAACCCGCAGGCGTTGCCCGTGATCGCGGTCGACGAGCCGACCATCTCGATGATTTTCAGCGTCAACAACTCGCCGTTCGCCGGACGCGAAGGCCGCTTCGTCACGTCGCGACAGATCAAGGAGCGGCTCGACAAAGAAACGCTCGCGAACGTCGCCATCCGGGTTGAGCCGACCGAGTCGCCCGAACAGTTCAAGGTATCCGGACGCGGCGAACTCCAACTCGCCATCCTCATCGAGATGATGCGTCGTGAAGGTTACGAGGTACAGGTGTCAAAACCCGAAGTCATCACGCACCACGTCGACGGCAAGACGCTCGAGCCGATTGAACAGGTCGTCGTCGATTGCCCGGACGAGTTCATCGGCGTCGTCACCGAAGCGCTGGGGCGACGCAAAGGGCAGATGATGAAGATGGTCAATCACGGGACGGGGCGCGTGCGGCTGGAGTTTGAAACGCCGTCGCGCGGTCTGATCGGTTTCCGCAACGAGTTTCTGACGGAGACGAAGGGCACCGGGTTGATCAACACGCTGTTTCTGCGTTGGGGCGACTGGCAGGGCGCGATGCGCGGACGCTCGACCGGTTCGCTCGTCGCCGACCGCACGGGCGAAACAACCACCTACGCGCTGTTCAATCTACAGGAACGCGGCACGCTGTTCGCGCGCCCCGGCATCAAGGTCTACGAGGGCATGATTGTCGGCGAGAACGCGCGGGCGGTTGACTTGGATGTCAACGCGATCAAGGAGAAGAAGCTGACCAACATGCGTGCCGCCTCCGCCGATGAAGCGATGCGGCTGGTGCCGGTCAAAGACCTCTCGCTCGAACAGGCGCTCGAATTCATCGCGGATGACGAACTCGTCGAAGTAACGCCGCAAACCATCCGCCTGCGCAAGCGCGTGCTCAAGGCCAATGAGCGACCGAAGAAGAAAGAGTCTTGATGTCGTTTGACTCTGGCGGAATACGGCGCTCCTCTTTCAAAGTCGCAAGACGCTTCACGCGACTGAACGTCTCGCCTCATCAAAATGTCGTCTGACGGCAACGATGATGAATGACTGCTTCGTAATACTTCGTCATTCGTCGGTGTGTTCGACGTTGCTTCTTCCGCACGGCAACACGTCGAAGCGTTGACACACGCGCGCGTAGAGTTCATCGCAAACTTCCGGAAGGACGGGGCCGACCCACACGGGCACGCGCGCCGCGCCGTCCACATAATATTCTGGCAGATGAGGAAGCGACGCGCCCGCGCCGCCTTGCGGATCACGCGCGCCGAACACCACGCGCCCGACGCCGTGCAGGAGCAACGCGCCCATACACATCATGCACGGTTCGAGCGTGGTGTAGCAGGTCATGTCGCGGGCGCGCGGCCACAGTTCAACGCGCACGCGCCGCAACGCCTCCATCTCGGCATGGCGACCCGGATGATAGACGGGGACGAGCAGCGCGTTGCCCGCCTCGGCAATCGGAGCATCGTCGAGCGTGATGACCGCGCCGATGGGCATGTTGCCGCGACGCTCGGCGTCGAGCGCGAGTTCGACCGCGCGGCGGATGTGTTTGAGATCGTGTTCCACTGTGAACCCGGCGTGCGCTCTCTGGTTGTTTGGACGTGCGGCTGAGGTTGTCTCGAAGCGATGACGGGCGCGACCGGTTGCCGCGTGCGTCACGCGGAAGCCGCGCGCCTTTTGACGAATCGCCTGAACAATAAAACGGTTAGCAGAAGAGGCGCGAACAACGCCAACTCTTGCAAGCTAATCGCAAAGAGGTCGAGCACGATGTCCCACACCGAGGGGTGTCTCCACGTATAGTCGATTGGGTTCGGCAACATCAGTCTGAACCGCTGCGACGTGAGCGGCCACAACAATTCGATGCCGCGCGATTCGGTCAGCAGAAAGTCGAGCAGCGAGTGCGAAAAAGTCGCCAGCCCGTAGGCCGACACGGTTCTCGCATCCCGCCTGCCCAACACCGCCGCTGTCAACCAACCGAGCGCAATGGCGAACGCGAACGAATGCGTGAAGCCATGATGCCAGCCGCCGCCGAGACCCGGAATCCAGTTCAGCAGGTAATCAAAGTCGGGACAGATGCCCAACGCTGCTCCGACCAGCAACATCCGGTAGTTGACCCGGCGCGCACCGTACGGACGTACGGCGGCGACCACGCTCGCGGCAATCAGTCCATGAGCTATCGGAAGCGGCATCGAACGATTCAACAAAATAACCCGCGTGGAGTCAAGACGACGGCGGCGTCTGAGACGATAGCCTCGCCCGCCGGTTCTTTTGGCGGGGCGGTGCATCTACGCATCATGGTGCGGCGGCGCGTCGTTGTCGTCGGCGGTCTCCGGTTCGTCGGCTCGCGGATCATAGACTTCGTAGCCGGTGGCGTCGTCTTCGTAATAGCGACGGGGGGCGGGCGGTGCTGCGGGTTCGCGTCCGCCGGGGGGCGGTTCGGTTGATGTCGGGGGTGTTGTATCATCTCGTCGTTCGTTCATCTCATGCTCCGTCGGACAAAATACGATGTGTCGATTCATCGCTTACGCGGGTGCGCCGCTGCTGCTCGCCGATTTATTATACCGTCCCGTGAACTCGCTCATCATGCAAAGCTACAAGGCGCGCGAGCGACCTGAGCCGCTGAACGGCGACGGGTTCGGCATCGGATGGTACGCGCCGGAGATCGACCCGACGCCGTGCGTGCAGCGTTCGGTGTCGCCCGCGTGGTCGAATCGCAACCTGCAAAATCTGGCGGCCAAGATACGCGCGACCTGTCTGTTCGCGCACGTGCGCGCGGCGTCGCCGGGGATGCTCGTCGCGGAGACCAACGTCCACCCGTTCACCTACGACCGCTTTATGTGGATGCACAACGGGTCGGTCGCAGACTTTCATAAGGTCAAGCGGGGTTTGCGCGCGATGTTGAAGGACGAGTTCTACAACATGATTCAGGGCACGACCGATTCCGAACATGCCTTCGCGTTGTTTCTCAACAGCCTCCGTGTGCCGTTCGGCGAAGCGCCCGCCGCCGACATCAGGGCTGCGCTCGTCGCGACCATCGCGGGGTTGAACGAGTTGACGCGCGATGCCGGAATCGTCGAGCCGTCATACTATAACTTCGCGGTCACTGACGGGAGCGCGATGGTCGTCTCGCGGTACTGCTCGACGCCGGACATGACGGGGGCGTCGCTTCATGTTTCGCGCGGACGGCGTTTCGAGTGTCTGCCCGGCGGCGTCTGCGACATGCACGCGGTCGCGGCTGACGAGCGCGCGGCGGCGGTCATCATCGCAAGCGAACGCCTGACCGAGGATGAAGCCGACTGGCTCGACGTGCCGGAGAATCACACCGTCACGCTGCTGCCGGATTCGACCGTCACGATGGAGAAGATCGACCTGCCGTGAAGCGCGAAGCTCATCAGCCGGGTAGTTTCACGCGGCGATTTGAGTTATACAAGTGCAATCCGAAACCAACGCGGTCAAAGATAAAAGTCCGGCTGCAAGGCCGTTCAACGATGCGACGAATCACAAAGAAGGGGGTTTCAATTCATGGCTCATACCAATGGCAAGAGACTAGATCACGGGGATGCTTTTCCGCCGCTGACGCTCGAAGCGGCGGACGGCGCTGCGATTCAACTACCCGCCGCCACCGAAGAAGACGGCTGGTTGGCGCTTCTCGTCTATCGCGGACACTGGTGAGGATTTTGTCGTCAGCAGTTAGCTGATTTCGAGCAGCACCACGACGAATTCGCGAAGTTGAAGGCGAAGGTCGTCGCCGCCTCGATTGACTCACAACAGGAAGCTCTCGGAACCATCGAGGAGTTGAAGTTGAGCTATCCGGTGGCGTACGGGTTGAAGGCCAAAGAGTTTTCGGAGCAGACCGGCGCGTTCTACTCTGCGGCGAAGGAATACGTTCACGCGACGGGCTTCATCATCAATGCCGGTGGGGAAGTTGTGGAGGCGGTTTACAGCACCGGGCCGATTGGCCGGCTGACCGCACAAGACACGCTGGCCTTGCTCGAAAGTCTGAACAAGAAGGAAGACGAGAAGTAGTTAAGCACATCCGTTCGCCGGCAACAGAGAGCGGCGCGGCGCAGAGGGTGGATAGCATAATCCGGGAAGGGAAGCGGAATGAAAACATCGAGAAGCGTTGTCGTCGGGTTGATGGTGAGCTTGTTGCTGGTGTCGCAGTCGGCGACCGCCGTCGGGCGTGCGCCGCAGACGGAGAAGCGGCGCGGCATCACTACGGAGGACTACTACTCGTTCGAGTTCGTGAGCGACCCGCGCGTCTCGCCCGATGGCCGACTGGTCGCGTACGTCTTGACGACTGTGGATCGGAAACAGAACCGGCGGCAGTCGAACATCTGGATGGTCGCGGCGGATGGCAGTCGCCCGCCGCGACAGTTCACCGCCAGCCCGCAGTCTTCGACCTCGCCGCGCTGGTCGCCCGACGGCCAGTCGCTCGCATTTCTTTCGGCACGTCCGCCCGACACTTCGACGCCGGGCGCGACGCCAGACGCTAGCCCGACGCC
>JBGTHJ010000351.1:0-3493 GCA_041746175.1 Pyrinomonadaceae bacterium
GTCAGCGAAACGGTGGTGCAGGAGTACCTTGAGCATCATCGGCAGTCATCGAATCAGGACACCGAGTCATTCATCCTCGAATGAGAGGGACTTTCAGTCCTGCGGAAATCTATGCACTTTCAGTGCATAGTGGTTTAGTCAATTCACATTCCATACCTATGTTGACCTGAAGTCTCAAAATATGTTAGTTTCCGCTTGCCGTTGGACATCTTCGTAGTTTACCGAACGCTCCGCTTGCGACCACTACGTACTGAACATGTTCATGCTAATTCGTACCCTGGGAAGGTTTACGATTTCTTCAAATACAACGACTGACGTAATGATGCTTTTCAATATCCGAATTCGGGAGCGTCTGTTGACGCTCTGTACCGCCATAGTTTTGCTGGCTGCGTCGGCGAACGCTTCACCTGTTGCTCAGGAATCCAAACCGCGCGCGGACAAACCGGTTAAGTCCGGCGATGCTACGCAAAAGCCACCGACGCGCGAACAGTCCACGGAGAAACCGCTCGAAGAAGGTAAATGGCGGCTTCGCGTCTCCAAGGGCAATCCGATGTCTGTCACGCTGGCGGCGGTGGAAGCGCCGGTTGCGGAGATTGCGAGCGCCCTCGGTCGCGAGTTCAAAGTGCCCGTGCAACTGAGCCCCTTGATGCAGAAACAGACCGTGACGATCGAGTTTAGCCAACTGCCGCTCGATGCCGCCGTGCGCTTGCTCGCGCCGCAGCCCTACATCGATTACGAGATGGGTGGAGACTTCGCTCAACCACAGCCACTGGCGATTTATTTGCACGCGCTCAACGAGCCACCGCCTTCGTTGACGGCGGCGATAAAAAGTAGCTCCGAGGCGATTTTGATCGAAGGCGATACGGAAGAGGGAACCAATGCTGCCGTGAAAGAAGAAGAGCAGCCCTTGACCGTCTCCTACGCCAAGAATCAACTGAGCGTGCGGGCGCAAAAACAGCCGTTGATTGTGGTTCTCTACAAGGTGGCGAACGCGCTCAGCGTGCCGTTCGATTTGCGACACGATTCGACCGAGGTCGTCGATGTCAATTTTTCCAATCAACCGTTGGATCAGGCGGTGCGTAGCCTTTCTCCGGCCATTCGTCTTTATTACCGCACCGATTTGCAAACTTTTGAAACCATGCCGTTGCGGCTCGCCCTACTGGCGCCCGCAAAGTCGTGAGTACTTACCCCAATAGTCTGAGGAGGCTAACACCTAACATGCGCAACGAACTTTCAAAACCCGAACAAATCACAGACCACGTTGAACTTGAGGAGAATTTGCAATCCATTTCGACCTCCAAAAAAGAGTTCGTCGAGCCGAAATTGTCCGTGCCCGTCGATGTGCTTGAAGCGACCACTTTCTTTCAGGCGACCGATACCGGCCCAACGAATTAGTCGAGGCCAGCCCCGTGGAGAGTTGTCTCAGAACACCCTATGGTCACACGAGAGCAAGTCGCCCGACCGGCGTCCGCCTGTCTTTATCGAGTCGCCGGTCGTCTCATGTGTGTCCGAACCTTCGATGACCACTCTGCGCAATTAGCAGACAAGTTTATCGCCGCGTGGCATTTCACGCCGGTTGTTTCTGATGCCTTCCCAAACATCGACTGCACCATTGAACTCAGGCGTGAAGCGACACCGCCTGCCGTGCCGTCCGACATGGATCGATTCGAGGTGCCGCACGGTTTTTGCCATACTGACGGCGTAACCTCGTATTTGAAAATCGGCGAATCGCTGATACGCTTTAATCCACCCGCTCTAAAAAAGATTGAAGTTTGGATCGATGACAATGCGGGCGAGCGCACTTCGGTCGCGCTCGCCCGTCTCATCTTTTATGCCACGCAAGCCGCCCTCCGGCGGTGCGGGCGGTATGAAATTCATGCTTCGGGGGTAGTCGCCCCTGGAAGTCGGACGGGCGCACTGATCATCGGGGTTTCCGGCAGCGGCAAATCGACGCTCGCCGTGCGTCTCGGTCTTGGTGGCTGGGGCTATCTCTCAGACGACACGATGCTGCTCGGCGCGACGCCGGACGGCGTTGCGGCGTGGGGATTCCGAAAAGCCTTTTCACTGACCCAACGAACGCTGACTGCGGTCGCGCTCCCGAGCGTCGACGCGGCGATGCGCGAGCACGACGAGTTAGACGATAACAAGCAGCGTCTCGAACCAAGCGTGATGTTTCCATCCGGTTTCATCGAAAAGTGTCGCCCCGGCGCGCTCTTTTTTTCCTCGCTCAGTCACGAGGCGAAAACCGTTGTGCTGCCGCTGTCGTCGCACGCCGCCATGACCCGCTTGATGAGAATGTGCCCGTGGGCCTGTTACGATGCGCCCATCGCTCGCGAGCATTTGGACGTGCTGGCGCGGCTATCGAAACAGTCCGTCGCCTTCGACCTGCGCGCCGGTCATGACCTTCTCGACGAACCGCACACCGCCGCCCGGCTCGTCGCGTCGCACATGGGAGAACTTTTATGAGCGAGGCACACCCCGCGCGCGTTCACCAAGACGGCCCGCCGCGAATCATCATCGAGCTGACCAATATCTGCAATCTTCATTGTAGCTACTGTATGCGCGATGAGGATGCGCTGTATCACACGCCCGCGAATTTCTTTCCCGTCGAACTTTTGCGTCGCATCATCCGTCAGGCACGCGATACTGCGGGCATCACTGACGTGTCGTTTACCGGCGGTGAAGCGACGCTCCATCCGAAGTTCGGTGAAATCATCGAAACGGTCGGTGCGGAAGGCATGAGATTCGGTTTTGTCACCAACGGCTGGCACTTCGACCGCGTCTGGCCGTCTCTCAACAAGCACCGTGATTCGATTCGCGTGGTCGCTTTTAGTCTCGACGGCGCGTCGCGCGAGACGCACGACGGCTGGCGCGGCGAAGGCTCTTTCGTCCGGCTGATTCGCGCCGTGACGCGCTGCCACATGAGCGGCATCCCGTTCTCGATCAAGATCAGCATCCGTCGCGACACCGTTCCGCAGTTGGAACAGATTGCGCTGCTCGCGGCGCGTTTGGGGGCATCGTCGCTGAGTTTCGGCCACATTCTGCCGACCTCACAGTCCATCGAGGACGAATCCGCGCTGAGTCTGGCGGAACGCGCCCACGCCGAGCAAGAGATCGCGCTGCTCAACCGGATTTTTAAGCTGAACATCGGCATCGATGTCGGGTATCTGGACACCAACCCCGCTGCGCCGTGCGCCGCGCTGCGCGGCACGAGCTTGAGCGTTGATTATCGTGGCCGTCTCGCGCTGTGCTGCAACATGTCGGGCTATCGCGGCGCGGAAGAGGCGGAGGATGTCGTCGCCGACCTTACCCGTGAAGATTTCGCCGACGGGTATCGACGGCTGTTGAAAGTTATCGACATGCAACTAGAGCGGCGTCGAGCGGCGCTGGCTGCGCTCGCTGCGAGCGGCGACGAGGTTGATTTGTACACCGGCTCGCCGTGTCTCTACTGTTTGCAGAGTTTCAAGAAAATTCCGTGGCGTGGCGCGCGCGC
>JBGTHJ010000352.1:0-14709 GCA_041746175.1 Pyrinomonadaceae bacterium
GCGAGGGTTCGACAGCAGTTATGGCGCGAAGTGAGTTTTCGCACGTCAGGTTCTGAAGCGGACAGCGTAAAAGTAGACCGGGCATTATTAGAACGCTTGACGGATGCGCTCTGCTACGCGGCTTGAATGGATAAAGTCGAGATAAGGAAAGATGCGCTACGCGATCTTTTGGGGCTTATATGATGAGGAAAGAGATCAAGTATTGCGGGAAAGCTAAAATCTAACATTTGGGGACACACTCCTAACGGGCGCCAGAGTCCTATCCTGTCGCACGGATATTCGGGGGTCATTTGACACCCCCATAGAGCGCGCTAATAATACACTGTGACGAATATGATTCGTCAAGTATATTATTGCTCTATTTTGGAAGTCGTCCATCTCGGTTGCGTCGAGATTTCATTGCGGTGTTGATTATGAAACCGCTTCCAGACGCAACGTGGATTGCTTCGCATCTGCCGCGCGTCCGGGGAAAGACGATTGACAAGACAGGGTGCTTTATATAGGATGCGCCCCGTTCTCCAACATTGATCATCGCTGAAGGCGCAATCTCAAACGCGCCGGCGTGCGGGCGATAGCGGTCGGTTTTGGAGTAGTTAGGGCCAGCACGGACGTTTTGCACGCCCTGCCCGTTTTCCGCGTCCAAGAGGTTTGTCGAGTCAACCGCACGACGCCGTGCGAATCAAGACGACACCTCTCCAGATTGTGTTCACGAAACACGTCTCAAGCAAACGCCTCGCCGTATCTCGCCAGAATGCAAAAGAAGGTCTGCGTCCAATCACTGGGGTCAGTACTCTTGCCCCTCAAATAAAATACTCCTGAGCACAGTGAAAGGAAAAAAATGAAAATCAGAGTTCTATTCTTGTTGTTGCTTCTCTTCTCGCTCTGCGCTGCACAGGCGCTTGCGCAAGGCACGCCCATCTACGACAGCATCCCGGACCCGTTGCCGGGCAACGTCGTCAGTCTCGGCTACGAGGCCACTTCCACACGAGAGTTCGGCGACCGCGTCCGCTTCTCGCCCGCGAGCGGTCGTCGGGTTACGACGGCCGTACAGACCATGAGCAGTTGGGGCTGCGAAAGCGGCACTTGGTTTGGCGGCGACTGCGTGACGACGCCGGGCGCAAACTTCATGCACCCGATCACGCTCAACATTTATCAGGTCGGCGCGGGCAACGCGCCGGGCGCGCTGATTCGCTCAGTCACGCAGACCTTTGCGATTCCATATCGCCCGTCGGCTGATCCTTCTTGCATGGACGGCAGGTGGCGCGACACTGTTTCCGGCACGTGCTTCAACGGCTTTGCGGCCAATATCACTTTCGACCTCTCGGCCTTGAATCTCGTGCT
Source organism: Pyrinomonadaceae bacterium (assembly GCA_041746175.1). Classification (GTDB taxonomy): domain Bacteria; phylum Acidobacteriota; class Blastocatellia; order Pyrinomonadales; family Pyrinomonadaceae; genus JBGTHJ01. The sequence goes on from JBGTHJ010000352.1 coordinate 1,342, forward strand.
GCCCGATGAGGTGATTTACAGCATCGCCTACAACACGACCCATCACGGCTACGCGCCGATTGGCGAAGCCGCCGCGTGCTTCACGGAGCCGGGCGGTTGCGGCTACGACTCGCTCAACGTCGGACTCGACGGCGCGACGACCGTCGGTACGAACCCCGCGCCCGACGACGCTTATTACAACAGCACCCTCGGACCTAACTATTGTGACGGCGGCGCGGGCGGCGTCGGCGTGTTCCGTCTCGACGCCGGTTGCTGGACGGGCTTTAAGCCGTCCGTCCGTTTCAACGCCGATTCGCTCTCGTGCACGACCGATGTCATCATCGAAAGCGACATCGTCAGGCAGCCCGAAAACACGCCTCCCACCAACGACTGGGTTTTCTTTAACAGGACTCCCGCCAGCCTCGGTATCTTCCGCAACGGGCCGGGCACGCCGCCCGCCGGAACCGGGAGTTTCGAGACGAGCACCCCGACCGGCGGCGACAAGGGGACGCTCTTTAACTACGACCACACCGGGACGGCGCTATCGAGCATCAACCAGATCAGTTATGCGACCTACCGCGCCGCCAACCCGTCGGACATGAACGCGCAACTCCCCTCGCTCAACCTTCAGATAGACATCAACGGCGGGGCGTTGAACCCCGGCGAATTTTCCACGCTGGTCTTCGAGCCAATCTACAACACGAGTCTCGGACCGATCATGGACGACACGTGGCAAACGTGGAACGCCTACAACGGAGGCGCGGGGCGTTGGTGGGGCACTGGCCCGGTGGGCGCGGCGGGATGCGATCCTTCCGAGCCGCTGTGCACGTGGTCTGACATTCTCGCGCTCTTCCCGAACGCCACCATCGTCGGCGGCTTCGGCGTCAATCAGGGCAGCGGCAACCCCGCGCTCACCGCTTCGTCCGACGCGCTCGCCATCGGCTACGGCACCTTCTGTGTGACATATGATTTCGAGGCGGACACGGATGGCGACGGCGTGAGCGACGGCGAGGACTGCGCTCCGAACGACCCGACCGTCTTTCCGGGTGCGGCGGAAATTTGCGACGGCGTAGATAACGACTGCGACGGCATGGTTGATGAAGGCTTCGTCAACACCGACGGCGACAGCATGGCCGACTGCGTTGATCCCGACGACGACAACGACGGCGTGCTCGATGGCGCGGATGTCTGCCCCGGTACAGCGCCCGGAACAACCGTCAACGCCTCCGGTTGCCCGCTGGCCGTCACCAAAAACCAGTGCAAGAACGGAGGCTGGCAGATGCTCCGTCGAGCCAACAACACGACCTTCAAGAATCAGGGCGACTGTATCCAGTACGTCAACACCGGGAAATAACGTGGCTCTGACTCTGGCCTGCGCATAAGGCTGGAACTTTTTCAGGCAGACGGCGCGTGTTGTCTGCCACAAAAATCGTGGGCGGCCCAGTTTGCATTTTGGGTCGCCCACGATTTGTTCGAGTCGTGGCTAACTCCGCGCCGCTCACTTCAAGCCTTCGTTCGTCTTAACCCTACGCCCGACTTGCCAGCATTGCCGGTGGCGGGTGAAGCATCGCAGCATATTACAGCGAGTTGCAATTGGGTGAGTGCTGGGAGCGCCAGCGTCCCGCCGGCCAGCGTGATCCAGCACGCTCAAAGCGAGCCGGAGGCTCGCGCTCCCAGGGGGCGACTCTCTTTTAGGTGCTACATGCTATTGCAACTCGCTATATAATTCGCCGACTTGTCCGAGAGTTCGCGCTGGCAAGCTATCGGGCAGAACGGTTGTCTCCAGTTGAAAAAGAGAACAGATGCGCGCCGGTCGATTCCAGCGCTATCCGCGCACGGTAAAAGCAGAAGCGGCAGGCTCACATAGCCTGCCGCTTCTGCTTTGGTCGACTGCTGACCGCTGAGCGTTTACTGCTCGACCGCGCTGCCGGAGCGTTCCCAGAAAAATTTCGTGCGGGGTTTGGCTTCGGGATAAATCTCGTCCATGTTGCGCGTGTCGTAGAGGACGCCGTTAATCATCACGCGGCTGACGGATTCGGTGTGGCGAATCTGGTCGAGCGGGTTTTTGTCGAAGACGACGAGGTCGGCGAGTTTGCCGGGTTCGAGCGAGCCGATTTCGCGGTCGAGACCGAGATACTGCGCGCCGTGGAGCGTCGCCGCGCGGAGGGCTTCGAGATTGGTTAGCCCGCCCTGTTGCAGCATCCAGAGTTCCCAGTGCGCGCCGAGTCCCTGTAGTTGGCCGTGCGCGCCGAGTTGGGCTTTGCCCCCCATCCTCACGACATCCCTGACCGTTTTCGCCAACTCGAAGTGATAGAAGTCGTCTTCGGGAACCAGCAGGCGACGCCGTGCGCGCTCGTCGATAACGCGGCGCGGCGTAAAGCGCAGCAGCTTTTCGTTCTCCCAGACGTTGGTGAATTGATACCAGTAGTTCTCGCCCCAGATGCCGCCGTAGCCGACGATGAGCGTCGGCGTGTAACCCGTTTCGCTTTTTGTGAGCAGCGTCAGCGCGTCTTTGTAGAGCGGCGCGATGGGGATGGCGTGTTCGAGTCCGGTGTGGCCGTCGAGGATGTGCGTCATGTTGTAGAAGTAGGTCGAGCCGCCTTCCGGCACGACCAGCATCTTGAGGTCGCGCGCGGCGCGGATGATCCGCTGGCGCTGGTCGCGGCGCGGCTGGTTGTAACTCTTGACCGAAAACGCCCCGACCGCTTTGAGACGTTCGAGATGCCCGCGCGCATCTTCCAGATTGTTGACGACGGCCTTCTCCGGACTCTCCGCACCGTAGAGAATATAACCGGTCGAGAAGACGCGCGGCCCGACCATGACGCCCGCCTTGACCATCTCGGACTGCGCGAAGACCATCTGCGTCGCCGCCGAAGGGTCGTGGGTCGTCGTCACGCCGTAGGCGAGATTAGCCCAGTACGGCCACTGTTTTTCGGGGTTGATGTCGAGCGCGTTGTAACCCATGTGCGCGTGGACATCGATGATGCCGGGCATGATGGTTTTGCCCGCCATGTCGAACCGTTTCGCGTTCGCGGGGATCGAGATGTTTTTGCCGACGGCCTTGATGCGGTTGTCTTCGATGAGAATCTGGCCGCGTTCGATCACCTCGTCGCCGCGCATCGTGATGATCCGCGCGTTCGTCAGCGCGACGAGTCCGCGCGGGCGGGCGGTCGCAAACTCGAAGCCGATTTTCGTCCGCTGCGGCGCGGGCATCTTCTCGCCCTTGTCGAGTTCTTTGTCGATCCGTTCGAGCGTCTGCTCGTGGAAGTCCTCGCCGCGCGTCCACTGGACGGACTTGCTGTCGGGCGACCACGCGAGCCAGTCGCCTGATTCCGGTGACAACTTTTTGACGGGCACGGTGGTTTCGACCGCGCTCAACTTGAGCATCTTGCCCGTCTTCGGAAACGGCGCGACGTAGAGTTTGTGGAGTTCTTTGAAGGCGACCCGGTGATGATCGGGCGACGGGATAATTTCGGAGATGTAGTTCGCCTCGATGTGCTTTTTGTAATCGTCGCCGGAGAGTTTGACGCTGCTCAGATGGGTGACGAACTGCGTGCCGGTGGTCGGCGTCTGCGGCGTCTGCGACGACTCCATGAAGAATATGCGTTCGCCCGCCGGGTCGAAACTGAGCACCGGCATCCGCGCGTTCGGGCCGCGACTCTGCACGTCCATCACGTAGCGGTGCTGCTGGCCGTCCCAGTAGTGAATCTCGAAGGTCGAATCGCTGACGAGTTCCTCGTCGTGATAGACGCTGCCGCGCCCCTTCAAGTAAGCGACCTTTGTGCCGTCGGGCGAGAAGACCGGGTTGGCGTACTGATCGCCCGTCGTGGTTATCCGGCGCGCATTCGCGCCCGTCGCGTCAGCCGTCCAGACCGCGCCCTTCTCATCGTCTGACCACGTCACGAAAGTTATCTGCGAGCCGTCGGCGCTGAAGTTCGGCGCGTATTCGCGGTAGTTCGTATCGAGCAGACGGCGCGGGGCGGCGTCGCCCTGTTTGACGTAGAGTTTGCCGAGCGCGGTGTAGATGATGCGGTCGCCGTGACGTTTCGCCCAACGCAACAGACGTGTCGTGTCGCGGTCGGGTGCGACCGGTTGCGCCGACCTGACCGCTTTCGTAATCCGCTGCGAGACGCGCGCGGTGAACGGAATCGGCGCCGCCTGCCGGGTCTCGACGTTGAGGCGGACGAACTTGCCGCCCGCCGTGATGACGACCGACTTCGAGTCGGGCATCCATGCGTAGCCGGGATACGTGCCGAAGATCGACCACGACTCCTGCTGGTCGTGCGTCAGACCGTCGAAGACCGGCCACTCGCGCCCCGATTCGATCTCGCGCATGAACAGCACGGTCTTCAAACCAACGCGGCGGATGAACGCGAGGTGTTTGCCGTCGGGCGAAACCTGCGGGCGAATCGCGCCGCCCGAACCGCGCACGAACATCGTGCGGCGTCCCTTCTGCAAATCGTAACGCTCGATCCAGTAGATATTTTCGTAGACGTTCTTGTTGTAGTCGAACGCCGTGCTCGCGACGAAATAGACGAAGCGTCCGGAGGGGTCGGCGGCGGGTTCGCCGATGTTCGCCGTCCAGTTCGGCTTCTCTGTTAGCTGGACGCCCTTGCCGCCGCCGTTGGCGTGATACATCCACACCTCGCCCGCGCCGAGCGACCGTGTATCGACGAAGTGCTTGCGGACGAAAAGATATTGACCGTCAGGCGACCACGCCGGGCTGTTGACCAGACGCAACGTCTCTTTCGTTACCTGCCGGCGGTTCTTGCCGTCCGCATCCATCAACCAAATATTGTCGCCGCCGTCGCGGTCGGAGGTAAACGCGATGTGCCGCCCGTCAGGACTGAAACGCGGTTGGACTTCGTAAGACATGCCGCCCGAGAGAAGTTCGGCGCGACCGCCCGCGACCGGCATCCGGTAGATGTCGCCGAGCAAATCAAAAACGATGGTCTGGCCGTCCGGCGACACATCGCAACTCATCCAGGTGCCTTCGTCCGTCTCGAAATCGACGCGCGTGGTCGGCCCGTGTTCGGCTTCCACATCCCACGCTTCGGGCTTGTTGATGGCTTCTTGCAACTGCTCGGTCTTGCGTTGCGCGTCCTTCGCCAGCGCGTCGGCGGGGGTCGGCGTCGGGGCGGGATTTTGCAACGGCGACGCCAGCGCCGGGAACATGACCGCGAGCGTCACCAAACAGACTCCTACTTTTTGAAACACAGATTCACCTCGATGGATTTTGGTTGGGATGACAACGACCACTCTTAAAATTGAACGCGTCTGGATGTTCTAACACCAACCGCCGCGTTTTTGCAAAAGTCGCGACGGGCAGCGAATGTTTCAGACGTACGGATCGCCGACCGGCAACGCCTTTGACAGACGGGTCGCGTCGAAGAAGTTGAAGACGACGCAACCCGAAAGATGGCGGCGCGCGGCAGGTTTGCGGGAAGCGTCGGGGGGAGGGTTGACCGCACCGCTGGCAAGCGTCAAACAAGCTATGCTATTTTACTTTTCGTCGACAGACTTTTGCGCCCGCGTAGCTCAGTGGATAGAGCGCTTGCCTCCGGAGCAAGAGGTCGCAGGTTCGACTCCTGCCGCGGGTAATCGAATCGCCGGATAAGAGCAGCCAACGGGAACGTGGCTGTTTTTTTTCATTTCGTACGGCAGACTGTTAAGCGGATGGCGAACGGCAAACACTAGCCACGACATCAAAGCTCGACTGCCCGCGTCAACAAGCGGCTCGCAGATATATTTTCGCGGAGGGTTCATGCGTAGATTCAGCTTAATCGGTCTGGTACTGGCGGGCGCGCTCCTCGTGCCGCTCTTTCCGGCGTCGCGGGCACAACAACAGCGGACGGTTCCGGTCACGCCGACCGCAAACGCATCGCGGGCATCCGTTACACTCTCGCCCGCGACGCTCGAAGCCGCCAAGCGTGTCACGGCGGAGCAGTTGAAAACAGACCTCTACTACGTCGCCTCTGACGAGATGCAAGGCCGCGACACGCCGTCGCCCGGTTTGGACATGACCGCGCAGTACATCGCCGACCGGCTCAAGAGCCTCAAGCTAAAACCGGCGGGCGACCCCGGCTCATACTTTCAAACCATCAAGATGCGGAGCGAGAACGTCGATCCATCGAAGACCGGGGCGGCGTTGCGCGGGCGGGCGTACAACTTCGGACAAGACTTTCTCGTCGCGCCGGCGACAGGCCGCGCCGCCGGTTCGCTCGTCTACGCGGGTCACGGGTGGGTCGTCCCCTCAAAAAAGATCGACGCCTATCGCGGCATCGATGTGCGCGACAAAATCGTCATCGTCTCCGCCGGACTGCCCGCCGATGTCACGCTGGTCGACATCGCCGCCAACGGCAAAGACTGGGACGACCCGGCAAGCTACGCGCTCAAACACGGAGCCACCGGCATCATCATGATTCCGCACGCCAAAAATTTCGACCGCTGGTGGCTTGCACGTCGGTTATCGCTGCAACGCAATCGGTTCGAGGTTGTCGGCCTTGACGCATCGGCGGCGGGCGATGACGACAACGACGAGTTTGCAGACCAGCAACCTCTGACGGCGCGGATACCAACCATCATGCCCTCGCGCGCGATGCTCGACGAGATTTTCGCGGGCGAACGCATCACGGGCAAACAAATTTTCGAGCGCGTGGCGGGCGTTCCGCTCCCCGACGGCTTCGACCTCGCGCCCGGCAAGCGGATGAGTTTCACGGTCGGAGCTTCGTCCGTCACGGCGACCACGCAGAACGTCATCGGCGTGGTTGAAGGCGAAGACCCGCTGCTCAAAAACGAGTACGTCGCTATCGGGGCGCATTACGACCACGTCGGCGTCGGGCGGGCGGTCAAAGGCGACGCGATCTACAACGGCGCGGACGACGACGGTTCGGGCACGGTCGCCATGCTCGCGCTGGCCGAAGCCTTCGCGCGCGGCGCGCGCCCCAAACGCTCGATTCTCTTCGTCTGGCACACGGGCGAGGAGAAAGGCTTGTGGGGTTCGGAATACTTCATTAAATATCCGACCGTGCCGCTCGACAAAATCATCACCCAACTCAACATCGACATGATCGGGCGCAGCAAGCAGCGCGGCGACATCAACCCGTTCAACCGCGACCTCTCCGGCCCGAACGAGATTTACGTCATCGGCTCGAAGATGATGAGCGCGGAACTCGGCGCGCTCAGCGCGGGCGTCAACGCGGCTTATCTCAACCTCTCGTTCAACTATCGCTTCGACGACCCCGCCGACCCGAACCGCTTTTTTTACCGCAGCGACCATTACAACTACGCGCTCCGGGGCATCCCCATCATCTTCTACTTCGACGGCGCACACGAAGACTATCATCAGCCATCAGACACCGCCGACAAAATCGACTATCAAAAGATGGAAGCCGTCACGCGCACCATCTTCGTCACCGCGAGCGAACTCGCCAACCGCGCCACCCGACCCGCCATCGACCGCCCGCTGAACGCCCGCGCGGTCGCCGGCGTGCACTGAGCCAGACCCGCGCGGCACGCCAACATTCCACCGGACGCCGAGTTTCACGTCTCATCTTGACACTTCGATTTCACTCCGTATAATTCACTCCTCCCACCGCGCGGGCCGGTAGCTCAGTTGGTAGAGCAGCTGACTCTTAATCAGCGGGTCACAGGTTCGATCCCTGTCCGGCTCATCTTTATCCGCAACTGAAAACGGGCAGCCCGCACGCTGCCCGTTTTCGCTTTGTGCTGCCTGAATATGGACAGGCGCTAAACGTCAGCCTCGAAACCGTCGAGATCGTCCGCGCCCTGCCCGAACTGAAAATTTCCCGCTGAGCCATTCCCGCCGGAGAAAACTCCCCCGACATGATGCTAAACTGGAACCATGAGCACATGGGCGAGCGTCATCTTGTGGGCACTGGTCGGAACGACGAGCGTCGTCGCCGGAGTCTATCTGTTCTGGTGGGTGGCGTCGGTTTACAAACGCAGACAAGCGGGCGAACGCCGTTTGCGGGCGCAGCGAAAGTCTCTGTGGAGCAACCCCGGCGCGGTCGAAACGCTCGATTTTCGCAGCGGGCCGGGGGGCACAGACGGCGCGCCCGCCCCGCCCTTTGATTTCATGGAGGAACACGGGACGGGGTCGAATCCGTGTGTGTCGGTCAAGGATGCGAACGGGCGGACGTGGCGCGTCAAATGGGGCGACGAGGTGCGCTCGGAAACATTTGCGACGCGGCTCGTATGGGCGGCGGGGTATCACGTCGAGCAAGCTTACTTCATCGCCGAAGGGCGCATTGAGGGCGTCGGCGAACTCGGACGCGCGCGGGCGTGCGTGTCCGAGGATTGCACGTTCGCCGACGCGCGTTTTGAACTCGACGAACAGGGCGTGCGGAAGTTGTTCGACGAACACGGCTGGTCGTGGGACGACAACCCGTTCGTCGGAACCAAAGAGTTGAACGGTTTGAAAATCATGCTGATGCTGACCTCGAACTGGGACAACAAGGACGTGCGCGATGTGGCGCGCGGCTCGAACATGGCGATTTTCGAGCACCGTCTGGCCGACGACTCGATTGAAGCTCGCTATTTGATAATCGATTGGGGCGCGACGATGGGCAAGTGGGGCACGCCGCTCAACCGTAGCAAGTGGGACGACGCGGGGTTCGAGGCGCAGACGCCGCAGTTCGTCACGAGCGTTGACGACGGCAAAGTCGGTTGGGGCTACGTCGGGCAGCGCACCGACGACGCCGTCGAAGGCATCACGGTTGACGACGTGCGCTGGCTTTACTCGTACATCGGGCGCATCACCGATGAACAACTGCGCGACGGGCTGCGCGTCAGCGGCGCGAACGGGGAGGAAGTCGAGCGGTTCACGCTCTCGATTCGCGAGCGGCTCAATCAACTCAAGCGCGTCTGTCAAGGCTTCGACACGGCGGCGGTCGCCGAAGCCTCGCAACTCAATCTCGATACGTGACCTTGTGCGCGTGCGGGTCGCGCGCGATGTCAGGCATCTTTTATGCTTTGCAATTGGGTGAATGCTTGTAGCGCCAGCGTCCCGCTGGCAAGCGTGCCCCACGCACGCTCAATGATTCCTGGGAGCGCCAGCGTCCCGCTGGCCTGCGTGCCCCACGCACGCTCAATGATTCGCGTAATGATTCGCGTAATGATTCGCGTTCGGCGAACGCTCAAGGCGCGCCGGAGGCTCGCGCTCCCGGCGGACGGCGCGGCTCTTTTAGGTGCGACCTTCTATTGCAACTCGCTATAAGCGGCGCGCTGGAAGTCGGCGGGGTCGAAGCGTCGGAAGAACCATTCGAGAAGCGGGGCGTGCCCCTGCGCCGAATACCAACCGTAGGCCAGCATCTCCGCGAAAGCCTGCTGCTTCGTCCACCCCTCATCCGTCACGCGATAGACCCCGACGAGCACGCCCGTGCGATGTCTGCCGCCGCGACAATGCGTAAAGATCGCCCCCTCGCGCTCCGCCCCGCGCATGTATTCGAGCCACTGTCTGACCTTCTCCGGCGGCGGCGCAGACGTGTCGGAGAAAGCGATGCTCCGCCATTCCTCGATCCCCGCGTTGAGCGCGTGCGCGCGGTCTTCGAGCCGTTCGTACTCGATGATGCTGCACACGCGCCGCACCCCAAGCTTGACGGCGAGCGTGCGATAGCCCGTCGTGTCGGGCAGCGCGCCCCGGTAGATGGTCTCGGAGACTTTTCCGAAATTGCGGATGGGAACGCCAAACGCATTTCGCTTCGAGCGCGACTTCGCCCACTGTGCGAGCCAGAACGGTTCTTCCATACGCCGATCATCGCCGACTGTTTTCGCGAAAGAATTTCAGAGCGGCAAAAATATTCTCAAGCGCCGCCACGAACGGGTTGGCTGTGGCCGCCGCGCGGTTGAAAGCTACGTTGGCCGGTAGATTTCGGCAGGGGGGATTATGCTACAATCCGCGCCACCGTGAAGCGTCATGCCCCGATGGATGACTAAACAGTAAACCAACTTGCGGCCCTCGCGTCTAGTCCCAAAGTCTCCAACGAACCGCATGAACACTCACGAGATTGAAACAGCACGTCTACGGTTGCGTCTTTTCGCGTCGGATGATGTCGCGGACTTCTACCAAATCATCCGCGACCCCGACGTGAAACGGTTTCTCGCCGACGGCGAAGAGTTCACGATAGACAGCACGCGCGCCCTCATCGAGCGCTTCAACGAAATTTTCAGAGCACGCGGCTACGGCAGATGGGCGGTGGTCGAGAAAGAGCGCGGGAAGCTGATCGGCTACTGCGGCCTGATCGTGCTCATCGACGAGGTCGGAGTCGAACTCGCCTACCTCCTCGCGAAAGAATGCTGGGGGCGTGGGCTGGCGACGGAAGCGGCGCGCGCGTGTCTCCGCTACGGCTTCGAGCAACTCGGCTGCGAACGCATCGCGGCCATCTCGATTGTCGAAAACGCGGCCTCCAAGCGCGTCATGGAACGCCTCCGGATGTCCCACGTCAAAAACCTCAACTACTTCGGGCGCGACTGTTTCCACTACGCCATCGCCCGCGCCGAGTTTCGCTTCGACGGCTCGCCCTACGCGCTGCGCAAAGTCGAACTGCCCGACGACGGAGCGCCGGAGGCATAACGGTTTTCGGATTTTCGTCGTTCCACGCTCCGCCCATATCTGCTCTCAACATCGCGCCGCGCTAACTCCACCAACCACTTTCAACTGTGCTACTGTGTGCCGTCGGCTTCGTTCAGCCGCAAGCTTTGACCGGGCGACTCCGAATCTCGAAAAAGGAATCTTTCAACCGCATGACACCGGCCACGAACTCGTTACCCCAAAGAACTCGACCCGCGACCCCTTTACTCCCAAGCGCGAAACGACACGACCATCGCCACGCCCTGGCCGTCGTCGCCCTCTGCGCATCGTTCGTGTTGATCGCCTGTGGTGGTGGTGGTGGTGGTGGTGGTGGTGACACGGCGCAAGTTTCGCAGACGAAAGACGGCTCGCCTGTTGTCGTCGCCGCTTCGCCGCAAAAGCCGACCGTCACGGTCACCGCGCAGCGACCCGCCGCACCGCCGCAACCCTCGCCCGGCCAATTCGTCACGCTGCCCGCCGTCGTGATGAACACCGACCTCAAAACGCTCGACGGCAAAACGCTACGGCTCGCGAGCTACAAAGGCAAAGTCGTCGTGCTCGACCTCTGGGCGACGTGGTGCGGCCCGTGTCGCGTCGAGATTCCGCATCTCATCGCGCTCGGCAACGAGTTTAAAAAGCGCGGCGTCGAAGTCGTCGGGCTGACCATCGAAGACCCGGCGAAGGACGCCGTCAAAGTCAAAAAGTTCGCTGATGAATTCAAGATCGATTACAAACTCGGCTGGTCTCCCAATGAAGTCTCACGCGGGCTGATGGGCAATCAGACCAACATCCCCCAAACCTTCATCCTGACCCGCGACGGTCGCATCTTCAAACGCTTCATCGGCTTCAATCCGCAGGCCACGCCGCCGCAAATCCGCGCCGCCATCGAGCAAGCGCTCACCGTCACGGGTTGAAATATGGTGCTTTGCAATTGGGTTGAGTGCCGGGAGCGCAAGCGTCGCGCTGGCAAGCGTGCTCGGAGCACGTTCAATGGTTCGCGCTCTCCGAACGCTCAATGCGAGCGGGACGCTCGCGCTCCCAGGCGACGCCGCTCTTTCATGTGCTACATGCAATTGCAACTTGCTATAATTACTACATTCAATTGCAAGTTGAAACAGGAGGCGAAGAAAGGAGCGGGGATAGCCGATGCGTCACGGCGTCGGCTATCCCCGCTCCTCTTTTTTAACAGTTCGCACGTCTCCATTCCGGCGACGTACTTTCACCGGCGGGCTTAACCGCCGCTGACCTCTCCGCCGTCTTTCCCGCCGCCGCTGCGGCTCTGCGGTTCCTGACCCTGGTCTTCCGGCTTGATGCCGACGGATTGTTCGACCGGCTCAATCGCGCCTCTGACCGCGCCGACGATCGCGCCTCTGACCGCGCCGACGACCACGTCGCCCGCGACCTTGCGCGCCTTCGCGAGCACACCCGTCGATGCGCGCTTGGTGGACTTCTTCTTGTTCGCGACTTTTTTGGTGGCGCCCGGCTGCTTACGCGCGCTCTGCTTTTTGCTCGCGCCCTTCTTGCCGCTGACTGACTTCGCGGCGCCCTTTTTTGCTCCGCTCTTTGCGGCCCCGCTTTTTTTACTCGCCGCCTTTTTGCTCGCCGCCTTTTTGCCGACGGTCTTTTTGGACGCGCCCTTCTTGCTCGCAACTTTCTTGGCCGAAACCTTTTTGGTCGAAGACTTCTTCACGCCGCCGCTTTTTTTACCGGACGACTTTTTCGCGCTCGACTTTTTCCCACCACCCTTTTTCGATGCCATCTCCTCGGTTCTCCTTGTGCTCGTGTTGGATACAGCGCGTTCAACCTATCAAACTGTCAACCGCATGTCACCAATTTTGTTTCGATAGCACGGCGTCCACGTTCCGACATCCGCGCGCTAGTTTTTCTGGAACACCCGCAAGTCTTTTTCGCCGGTGATGAGCCATTGCCCGGCGAGTTTGGTAAGAACGACCTCTTGACGAACCATGCCGGTGGACTCGCCGTCGAAGTCCCATTCTTTGTTGAAGACGGCGACGGCGCGCGTGCCCGAAGGTTCGAGCGTGACGTTGATGTTGCTGAGTTGCACATCGAGGTCGGTGAAGCGCGTAAAGGCGCGCTGACGGTCGGCGCGGACGGCACCGACGCTGATGCCCGTGCTCTGATAATAAGTTTCGAGCGCGGGGGCGTAATAGCTCATGTGCGCGTCGAGGTCGTGGCTGCGCGTCGCTCCCGCCCATCCTTCGAGCGCCAAAATCACCTCGTTGCGCGCGTCGTTCGGGTCGCTCGATGTGTTCGGTCCGGCGCCCGTTTCGGCTGTCTGAATCAGGGCGAGGTTGTCGCGGTCAACCGGGGTCAAACTGTTTTCGGTGTAGCCCGCGTCGGGGCTGTACCAGGGGCGTTGCGCGAAGTAGTTTTTGAGTTCGGGCGAATTGAAAACGCGCCCGTGTCGCGCGAAGACGGTGTTGCGCAGCAGCCGCAAATTATCCGACGAAATACCCGTGAGCGCATCCCTGTCGAGCGGGCTGCCGGCAACGATGAGAGCCTCGGCGCGCTCCGTCTTGGTCGCCGCCGGAGGGCTGTTTTTTGCCGGGGTCGATTTACCTGTGGCGGTCGGCGCGGGCGTCGGGCGCACGACGTTTCGATTGTCGTTCTCAGGCTTAGTCCCGGTGTTGCTCAAGAGCAGCGCGACGATGCCGATGCCGCCGAGCAGAATGATTCCGCCAATCAAGAACAGGCCGAGCATGAACGGCGAGCGCGAACCCGGCGGCGCGGCGGCTTCGAGCGTGACCTGCGACGGTTGCGACGCGGTGTGCGGCGGC
>JBGTHJ010000353.1:0-7514 GCA_041746175.1 Pyrinomonadaceae bacterium
GGTTATCGATCAGGGGACAGTTGTGCGCCTGCGTAAGAAGGTGGCGGAGCAGTTCAAGGAGCAGTTGGAGTTCGGCGCGCCGACGAATTCAGACGACGCGGGCTTGCGCCGTCTGAGCGCACAGCTCAAAGCCGGGAAAGTCATCGTCAAGTTATTCCTGCGTCACCGCCTGCACGCCAAGCTCTACCTTCTACACCGCCGCGATCCGAATAACCCGACGGTCGGCTTCGTCGGCAGCAGCAACCTGACCATGTCCGGTTTGGCTAAACAGGGCGAACTCAACGTGGACGTGCTCGACCACGATGCCTGCCAGAAGTTGCAGAAGTGGTTTGACGACCGCTGGGAAGACTCGCGGTGCATAGACATCTCCGAAGAGTTGGCGGAGATCATTGATAACAGTTGGGTCAAGGAACGTCTTCCGTATCACATCTATCTGAAAATCGCCTACCATTTATCACAAGAAGCGCGCGCCGGCTTGTCGGAGTTTCGTATCCCGCGCGATTTCGGCAACCGCCTTTTCGAGTTTCAGACCGCCGCCGTCAAGATCGCCGCGCACCATCTGAACAAGCGCGGCGGCGTGTTGATCGGCGATGTGGTCGGACTCGGAAAGACTCTGATGGCGACCGCCCTTGCACGCATCTTCGAGGACGATCAAGGCGTCAGCACCTTGATTATCTGCCCGAAGAATCTCGTCAAGATGTGGCAGGGATACGTTGATCGCTACGGGATGCGCGCCAAAGTAATGTCGGCGAGCAAAGTGATCAGGGATTTGGAAAGCGTCCCAGCGCGATACCGACTGGTGCTGATTGACGAGAGCCACAACATGCGTAACCGCGAGGGCAAGCGGTACAGGGCGATTCAGGAGTACATCAAGCTCTCGGATAGCAAGTGCATTCTGCTTTCCGCCACCCCGTACAATAAAACCTATCTCGATCTTTCCGCGCAGCTCCGACTGTTCGTTCCCGAAGACCTCGATCTCGGCATCCGACCGGAAAAGAAGATCGGCGAGATGGGCGAGATAGAGTTTTTGCAGCAGTATCAATGCCCGGTGCGTTCGCTCCGCGCCTTTGAGAAGAGCGAACACCCGGATGATTGGCGCGATTTGATGCGGCTCTATCTCGTGCGTCGCACGCGCAGCTTTATTCAAGCCAACTACGCCAAACGCGACGGTGATGATGGGCGGCCTTACCTCGTTTACGAGGACGGCAACCGCGCTTACTTCCCAACACGCACGCCCGTCACCATCAAGTTTGCGATCAACGACGAAGATAAAGACGACGCTTACGCGCAGTTGTCATCGTCTCCGGTCGTGCGCGCCATAGACAAACTGAGGTTGCCGCGCTACGGCTTGGGAAACTATGTCGCCTCAGCCGCGCCAGAGCCGCCGACTACAGGCGAAGCCAAGCTGTTAGGCGGGCTTTCCCGCGCCGGCAAGCGGCTCATGGGCTTCTGCCGCACCAATCTCTTCAAACGTCTTGAGTCGGGCGGCCCCGCCTTCCTGCAATCCATCGAGCGCCACATTCTGCGTAACTTCATCTTCCTGCACGCGATTGAATCAGGAATCCAAATTCCGATTGGCACACAGACCGCCGACCTGCTCGACACGCGCACCTCTGACGATGATGCGGACGCCGGCATGGCGGGCGGGTTGTTTGATGATGAGGGCGACATTGACAATGATGAAGAGGTGAAAACGGAAATCGAAGATTTGCCGGGCGCGCCGCTCACGGAAGCCGATTACCGCGAGCGCGCGGCTGAAGTTTACGATATATACGCAGGAAAATACCGCCGACGCTTCAAGTGGGTGCGCCCTAATCTCTTCCTCGATAAACTGCGCGAGGATTTGCGAACCGACGCGCGTGCTTTAATCAAGGTGCTGCAAACTTGCGGGAGTTGGCAGACGAGCAAAGACACCAAACTGGCGGCGCTCGTTCAACTGCTGCGATCAACACATCCGCAGGACAAAGTGCTCGTCTTCACGCAGTTCGCCGATACGGTTGATTACCTTGCGAAGCAACTCAACCTTCACGGCGTCACGCACGCGGAAGGCGTGACCGGCAGTTCGCCCGATCCGACGGAACTCGCATGGCGGTTTAGCCCCGAAAGCAACGATAAGCGCGCGATAGTTTCGCCGGAACAGGAGTTGCGCGTGCTGGTTGCGACCGACGTGTTAAGCGAAGGCCAGAACTTGCAAGACGCGCACATCGTCGTCAACTACGATTTGCCGTGGGCGATCATTCGTCTCATTCAGCGCGCGGGGCGCGTTGACCGCATCGGGCAGCAAGCCGAAGAAATCCTGTGCTACTCATTCCTGCCCGCCGACGGGGTGGAGCGCATCATCCGTCTCAGAAGCCGCGTTTCACAACGCCTGCGCGAGAACGCCGAAGTGGTCGGCGCGGACGAAGCCTTTTTTGAAGATGAAATGAGTACGGGCGCGCTCGTTGACCTCTACCATGAGAAGTCGGGCATTCTCGACGGCGAAGCGGACACGGAAGTTGATCTCGCTTCTTACGCCTATCAAATCTGGAAGAACGCGGTTGACCGCGACCCTTCGTTGCAGCGCAAGATTGACGAACTGCCGAACGTCGTCTATTCGACGCGCGCGCACCAGCCCGCGCCAGCCAAACCCGAAGGCGTGCTCGTGTACATGCGGACGGGCGATGACACCGACTCGCTCGCGTGGATTGACCGCGACGGCACGAGCGTCACGCAGTCGCAGCTTGCGATCCTCAACGCGGCGGAGTGCAAGCCGGACGAGCCGCCTCTGCCGCGTCACGCGCAGCATCACGAACTCGTCGGGCGCGGCGTCGAGCATATTGTGAAAGAGCAATCGGGCGCGGGCGGGCAATTGGGTCGCCCGTCGTCGGCGCGCTTCCGCACCTACGAGCGTTTGAAGGCTTACGAGACTTCGATCAAGGGGACGCTTTTCGAGAACCGCAAACTATCGCTGGCGATACAGGAGCTATACGATTACCCGCTCAAGCAGACGGCGGTGGACACGCTTAACCGCCAACTCAAGAGCGGCATCAGCGACCCGACTTTGGCGGAGTTGGTGATTGCTCTGCGCGAAGAGGATCGCTTGTGTCAGGTCAGCGAAGACGGCAAAAAACAGGAACCTCAGATTATTTGCTCGCTCGGATTGTTTGCCGCCGGAGGAAACTAGATCGTGCCCATCAACGCCGTGAGTGCGCGCCGCAACATCAAAGATTTCAACTTCAAGGAACTGTTCCTCGAAGACCTCAACTGGGATCGCTTCAAGGCGCAACCCATCAAGATTACCGTCAACAACGACACTTACACGCTCGCGCCCGTTGCGGAGAAGCGCGGTTTTCAGGTCTTCGAGTGTTCTCCGAATGCAGATGGCGACATTCCCGACCGTTCCGCGCGCATGAAAATTGAGCGGGAGCTGGCGCGCCTCGCCGCCGAACATCTGATCATCTTCGTCAACCGTGCGCGCGAGCAGCAGATGTGGCAGTGGGCACGGCGCGAGCCGGGCAGACCGCTGGCCGTGCGTGCTGAGACCTTCGAGCGGGGCGGCACGGGCGAGCGTCTTCTGCAAAAACTTCGACCCCTCTTTGTTTCATTCGAGGAGGAAGCGAATCTATTCGTCACCGACGTGGCCGGGCGCGCCCGTCAAGGCTTCGACGTTGACCGCATCACTAAACGCTTCTACGACAAGTTCAAAGCCGAGCACGCCGCGTTTCTCAAATTCATCAAGGGCATCCAGTCGCAAGGCGATCAGGAGTGGTACGCATCGTTGATGCTCAACCGCTTAATGTTCATCTATTTCATCCAGAAGAAAGGTTTTCTCGACGGCGACGATCATTATTTACGCAATCGCCTGCGCGGGATGCAGGAGACGCGCGGGCGCGATAAGTTCCATTCCTTTTATCGGTACTTTCTGCTGCGCCTCTTTCACGAAGGCTTGGGCCAGCAACAACATTCGCCGGAACTCGACAAGCTCTTAGGGCGCGTGCCATATCTCAACGGCGGTCTGTTCGACATTCACGAACTCGAACGCGAAAACTCGCAGATCGAAATCGAAGACAAGGCTTTCGAGCGCATCTTTGAGTTCTTCGACGCCTATCAGTGGCACTTGGATGACCGCCCGCTTCGCAATGATTACGAGATTAACCCTGACGTGCTCGGTTATATCTTCGAGAAGTACATCAACCAGAAACAGATGGGCGCGTACTACACGAAGGAGGACATCACCGAGTACATCTCGAAGAATACGATCATCCCCTTTGTCTTCGACGCGGCGCGGAAAGATTGTGCGATTGCGTTTCGTGCGGACGGCGCGGCGTGGCGGTTGCTGCGCGACAATCCCGACCGTTACATCTACGACGCGGTGAAGCACGGTATTTCCGTTGATGCGCGCGAAAAGCCTCCGCAACCGTTAAGCGAACCCGTTGCGTTGCCGCCGGAAATCGCGGCGGGTTTGGAGGACGTGTCGGAGCGCGGTGGGTGGAATAGAACAGCCTCGGTCGAGTGCGGGTTGCCGACGGAGACGTGGCGCGAAGTGGTGGCGCGGCGGAAAAGATACGAAGAGGTGCGCGCGAAACTCGCCGCCGGAGAGGTGCATGAGATCAACGACCTCATCACCTCCAACCTCGACCTGCGGCAGTTCGCGCAAGACGTAATTGATAACTGCGAGGGCGTGGAACTGCTGCGCGCCATCTATGCGGCGCTTGAGCGCGTGACGGTGCTTGACCCGACGTGCGGTTCGGGCGCGTTTCTCTTCGCCGCGCTCAATATCTTGGAGCCGATGTACGAGTCGTGCCTGCGCCGGATGCAGGAGTTCGTTGAAGACCTCGAAGCTTCAGGTGAGAAACACAGCCCGAAAAAGTTTGACGACTTTCGCCAGACCCTCGCGCGCATCAAGCAGCACAACCGCCGCTACTACATTCTGAAGTCAATCATTATCGGCAACCTGTACGGCGTGGACATCATGGAAGAGGCGACGGAGATTTGTAAGCTGCGGCTGTTTCTCAAACTCGTCGCGCAACTCGAACGCCCCGAAGACATCGAGCCGCTGCCCGACCTTGATTTCAACATCCGCGCGGGCAACACCCTCGTTGGCTTTGCGACTTACGACGAAGTGCAAAAGGCGGTGAGTCAGAAGACCGTGAAAGGCATCACGCAAGCGGGCCTCGGCTATGACGACCCGCTGATGCAGGAGATTGACGAGAAGGCGGAGATTGCCGCCCGCGCTTTCGAGAAGTTCCGCGAGATGCAGACGGAACACGGCATGGACGCGAAGGAGTTTCACGGCGCGAAGAAGAACTTACGCGAACGTCTTGACGCGCTCGACGATGAACTCGACCGCTACCTCGCCGGTGAGTACGGCATAGATGCGAAGAAGCCGAAAGATGTTGAGAAGTGGCGCGAGAGCCATCAGCCGTTTCACTGGTTCGTGGAGTTTTACGAGATTATCAAGCGCGGCGGGTTTGATGTGATTATTGGCAATCCACCGTATGTTGAAATGAATAAAGTGCGAGACTACAGAATACGTGACTACGAAACTCATGAATGCGGTAACTTGTATGCGCCATGCGTTGAGCGAAGTTCCGCATTGCTAACTGTACAAGGAAGGTTTGGAATGATTGTTCCGCTAAGTGGTTTTTCTACGGAACGAATGCAGCCATATCAGAATTTGTTGTGGGCGCGTTATGGTCAATTACATATTTCTTACTATAGCGGTGATGCTCATCCTTCAGTGATTTTTAATGGAGTTAAGTACAGACTTTGCATAATTCTTGGAAGCTCAACCAAAAACAAAGAGGGGAAAGTTTTCGTCACGAATTATTTAAGATGGTATGCAGACGCGCGGGAAACATTGTTCCCAACACTAAGCTACATTGCCTGCCCCTTTGAAGACGGATTCTTGAGGTTCACAAAGCTAGACGGGCTACTTGCTAATAGCATCGCCCAAAAAATGTTGGCTAAAAGCCAAAGCCTCAATCATTACATTAAGCGTCGGGGTACAGTGAACATTACCTATCATCGAAGCCCGGTGTTTTGGATTCGTTCGATGGACTTCGAGCCGTACTTCAAATCTCCAACTAGAGAACGTTCGGAGGATCACTTGAAGGACTTATATCTTGATAATAAATCTCAAGCGCAAAGGGTTGGAGCGATCATCAATAGCACTTGCTTTTATTTCTGGTTCACCTCGCAAGGCAATTGCCGCAATGTAACAGGAGACGACATTGCAAACTTCCCAGTCGGTGATTTGAATTTATCGAATCTTAAACCTCTTGAATCAGTTTTCAGCAAGTTAATGAAAGATTTGCAGAGAAACTCAAGGCGGCGTGTTTACAACTATGAACATTCAGGTCGTGTTGAGTACGACGAATTTTATCCGAATAAGTCCAAGCCAATCATTGACGAAATTGACCGCGCGCTCGCCAAGCACTACGGCTTCACCGATGAAGAACTCGACTTCATCATCAACTACGACATCAAGTACCGCATGGGTCGTGACGATGAGGAAGAATAAGGGCACGGCCTATGAGCCAATCTCTCAAACAATACTGCGCGGAGTGTGAAGGCGGGCTACCGGAAGGCGTCCGCTTCGTCCACGTCAAAGGCGCGGGCCGGTCGAGTCAACTCTGACTCTCGCTTATTGCGGACAACAGATACACGCCCACTGCTACCCGGATCACACGTTGTCTTGCGACGTATGCACGAAGCGGATTGATGATGAAACCAGAAGAGAGCAAATCACCGTGGCAATAAACCTGCTGGCGAGGGAACTGATACAAAACTTAAACCGTCCACTCTGAACTTTGACACGGAGTACCGCATGGGGGCGCAGACGTGGCGGGCAACGAGGAAGGATGACCGAAACGGTCACATCACAAAACGGCGTCGCCATTCGCTTGACGGATGAGCGGTGGGCGCATATCACCGAAGAGCATTGTGAGCTTGCCGGAATGCGCCTCGAAGTGCTCGAATCTGTCGCGCGCCCTTTTAGCGCATCTACGAGGGCAACGCCGGAGAACTGCTTGCCGCGCGCGAAACGGAAGCAGGCAAATTTCTTGTCGCCGTCTATCGTGAAGTGGGCGCGGATGGTTTCATCATCACCGCTTTCCTCACACGCCGCATCAAATCTCTCGATAAGGAGAAGATTGTTATGGTCGCCGCCGAACTAGAACGCTATCTTAAACTCGCGCCATTCGTCTCAGCCGCGCCGCACGGCTACCTGTGGTCTTCCTACGATGCGGAAGCCGATGTTCTTTACATCAACTTCAAGAAGCCGAGCGTCGCCACCGACAGCGAGATGACCGAAGACGACATCATTATCCGCTACGAAGGCGAAGAAGTTATCGGCTTAACCGTGCTACACGCCAGCAAGCGATGATTAAAGAACTATATGCGGAACACACCAAGATACCGACTAGGTGACGAGGGCCAGTCAGAACCGCCTGCGGTAGCGGGCGGGTCTCTGGCGACGCAAGAACCCGCCCGCTACCGCAGGCGGTTCTGACCTTAATCCACTTCTTGGTGTG
>JBGTHJ010000354.1:0-15263 GCA_041746175.1 Pyrinomonadaceae bacterium
CGCGCCGTCGCCGTCGCCGTTTGCCCGTCTCGTTTCACGCTCCATTCGTACGTCGCGTCGCTAATCGCCGCGACGCGCTTCCTGCCGCCCACCGCCTTCAAATAATCGCCGACGATTTTCTCCGCCGACGGCAACTTCTTCGGCTTGTTTCGCGCGCCGCCGCCACCACGTTCTCCTTGCGCCAACGCGGGCGCACCGGCCAACGCGAGCCACGCGACGACCAACCACAACGCCGCGACGCGACCGCCAACCGCCGCCACCGCCCCCGCGACTCTGAAATTACGCCGACCTGTATTAAGTGCTGTTCTCATAATCGTGCATCGTGACGGGCGACCGGATAAAAGCGGCTCTCTCTGTCACCCGACACCCGTCACGCTGTATCCTTTCGATTTACGACGGCTGCCCTTCGGTCGTCTCCGACGCATCGGGCGGTTGGGGCACGTCCGAATCCATCGCCGCCGCCGACTCTTGTTCGGCTTCGAGTTCGTGCTCTTGATTGTCGCGCGTCGGGTCGCGTTCGTTTGAAGCGCCGCCTTCCGCCGCGTCCGCAGACGCTTCGCTGTGTGCCGTTTTATCAGTCATAAAGTTTGCTCCTTGTTCGCGCCGCCCTTCAGCGCGAAGATTTACGCCCGCCGCCCTTCGCGGAAGACTTCTTGTTGCCGCCGCCGGCTTTCTTGCCCGTTACGCCACGTTTCGTCGCACCGCCCGTCTTCGCGGCCAACTGTTTGGACGCGCCCTTCTTGGCCGTCTGTTTCTTCGCGGCGGACTTTTTAGCCGAACCTTTTTTGGCGACGGTTTTCTTCGCGGAACTCTTCTTGACCGCGCTCTTTTTGGCGGCAGATTTCTTAGCGACAGACTTTTTCACGACGGATTTCTTCACGGCGGATTTCTTCACGGCGGATTTCTTCGCCGCGCCCTGCTTTTTCGCGCCCGGAGTTTTCTTCGCAGACGCTTTGGCGGGCGGCTTCGAGCCTTTCCCGGCGGCCTTCGCCTTCTTGCGCTGCACCTTCTCGCGCACCTCGTCCATCAACCGCGCGATGCGCTCGGCTTCGGTCTGCGGCGCGCCCTCGCCCGCCCCCGCGTCCGCTTGTCGCGCGGAGTCGCGTTGCTCGAAGCGTTCGCGTTCCTCCTGCGCCATCGTCTCTTGATTTTGAGCGAATTCGTACTCGTTGAGTTGGCCGCCGTCAACCTTGAAGCGGTCGACATTTCGCGACGGAATTTTCGGCATCCTCTGTCACCTCCCTGTGTGCGGCGCGCTTCGCTTGACAGCCCGCGCGACGTGTTCGTATAGTCAATCCCACAGTGTCAATGCCGCCTTAGCTCAGCTGGTAGAGCATTCGATTCGTAATCGAAAGGTCTGGAGTTCGAATCTCCAAGGCGGCTTTCCGGGTTGATTGCCGTATCGCCTTGTTAAAAGGTTATACGGCAATTGCTTTTTACGGTCTATCGCTCCTCCATCCTTTTCAACTAACCCAACGCCCGCCATCAGCCGCCGCCGCCAACCGAGACGCGCGCCGTCGTCGTTTATCAGCAGGCTTCCAAATAGCGAGCCTCTCTCACATCAACTTTGCGCATTGGACGCCGCAGACGGTGCTGGAATGATGACCGTCACCTTGTCCACTCCCGTGTTACCTATGTGCGGCTGAAAAGCTGAAACTATTATCTCGTAGAACTCTGGTTGTCCTGTTTCATTCTTCGGCACACGCCACTTGCCGGTAAATTGGCTCGGCACCCCGTATGGAGCATTCTCATCAAACTTGAGTGGAAGCTCGACGGAATAATATTCTCCCTGCTTGATTACCGCCATCACGTCGAATTGCTCGGGGGGCCACGGCAGTTTTTCGATAGGACAGCCGCACATCATTGTGACGTTCGCTCTGATTTCGATGTCCTGCGGAGCAGTCGTCGGCAGGAAGTGGGTAGGAGGATTCAAGACCTGCACGACAAGGCCCGGAATCTCTAACAGGAATCCGCCGCCGGCAGCGTCGCCGGTGATATTCTTTCCGGGATAAATCCACTGCGTCAGAGAGACCGTGTTGGCTGACTGCTGCGCGGCAAGCGGACCGTAGGCGGTTACTCTAATCAGGCGTGGTTGATCTAAATCAAGCGATGCGGTAAACACCGAAGCCCCATCAACCGGCAAGACTTCCGAGCGGGTCACACAGATGTCCATCAGAGTTTGCGCTCCTGAGCCTCCGCCGGTCGTCCCGCGAGCCAACAACTCGCCGGACTGAACATCGTGAATGGTCACGAGCGCTCCGCCGATATCATCTCCCAAATATTTGCCGCCCCTGGCGATCACTCTCACATCTACATGTGTTGATATTCCCATCACTCATCCTCTCTTTCGTGACCCAGCGACACTCCGCTCAGCCGTCATCTCTCCCACCGTTGCTATTGCCACACGGTTTGGGTCAATAAAGTTTTATCAAGTGGCATAACTGCTGGATAGTATGCTTTTGTCAACCGCCCTTTTGCAAGAACGATAACATGGTTGCAAACCACCCTTGTTGCGGATGAAATAGCAAAACTCGCGGGTGTCTTTGACGACCCTGCAACGATAACACCGCTTCGCAATTCCTGTCTCCGCAGCGACACGATTTCGGTCACTCCGCAACTCCTGAGTAGTTCCCCCCCCTGAAAAACGAGCAGCGGCACGCAGAAAACGGGCAAACGAAATGTTGCCCGTTTCCCTGTTTTGTCGTCGTGACGAAGATTTTTAGTTGATGCCGTCGAGCGGCCATTCACGGTCGAGGAATTCGAGGTGGAGGCGGGTCAGGCCGTCCTTGCCGGTGCGCCGCGCGCGGACGGCGGCGTTGATCGAGATTTTGTGGCTGATGCTCGCAATCCGCACGGCGCGACCCGGTTCTATGTCGAGCGTGGTGACGACCGCCGCGCCGCGCGGGCTGATGTTTTCCGTGACGGTGTGCTCGCGCGAAGTGATACGACCATCGCCGTCGAGTTCTTCGATCGTGACCTCGAAGGGCGCGAAAATGCGCGTTCTGGCACGCCGCTCTTTTTGCTCCTGCGGGGTTTCAAATGTTATGTTGTCGTCCAGGCTTTCGAGCAGCAGTTCGAGCATTCGCCGCTCGGTTTCGTCCGCGCCCGTGAAGCACAACGCAAAACCCATCTCCGGTATCTGGTAGACGACGATGCCCCAGACCGCGATCCAGCGACCGCTCGCCAACTGGATTTCGAGCCGGATCAGTTCGTCCGCGTAAACGTCGGCGGCGGTCAGAATAAAGCATCCGGTAATGCTCAGATCGGCGAGCGTGCCGGTGCGTTGAACCAACACGCCCTCCCAGCGCGCGTTCAGTTTGACGCTGACTCGTTTTGCTTGTCTTCGTTCTTTGCCCATCGCGCAACTAGATTATCGAAGCAGGTCGGGTGTCTTTGATGACCGGGTTGACGGGTTGCGCCACCGACCCGCTCAACGGCGATTTTTGCACCAGCACACACGTATCGGAAATGACTTTCTCCGCCCCCGCGATGCCCTGCGGCTTCGAGAAGAAATAGCCCTGCCCGTTTTCGCAACCGAGCCGGCGCAGCAACGCGAGTTGCTCTTTCGTCTCGACGCCTTCGGCCACCACGTCCATGCCGAGCGTCTGTGCGAGCATCACAATCGTCCGCACGATCTCGATGTTCTCGTTGTTGTCGACCATCTGGATGATGAACGAACGGTCGATTTTCAAAGTATCAATCGGGAAGCGATGGAGATAGGAGAGCGATGAATAGCCCGTCCCGAAGTCGTCGATGCTCAGTTGGACGCCGAGCGCGCGCAGTTGTCGCAACATCTCGGTCGCCTGCTCGATATCTTCCATCACCGCGCTCTCGGTGATTTCGAGTTTCAAACTGCGCGGGCTGAGTTGAGTCTCTTCGAGCGTGCGTCTGACCTGTTCGATCAAATCGGGCTGCGTGAACTGGCGGCTCGACAGATTGACACTGATAAAAAGCGGCTGCTCGGTAACGAAGCGTTTCTGCCACGCGCACATCTGCGCGCACGCTTCTTTGAGCACCCAGCCGCCAATCGGGATGATCTGCCCGGTGTCTTCGGCGACCGGGATGAAGTCCATCGGCGAGATAAAGCCGCGCTCCGGATGCTGCCAGCGCACAAGCGCCTCGAAGCCGCGCAGGTTGAAGGTGTCGAGCGAGACGATGGGTTGATACTGGATGAAGAACTCTTTGCGTTCGAGCGCGCGGCGCATGTCGGTTTCGAGTTGGAGCAGGTTCATCGCAACCGCGTGCATCGCTTTGTCGAAAACTTCGTGACGCGCCTTGCCGAGCGACTTCGCGCGATACATCGCGGTGTCGGCGTCGCGGAGGATGTCTTCGGGTTTGTCGTAGCCGGTCGAACTCGGCGCGATCCCGATGCTGGCGGTGGTAAACACCTCGCGTCCGCCCAGCATGAAAGGCGCGGTCAACTCTTTCTGGATGCGCTCGGCGATATTGATAGGTTCGATTTCGTCCTTCACGTCTTCGAGCAGAATCGTGAACTCGTCGCCGCCGACGCGCGCCACCGTGTCGCCCTGCCGCAGACAGATTTCGAGCCGCCGCGCGATGCCGACGAGCAACTGGTCGCCGATCATATGACCGAGACTGTCGTTGATGATCTTGAAGCGGTCGAGGTCTAAGAACAGCACGGCGTACAGGTGTCCGGGGTGCCGTTGCGTGCGCGCGATGGTTAGTTGGAGATGGTCTGTGAAGAGCGCGCGGTTGGGCAGCCCCGTCAGCGCATCATGAAAGGCATCGTGCAGCAGACGTTCTTCGGCGCGCTTGCGGTCGGTGTTGTCCTGTACTTGAAAGATGAGGTGCACCGCGCCGGTCTCGGAGTCGGAGACGCGCGCCACGCTCCACAGAACCCAGATCGAATGTCCGCGTTTGTGGACGTAGCGTTTCTCCAACTGGCATGTCGATATCTCGCCCCGGAGCAGTTGCTTGACGTTCGAGAGCACCGAGCCGAGGTCTTCCGGGTGCGTCACGTGTTGAAAGTCGGTGGCGAGCAATTCCTCCGGAGGATAGCCGAGGATTTCGCACATCGCGCGGTTGACACGCAGCCAGCGTCCCTCGGTCGAAACCATCCCCATCCCGACCGCCGCGTAGTCGAAGGCGCGCCGGAATAGTTCCTGACTCTCCAGCGTCGCCGAATGGTGTATATCGACGCTCGTCTGCGCGCCGTCGCCAACCTCCTCCGGCTCGCGGAGATGCGCGAGATACGCCAAATGAATGATGGCGAGCAGAGTCGCCGGGATGAGAAAAGGGGCGAGGCCGAAAACCCCGACGAACCTGGCGACCACGCCGCCCGCCGCCGCTAACACGAAGCAAACGGCCAGCGTCCAGACGTGGCTTTGCACGCGCGCGGGTTTCGCTTCGGGCATCGTCCGCACCACCGTGTGAAAGATGAACTGCGTCAACCCCATGATGCCCGCAGCGACGATTAAAGCGACTGGCGCAGAGCTTTGTCCGAGTTCGGTCAACGTCCCCACGCAGAAGCGCAACACCCAGACGACCGCCAGCCCCGACGCCGCTGCCGCCAGTGTGTCGAACAACCGCGCGGTGGGCTTGAGCCCCGCGCCGGGCGGCCAAAACAGCGCGGCGACGGCGGCCAACACGACGCCCGCTTCGCCGTCGAAGAGCAGCATTGCGAGAAAGACGAAAGCATCGGAGAGCGGCACGTGCCCTTCGAGT
This sequence comes from Pyrinomonadaceae bacterium, assembly GCA_041746175.1. Classification (GTDB taxonomy): domain Bacteria; phylum Acidobacteriota; class Blastocatellia; order Pyrinomonadales; family Pyrinomonadaceae; genus JBGTHJ01. The sequence continues at coordinate 5,686 of JBGTHJ010000354.1, forward strand.
TTCGGAGTCTTGAAAAGGATGCGCGTCCCGACGTTGATCGTAAGCAACGAGAGAAGCAAAAATGAGATGTCGAGCCGGAACAACGGCAAACGCCACGCGGAGTATGCGAGCGCGAGCGCGCCGACGCCCATCCCCATCCGTCTCAGTAAACCGCCAACAGGTTGATGAAATGCTGACATACCGGGTGCGTTCGGCCAACAAATGCGAGACGGTGAGATCGGACGACCCGGCGAGGAGGTCGTGGGATGTGCGGTTTATGCTTGACGCCGGTCAAGGATGATTTTGCTCTCAGCGCCAACGGCCAACAAGCGCCGTCAGCCCTCCATCGAAATCCCCCTTGAAGTATGTCTCCAAGCGCCTGTTTGCAACCTCAATGCCAATCGTCTTCAAACGCTTAGCCAGCTTATTTCCCGCACACCGTCGGCTTGGCGAAACGATGCCGGGTGAATCGGGCTGGCGGCGGCGGGCGGCTGTCAAAATATGTCTTGCCGGGATGACGTTTTCCGTCAAAGTGCCGGTTCAAGGCCGCGTCATTTCGACCGCTTTGACCAAGCATAACCTTCGCCATCCATATACCTCGACGGATTCCGGGAGGCATAGATTTTGCTGCTGGACAGCCGCGTGTGCGTCGCCCCCACCTCGCGGAACCGGCGCGCACGCCGTTCGTGTTTCACTTCGTCGCATGGAGCGTCAACGCGCTTTATTTTCCCTCCGAGGCCGCAATAAGATGCGCACTAGCAGCGTCCCCCCGCCCCCCTCCGTCGAGATTCATTCGGCTGAAGCGCAAGCTTCTGTTTTGAATGCCCCCGCCGACATCGCCCCCGCACGCCCTCACGCAAGCGAGCAACGCGCGGCGGACGTTTCGTTGTTCCGTTCGCAAATCAGCGTACTCTTGACGCATATCGACGCTCCCGCCTCGCAGACGATGCTGCGACGCATCTTCGGCGATCTGGCGTGCATCCTTGAACACCTCAACGACATCGAAAACGACCTCGTCCTCAACCACGACGTGCACGACACGCTCGCCCGCTTCAAGCGCGTGCGCGAAGAGGCGCTCGCCCTCGTCATTTTCATCGAGTCGCAGGCGTTGCACAGCGAAGGTCTCGACGAAAAGTTATTCAAAGCCCTCGACGGCATCAGCTATGCCATAACACACGAACTCCGGCGCGTCTTCCGGGTCGAACTCATCGGACTCGACAGCGATCAGGCGCGCCATATCGTTCGCGGGCGCATCATCCATTCGCACGGGCTGCTGAGCAACTGCTTTCAGCAATCGACGATCTCGCTCGCCAATGTTTTCGACTCGACGATTACCGGCGCGATGCTGTTCGACGACCTCCAACTCCGTCTCCAACAATCGCTCGTGCTCTGCCGCGACCTCTGGAAACTGACGCGCCTCGTCGAGCGCGCCGAAGCCAACGGCGACGATCAATCCATCATCGCCTTCGTCCAAGGACTGAGCCAATTTCGGCATGGCAGTATGCACTACTTGATGTACAAGGATTGGGAAGAGTACGAGATTTTTGAACGCAAAATCATGGCGGCCAACAGTCTCACCGACCTCGTGCCGATGCTCGGCCCCTTCTTGTGCTATCTCGAAGCCCTCTACGGCCACGTCCGGATGCGCGCCGCCCTCAAAGATCACCCGATCGACTTCTCTGACGTTCAACTTTAACGTCGCCGCCGAACGCGACCGCACAAGCGCTTCGCGCGCCAACCGGCACACATCACACCGCACGCCCGAACAAAAGGAGCGGAGGATGTCGAATCCTCCGCTCCTGATTCTGTGGAGCGTGGCGGGTGCGCCGCGTCGCGCATCCTTTTGCTCAAGCCCACTGTTGGTGCGCGTGCGCGGGATGAGCGTCGCGATGAGAGTATTGCCTGTTACAGGCGAGGCCGAGGTAGATGACCAGCCCCATCAGCGTGCCGGTTGAGTTCAGCAACTGACTCGTCATAACTTCGACTATTGAACTGAGCGGCGGCCCGCTCACCATGTGCAACAATCCGACACTGAAGGCCAGGCCAAACCCGATGCCCATCAAAACCAGTCCAAACAAAAAATAGGAGCAAAAAATCGTCATCCGGCGGCCTTTGGTCAGATGGCAACTTCGCTTCAGCGCCTTGATCGGGCCGACGCCCTCGACGACGACCACGGGAACCACCAACGTCAACGCCAGCGAGAGGATGACGCCGGGCACAATCAGGCACACGTAACCGAGGATGATTAGGAAAAGGCTCGCGTACACCGCGCCGAAGGTCGCGGGCGACCGCCGCAATCCCCATGTAAAGCATTCCATGAGCGATGGCGACTTGCCCGTGTTCAGATTGGTCACAATTCCGTAGATGATTGCTCCGGGCAACACCGCAAGGGTGATGAAATGACAGGTGATGATTGACAGCACAGTAGCAACGGCGTTGATGGGATCGGCATCTCGCCCAACCCCCGTGACGAGGATGATGCTTCTCAAATCGTTCGTCATGCCCTGTCCCGCGCCCGTCGCGAGCATCAACAGCAGGAGCGGCGCGACCGCCACCAGGATGAGTTTGGCGTAGAGTTTGCGCTGCGACATGAGCATCGCGTAGGTGTCGCGGAAGGTGACCGTCGCGCTGACGAAGGGCGAGACTTCAAATTCGATTTCGAGATGATTTTGCGCGTCGCCGCCCGACGCATAATAGGGTTGATGATAGCCGTAATTCTGTTGCCCGTAGGTCGTCACGGTGGCGGGCGCCGGACTCCATCCGGCAGAGTCGTTAGCGGAGAAGTTGCTCCCGCCTGTCTGCCAGTCGCCGTCCGTCGCGTCGTCGGCATCCGTGCCGCGACCGGGGTTGCCGCCCGCGTTGCCGCCCGCGTTGCCGCCCGCAAAGGGCGTCTGGCATCGCTTGCACCCTTCTGCGGTCGCCCAGTTGACCAAACCGCACGCCGGACATTTCACGCTGCTGCTATTGATACCGTTCATTTCGGGAGAATCCTCAGGGGTATTTTGTGTGGGGAATCGAGGTGGCCTGTGCATCGGGCTGCACGAATCGTGAAAGACGGCTCCACGCGTGGGAAAATAGGATGGATTCGAGTCGGGTCGACTCTGCCGTGCGCTGGCGACGTAGAGGGCATGGGACATTGCATCCGGGTGCCTTCGCCGCCGACACAAAACACCATAACATGTCGTCCGCGCCGCGCGCCACAGAAAATTTCTAAGCTTGGTTCGAGCGAACTTTCGCCAGATTTAAGCCGGATTTTCAACGAAACGCGCCCGCCGATCCGAACTGAATCGACGGGCGCGCATCGCATCCTTACTGATTTCCGGCTCCGGCGCTCGCCACGCTCACGCGCTGACGGCTGCTCCGGTGCTCGGCGAGGCCGGTTCGGCCTTCTCCGCCCCGGTTCGCGCGTGGTAGAGATCGGCGACGCGCTGCTCGTGTTTGGCGAGGTCGACCTCGATTTCGTCGTAGATGGCGGTGGTCGTCGGGTCTGTGAACTGGACGGAGAGGTTGTAGGCATCAACTACGCCCGTCTGCAAGTCGCCGAGAGCACGACGCAGGAGCGCGCGGTCATTGCTCGACTGCAACCAACTCTTGAGCGTCGCCCACGCGCCGCTACCCTCCGACTGGAAGGTCGTCGTTTCGCCGAGCACCGCGAGACGCGCTTCGAGCAACGCGATGTGCCGCCGCTTGCTCCCGCAAATTTCGTTGAAGAGAGATTGCAGCTCGTTATCGTCGCCCGCCTTTTCCGCGTAGTGCTCGAAAGCGGTCAGAGCGTAACGCTCGCCGCGCAACGCGGTGTTGAGGCCGCCGGCAATTTCGCTCTTGCTCGAACCGCCCCACTGCTCGCCGAGTTGCCACCATTCGGCATTGAGATCGTTTTCATCGGCGGGCAGATTCGTCCCCGCGATGCTTAGTCCGAGCCGACGAAGAATCGCAGCGGTGAAGTTCGGCAAGTCGCCGGGGCGACGCGATGTGATGAGGTTGCCGTCGGCGACGACGGGCGTGTTCTCATAGTTCGCTCCGGCGTTCTCCATATCTTTGCGGATCGCGCGGAAGCCGGTCGCGCGTTTACCGCGCAAAAGGTCGCCCTCTATCAGCACCTGCGGACCGTGACACACGGCGGCGACGAGTTTGCCCTGCTCAAGCGCATCCTGGACGAAGCGCACGGTCTTCATGTTGGTACGCATCCGGTCAGGCGCCATGCCGCCGGGAATTATCACGGCGTCGAAATCGGCGGCGCGGGCTTCGGTGGTCGTTCCGTCGGCTTCGATGGTTAGTTTCCCTTGCTTGCCATGATATTTTTCGTTCATCCGCGAGCCGAGCACGGTCACTTCTGCGCCCGCCTTCGGCAGCGCCGTGTAAGGCATCTGGAATTCGATGTCTTCGACGTTATTCTCGATCAGGATGGCGACTTTCTTCTGCTCGTTGCGACTACTCTCCGTCATACTTTTTCAACTCCTCTAAATTGTTAATCGACCGGGACAGACTCGCTCTGAAACCGTCGGCGAAATTTGTTTTGTTCAAGGGGTGGATGGCAAGCCCTATGCCAACGCATATCGTGCGGGAAGCGACGAAAAATCCCCGGCCACCCACACGCCAGCCGTGCGAAGCCATACAGCAGCGGCGCACGGTCTGTTCGCTTACCCTACTTTGCGATGGCCGCAGTCTATTGTTTTTCTTCGCGCCCGCGCGTGAGGCGCTTTTGTGATGAAGTGATTTTTGTGAAGCCGAGCGGGCGCGCGGAGCTTTGAAGGGTTCTCAAAACGCGGTTCGCGCGCGTCGCTCGAAAGGGGGTGATGGAAAAGTTGTGGGGCGAATATTACGCGCCGATCTGCTTCCCGGTGAGATGCGTCGCCAGTCCGATGACGCCGAGCACGATGGCGACCAGACCGAGCACCGATTCGAGCGCGCGGCCACAGGCGATACAGAAAACGCCGTCCGGAGTAAACAACAAAACTCCGCCGACGAGGATTAACCACGCATAAGCCAACACGATGAAGAGTCGTGGCATATTTTTGTTCTCCTTTCAGTGGCCGCAGGTTGAGATGAGACCCCACACGATGAAGGCGGCCAACACATCAGGGAGGTCAGGCGTCCGTGATGCGGCGTAGTGCGCGGCGAAGTCAGTCCCCGGACGCCGGAAATGGATGGCGGCGCGCAGCCGACACCAAACTTGCGAGGGAGGTTATTCGCGCGTCAGTCGCCGGTTAGAGTCGCGCTAATCCGGTCGGGTTTGTGAAATCGCTCGATGGGATTGCGTCCGGCTCGACGGTCGTTGACGGTATGCGTCAAAGGCGGCTTTACGCGGCTGGGCGGAGCAGCCCGCGAAAGATGCCTTGCACGGTGACTTGCGAGGCGTGCAGACGCAGTGGCGCGAGTTGTGAATTGGCCGGACGAAGTTCGACCGTCGAGCCTGTGCGGTAGATGCGTTTGAGCGTGGCGCGGCTGTCGTCGATAAAGGCGACGACGATTTCGCCGTCGCGTGCCTCGGTGCGATTTTCGATCAGCGCGATGTCGCCGTCGCAGATGTGTTCGTCGATCATCGAGTCGCCCGCGACGCGCAGGGCGTAGACCTGACTCGGGCGCGTGCGTCCGAGCAGGAAGCGCGGGATGGTGATCGTCTCCGGGTCTTCAACCGTATCGATGGGCGCGCCCGCCGCGACGCGTCCGAGCAGCGGCACGTCGCACGTCGCATCGCCCGCCGTCTCTTCAACGCGGACGCTCAAGCCGAACGCGCCGTCGGTGCGGCGGCGCGCGAGCAAGCCACGACGTTCGAGGGCTTCGATGTGCTTGGCGATGGTCGCCTTCGACGAGACGCCGAAGTGTCGCGCGATCTGCGCGTAGGAAGGCTCGTAACCATGACGCTCGATGAAGAGCGTGATGTATTCGAGAATCTCTTTTTGACGTTGTGTGCGTGGCAGCATGGGTAGAGCCTTTCGTTTCTGCGCCTCCGGCGGTCGTCGGAGCCGGGTCAGGAGACGCATCCGGAAATCATCGACGTTGGCGCGGATTGTAGGGCGCGCCCGCGAAAGCGTCAAGAGCAATGATGGAAAAGCAGTTGTCGAATGTCGGACGACAGTGAATGCATATTTTGATGCCCGACATCTGCCATTCGCCTTTTCATCTTCTCGAATAGCGCGAGAGGGTGACGGGGAAAATCCGTATGCCCGTGAACATCTGTGCGAGGTCGAGTCGTTCGCTGTCGGCGAGAAGCGTGTTGGCCTTCATGCCGTAGACCGCTTCGTTGAGATTGTTGTCGGGGTTGATCACCGCGCCTTTGAGTTCGAGACCGGCGAAGAGGCCGCGACTGCGCGAGTAGGAGAGGATACCGGCGTCGAGCGTCAGATTGGTGGTTGCGCTCGCCGCGCGTCCGACCGGCCCGGCTGCCGCGCTCGCCTCGCCGCCCATCTCAAATTTGTCTTCGAGCAAACCTTTGAGCGCGCTCTCGTTCATGAACAGCAGCACGAAGTCGGTCTTCGACGCGCCGATTTGCGCGCCGATGCTCGCGCCGCCCATCTTGAAGAACGCGGGCGCGCTCCAACCGCCCTTGATGCGGCGACTGATGACGCCGTTGCCGCCGCGCCCCCCGACGATGAATCCCGCTTTGACAACCGACGGAAAGACCGCCACCGCCTCGGCGCGGTCGAGCAACTCCCTCGGAATCGACTTTTCGCGCACGCCCATGATCTGCTCGAAGACGCGCGCCGCGCTCGCGGCCTTGCGCCCCGCCTCGTCCAGACGTTTCGCGTCCGGCGAGTTGACCGGCGGATTGACACGCCGCCGCCGCTGCTGCTGCTGCGCCGTCGCATCGGCCACAAACAAACCGACGGCGAGCGTTGCACCCAACGCTGCCGTCAGAGACTGTTGAAGGAAACGCTTCATCAAATGTCGCTCCGTGGAGGGCGGACAGGCGGATAGCAGTCGCCGCGTCGCGGGTCGCTTCCCGGCGACCGCTGTTTAACTCCCTGATCTCTATTTACTCGTCTTTCTTTTCGAGTAGCGGCTGAGCGCGAGCGGAAAGGCGCGTGCGGCGGACGGCATTCGGAGATCGAGTTTATTGACGAGTTCGTTCGCTTCCATGCCGTAGATGGCTTCGTTGAGATCGTTGTCGGGCGTTATTGCGACGCCTTTGAGCGACGCGCCGATGAACGCGCCCTTGCTGCGCGAATATGTGAGGATGCCGGCGTCGAGCGTCGGCGTTGTCGAAGCGCCCACCGTGCGTCCGACCGGCCCGGCGGCGACGCCGATCTCACCACCGATCTCAAACTTATCTTCGACCAGTCCCTTCATCGCGTCTTCGTTCATAAACAACAGGACGAAATCCGTCGAAGACGCGCCGATCTGCGCGCCGAAACTTCCGCCCGTGACGTTGAAGAAGACGGGCGCGCCCCAACCGTTCGGCGTCCGGCGGCTAATCAGGCCCTGCCCTTTTCGACCGCCGACGATGAACGCCGCCTTGAGCACGTCAGGGAACACCGCGACCGCGTCGGCACTGTCGAGCAGTTCTCTGGGGATCGCCTTGTCGGGCGTCCGCATGATCTGGTTGAAAACTTTGGCCGCCTCGTTTGAACGCCGCGAGGCATCCTTCGTCCGCGACGAGGAGGTTTTAGACTTCTGCGCCGGGACGACCGACACTGCAACGACTCCGAGCATCAGCGCCGCCGCACACATCGACACCGACAGGCGTCGCGTAAATAATCGTCTCATGATTTCCCTCCACATCAAAAATTCAAAGTTCAACGCTCGCACGTCCGCGCCGGGCGGGGGAAATCTCGGACACACTCGACGCGGCCTTTCTCAACCCTTGGACGGCGTACGCTTCGGCCCGTAGATTTCGATGATGCGTGCGCGTACCTGCTCGGGCTTTAGGCCATCCTCTTTTTGCAGTTTGAGCGCCAGCAGAGCCTCGTCGACGCAGACGCCGCAGTGCGCCGCGTGGTCGTCGACGAAACAACTGTGCAGACTCTTGTGGCCGAAACCCTGATCGCAATAGCAATAGCACGGAAGCTGCGCAATCGTCTTCGGGATTTCTTTGACCGCCTGATAACCCAAACGCTGCTTGCCCGTAAACTTGTCTGGCGATAGCGTCGGCAACAGGTTGTTCAGACTCGCGGCGTCGATTTCAAAGGCGGGCACGCGATACGGGTCGGCGTATTCGCCCGTCCCCGTCGCGCCGTGCGCGTGGCCTTCGTGCCCCGTCGCTGCATCGCCCGCGTGCGACGCTTGCGACGGCGCGGTCGCATCCTTCGCCGCCGTCTCGTGAGATGCGTGCGGCGACGATGCGCCGGGTTTTTCCTGCGACGACGAAGCCGCTTGTTGTCGCGACGACGACTCGGACACGCTGCACCCCATCACGCCCGCGAACGCCGCCAGCGCCAATCCCATGCCAATCACAACTTTTCTCATCAAACCTCTCTCTCCTTCGTTAAAACAATCAGCCGTCGGCAGTATGTGCGAACCCTGCGTCACTTGCCATCGCTGCCGGCGGCTAATCTTGCTCCGGTTCATCATTCAAGCTTGCGTCAATCAATCTTCAATTACATGGGGGAAACATCTGGTCGTTCGTCGCAAATCTTGTCGTGATGGTCAGGAGAGCGCCCCGTCGGAGACACGCTCTCGACCCGGCGCAGTATGGCACACGTCCGATGCCGCAATCAATTTTTCGACCATCAATTTGACCGCGCGGCTCGAACAGTGCGACGATGACGCTCATTCATCAACCGTAACAAAATTTAGCGAGAGGAGAACCACATGGAGATCGACAAGGATAAGATTGTGACGCAGGAAGAAACCGGCGAACAGGCTCCCATCGACGAGATCGAGGCGCGCGTCGAAACTGAAATGAAGGATATCGAAGGCCGCGCCAAAGAGCGTGTCGCGCAGGGCATGCAAGACCCCGCGCTCGAACGCGAAGCCCGGCAACTCCAAGAAGAATCTGAGCGCGAACGCGAAGACCAACGCCGCGAGCAAGGTCAATAAACAGACCGGCGGAGACGTGAGCGCAGAGATGCCGGATGCCGGATGTCAGAGCGGGAACAACCCCCTGACATCCGGCATCCGCTTTTTCTTCCCTACTGGCCTAACGCCTCTTCGATGACCGCACGGAGGCGCGGGGGAGTTTGCTGCGGGTCGAAGCCGAGAAATTTTTGGAGCAAACGCCCGTCGCGCGAGATGACGAAAGTTTGCGGGATCGCGTCGGCGGTGACGAGGCCGCTGGCGAATTGCGGGTTCGACCAGCCGAGCGGGTAGTTGATTTTGAAGGCTTTGCCAAAGTCGCGAACTTTCCCGGCGTCGGTTTCCGGGTCTTCGGTGGTCAGCCCGACAATCTCCAACCCCTTCGCGCCGTACTCGTCGTGCAACTCGATGAAGTGCGGAATCTCCGTCCGGCATGGGCCGCACCACGTCGCCCAAAAATTTATGACGACGACTTTGCCCGCGTAGTCGGCGAGCGTGATGGGCTTCTCGTCGAGCATCTCGATGCTGGTTGTGAGCGTCTCCGGCGGCAACGCGACGCTTGCCCCCGCCGACTCGCCCGGCGCACGATTATGGCGCGCGTTCGCGGGCGCGCTTGCCGTCTGGCCGCCACCCGTCCGCGTGCC
>JBGTHJ010000355.1:0-16104 GCA_041746175.1 Pyrinomonadaceae bacterium
CGGCTCGCTCTCCGGCGCGGGGCCGCTCCCCGACACGTTGCCCCCGATGCCCTGCGCCGCCTGCTCATCGACGTGCGCCGCCCGCCCGTTCCCGTTTGTTTCGTTACCGTTTGCTCCGCTCATCTCCACTCCTTATTCAACGTGTTCGTCGTGCGCCGCATCCGTCGCCGCATCCCCCGCATCCGCTGTTGCCTTCGCCGCTTCGGGCGCGGCATTGTCGCGGACGGCCTCGACGTTAAACGGTGCGACCCCGTCCGCGTCGCCCGATTGCGACCACGACCCCGTAATCAAAGCTTCGTGCGGCGAGTTGTTCCGCATAAATTCGTCGTAGCGTCGTTCGACCTTCTTGCCCTGATAATAAAGACGCAGCACGGGGACGCCTGCGGTCGAGCGAACTTCCAAACACGGCTCTGTGCCGAAACCCGTGTTCAGGTAAACAAAAGCGAACTCCGCGATCTGCTCCGGCCTAAAATGGACGTGACATTCCGGGTGCTTCTTCTTTTGCAAGACGCGCTCGTCGCCGTCTTTGCCGAGCCGCAACTTGCCGACGATGTTCGCCGACGCCGCGCTGTTCGGCACCGCCGCGACGAACTTCCCCATCTCGCACGCCTGCTCTAACAAATCCCAAAAAATCGTCGCGTCCATCGCTGCCCCCTCACCGGTTTGGTTTAGCCGCGCCACCCATCATAAATACTCTTCGACCTTGCGGACGATCTCGCGTATCTGGAAGGGGCGTCCCTTGACCTTCGAGAACGCGACCGCATCGACGAGGTATCGCGCGCGAATCATCGTCCAGAGTTGGCCGAGATTCATTTCGGGGATGATGACGCGCTCGAAGCCGGAGAGAACCGCGCCGAGGTTTTTCGGGAACGGATTCAAGTAGCGCAGGTGCGCGCTTGAAACCGGATGGCCGTCGCGCTGTAGTTTCTCGACCGCCGAAGTTATCGAGCCGTAGGTCGAACCCCAACCGAGAACGAGCACCTTGCCTTCGGACGCGCCGAACACTTCGATGTCGGGGATGTCGTCGGCAACGCGGTCGATCTTGGCCTGTCGCAGTTCGACCATGTAGTGATGGTTGTCGGGGTCGTAGTTGACGTTGCCCGTGATGTGCTGCTTTTCGATCCCGCCGATGCGGTGCTCAAGACCGGGCGTGCCGGGTATCGCGTAGGGGCGCGCGAGCGTTTCGGGGTCGCGCGCGTAGGGCATAAAGTCGGTCGGGTCGTCGGCAAACGTCACGTCGATACGCGGCAGACTGTCGATTGACGGAATCGACCACGGCTCCGCGCCGTTGGCGAGATAGCCGTCCGAGAGATAGAAGACCGGCGACATATATTTGAACGCGAGCCGCACCGCTTCAACCGCCATTTGAAAACAGTCGGCGGGTGTGGCCGGGGCGATCACGATGGCCGGGCATTCGCCGTTGCGTCCCCAGACGGCTTGGAAAAGGTCGGCCTGTTCGGTCTTGGTCGGCAACCCCGTCGAAGGCCCGCCGCGCTGGACGTTGACGATGACGAGCGGCAGTTCGGCCATCACCGCGAGTCCGATGGCTTCCTGCTTGAGCGCGACGCCGGGGCCGGACGTGCCCGTCAAACCGATGTGCCCCGCGAACGACGCGCCGATGGCCGCGCAGACCGCGGCGATTTCGTCTTCGGCCTGAAAAGTTTTGACGCCGAAATTTTTATGACGCGAGAGTTCGTGGAGGATGTCGGAGGCGGGCGTAATCGGGTACGAGCCGTAAAAGAGCGGGCGACCGGCGAGTTGCGAAGCCGCGACGAAGCCGATCGCGGTCGCCTCGTTGCCCGTTATCTTGCGGTACTTGCCCGGCGCAATCGCGGCCTTCTTGACGACGTAGTGGGTGGTGAAAACCTCGGTCGTGTCGGCGAAGTTGTAACCGGTGCGGAGCGCGATTTCGTTGGCCTTCGCCACTTCCGGGAGCTTGGCAAACTTGGCGCGAATCCAGTCGAGCGTCGAGTCGAGCGGGCGGTCGTAAAGCCAGTAGAGCACGCCGAGCGCGAAGAAGTTCTTGCACCGATCCATCTCTTTGCGCGAGAGCTTGACCTGCTCTTTGAGCGCGTTCATGTTGAGCGTCGTAATCGGCAACTGGTGGACGCGGTAGCCGGAGAGCGTGCCGTCTTCGAGCGGGTTCGTCGCGTAGGCCGCCTTCTTCAAGTTCTCTTTGTTGAACTCGTCGGTGTTGATGATGACCGTGCCGCCTTCTTCGAGGTCGGCGAGGTTGACCTTGAGCGCCGCCGGGTTCATCGCGACGAGGACGTTGGGCTGGTCGCCGGGAGTGCGGATGTCCTGACTCGAAAAGTTCAACTGAAAACCGCTCACCCCCGGCAGACTTCCGGCGGGGGCGCGAATCTCTGCGGGGAAGTCGGGCAGGGTCGAGATGTCGTTGCCGAGCACGGCGGAGGTGTTCGTAAATTGCGTGCCGGTCAACTGCATCCCGTCGCCCGAATCGCCCGCAAAGCGGATCGTGACGGTGTCGATTTCCTCGTAGTTTTTCTCAAGCTGTGTGGTGGTCGGCGGTGTGTCGATGGTGGCGCTCATGGTGCTTCAGTTTGATTCCTCGCTGATGGGTTCTCGGAGATGGCAAAGCAGGGGCGTTCATCCTTCCGTAGAGGTTCTGGCGTATTGTAGCACAGCCCCACCCGCGTCTTTAACCAGCGCGCCGCGCGCACTCAAAACGGGCGCGACGCACGTACCCGGAGGTGCTTGCGTCGCGCCCGCGCGAGTCGATTTCGGACGAGGACTATAGCCGCGCCCCGCGAATTGTTTCAGACTCCGACCCGGCTCGATGCGTCGGTGGCTCCGGCCTTGTCGGTCTTGTCCGACCTGTTGGAAGCGTCGTAGCGTCCGGACTTGTCGGCGGTCGAAGCTGCCGAGGCCGACGAAGAATCGCCGGCGGTGGTCGATGTGTTGGACGCCGCCGCGTTGGTCGTGGAAGATGTCGAGGCGGAAGAGGAGGAGGCGGTGGCCGACGAAGCACTCATGTCCTGCGTGCGTTTCTCGGTCTCTTCTTTGATCTGCGCCATCCGGCAACTGCCTTCAAAGATCGCGCCGTTCTCGATGACCAGCGCGGGCGTTTGGATGTTGCCCGTGACTTTGGCGACACGCCCCATCTCGATGCGCTTGGTGGCGATGATGTCGCCGTTGACCGTCCCGAAAATCTGCGCGACCGCGACTTCGATGTTGGCATCGACCTGCCCGTTGGTGCTGATGATGAGCGTACCGTCCTGCGAACTGACGCGACCCGACAAGTGCCCGTCAACCCGCAGCATCCCCTTGAAGCTCGCTTCGCCGGTCAGCACCGTGCCGTTGCCGACGAACCCGGAGAGCGTTCCTTCTTTGATGTCGCGCGCCAGCGATTCGCTTTCGGTGACGGCTTTGCCCGTCGTCGGCGTGTGCACCTGATCCTGTCCGTACAAGTTCGAGGTTGTGTTCGCGCCGCTGCCCGACGACGCAGCGCCCGGAGCGTTGCCGTACGGCGATGGTGGAGGAGGTTGCGGGGTGTGGTCGGCGGTGTCTTCAGGTTGCGGTTGGTCTTTCGGGTTTCTTCCCATTCTAAGCATCGTGAAATTCTCCCTGCCACTGTTTAGACTGCTGCTGTTTCACCGAGAGCAAACACTTGTATGCTTCGAGAGTTAGGTAAACGCGTCGCGCATGACGCGTCGTCTGGCCTTTGGATGAATGCCGAAGAGAGATGACAGGACAGGTCGGGAGACCCGCCGCTGCTCGCTTAATACCCTTCATTAAAGCGCGCGGGAATGATATGCCAACCGCGCAACCAGTGTCCAGCAAATTCCCCGCCCGACAGCCGCCGAGACGCATCCCTCCGCCAGCGTCGCCGCCGCCCACTCACACCACGACCGGCGTCAAGAGTGAGTCGATTTGGAAAACTGAGTTCAGAGTCCGTGCCTGAGCTTGCTCATGGCGACCCGGCAAGCTCAAGTTTGAACTCTGAACTGACCAACTATCCGGCGTTCGACAGCTTCCCTTTCGCAAGTATCAAACAGCAGTTATTAAACTTCTTTGTAAAACTTACTACCATCGGTTATGATTTTTAATATGAAGTTCTTTATGGAAGCTCAATCATAGTTACTAACTTATGAAGAAACCAACCATAGTTGATTTGTTTGCGGGAGCAGGAGGTTTTAGTCTTGGGTTCAAAATGAGTGGATTCGATGTTTCATTATCATTAGAGTCAGACAAGTGGGCTAGCGAAACACTCAAGTCTAATCATCCAAAATCAAAAGTAATATGCGATGACATTAGGAATTATGACGAACCAGCAAAAATTAAGTCGGTGTGTTCTATTAAGCCAGATGTAGTTATAGGCGGTCCACCCTGCCAAGGCTTCAGCATTGCCGGTCCAGCTAACAAAGACCCCAAAGACCCAAGGAATAGTTTGTTTATTAATTTTGCTTATTGGGTTAGTGTTTTAGAGCCTAAAGCATTTGTAATGGAGAATGTTAAAGGCTTGTTATCTCGAAAAAATTCAGATGGCGAAAGCGTTATTAAAATAATCCGGCAGGCGTTTGAACAATTAGATTACTCTGTTGAAGTTTGGGTTTTGAATGCAGCTAATTTCGGTATTCCACAACTCAGAGAAAGAGTTTTTATCGTCGGACGTAAAGATGGGGGGGCAATATGCACGCCCAAAGCGACACATTGCTTCACAACAAAAGCGAATGGCGAGCTTTTTGATAAATGCCAATTGAAAGACACTCCCACGCTGTGGGACGCAATTTCTGACCTTCCCGTTTTGGAAGCGGGCGAGGGCAAAGAAGAACAATCCTACCAATCAGAGCCTCAGACTGAGTATCAGAGTCAACTTAGGGACTGGAACAAAGTTTTATACAATCACGTTGCGATGTCGCACTCTCCCCGCCTAGTAAATCGTTTCGCGGAAATTAAGTGGGGAGAGTCGAGTGCTGATGTCCCTAGAGAACATGCTGCCCGACGGCGAAATGGGAACGGCGAAATCTCCGATATTGTTTATGACCAAAATAACCGACGGCTTCATCCCTGCAAACCTTCACACACCATCGCAGCATCTTTCTATGCCAATTTTGTGCATCCATATCAAAACCGCAACTTGACCGCTCGTGAGGGAGCGCGGGTTCAGTCTTTTCCTGATTGGTATAAATTCTTAGGTAAAAAGACTGTGGTTTCGCATAATCTTTTGCAGCGTGAGAACCGGTTGAGCGAGAAATATCTTTGTCAATATAATCAGGTTGGGAATGCTGTTCCTCCCCTACTTGCGAAGGTAATCGCAGACCATTTGAAGGAAACCTTGTGATATGACAGAGGAAAGAACAGTGTTCATTCACGGAGCAAATCTTGCACAAAAAGAAAGCCACCGAACGAAATATCGTGATGCTGATAGCAGACGCTATTTAACGGAGATTCGAGGGCGGTACAACGAGTGGAAAGCAGAAAACTTACGTCTTGTTGGTCCGCTTATTAAGCCGAATCAGAGCGATGATGAAACTCTTTCCAAGAGAGTTGAACTGTTGGAAATTTACAAGACTTTTATTGATTCGCAGCAGTACGCCGAGAAGTTTGATTCAAGGTCTAATCTGCATTCAAGCGTTCTTGAGGAATTTCTGTACTATCTTTTCAAAGATTTGGTTGAAGGTTTTGGCAAACACGCTTTGATTGGTAAGTCACACACCTTTAAGGATTTGTTCTTCGTACCGCCTAGTTATTCAGCAATGCTAAAGCGTCCCTATGCCAGAATTGAAACAAAAGACCACGACTTCGTTATTGGAGCAACTACCGATGCTACGTTTAGAGCAAGAACTCCACCCAAAGATGACGAAACGCCAAACGAAGAATTTATGCTCAAAACTCAAGAGCCTGCTGACTATGATGAGGTGTCAGTTATTGGTGATGCCGAAACACACGCTTTCGATATTCCTGTTATCGCAATTGAGTGTAAAACATACCTCGACAAAACGATGCTTGAAGGTTCATCACGGGCGGCTGAAGAATTAAAAGCAAGAAGTCCAAACGCAATGTATATTGTGGTTATGGAGTGGATTAAACTGACTGATGCGGTAAATTTACGTAAATATAAAGTTGACCAAATATATGTTTTTCGCAAGCAGAAGAACACTGACAGAGAATTTAGATTTGCAGAAACATATATCAAAAACAAAATAGACATGAGTGTAGTCAAGCATTTGTTCGATACAGTTCGCATACATCTAACTACAGATTGGCGTGGCAGCATAGAATATGGCATCGAAAGAGGATGGTTAATTTGAACAACAAGAATTTTAATTAAAGGAATCTTGTATATCGCACCGCGCTGTCGAACAAGTCCTTGCAGCGGACTCTTTGCCCGCGACGTTCTCATCAATCAAGTTGTGTGGGGCAAAGAGCCACTGAAGTCCAGCGTTAGATGGATTGCTGTCGTAGTCAACTTATCATGCTATCCTGAAGAGCATTTCATAGCTGGATTTAGGAGACTAGCAATGACCGGGATAGATGAAAACCAAGGATTATGGACGTACGATGTTGCTTCTTCCTACAGCCCTACGGCTGAGGTAGTTATCGCGCCGGGGGATTGTCTGGAAACCCTGGTTACGCTGCCGAGTGGGTTCGCGACATTGATTATTACTTCTCCCCCATACAACATCGGTAAAGCTTATGAAAAGACAACATCGTTAGATCGGTATCTTGATTCCTTACGACCAGCTATCGAGCAAATCATCAGGGTTCTATCACCGGACGGTTCTTTATGTTGGCAGGTTGGCAATTATGTAGAAGATGGCGAGGTCTTCCCGCTGGATATTTATTTCTATCAGTTGTTCAAATCTCAAGGGCTAAAATTACGCAATCGCATCATCTGGCATTTTGAACACGGTCTTCATGCGTCGAAACGATTCTCCGGGCGATACGAAACCTTGCTTTGGTTTACGAAGGGAGACACATACACTTTTAATCTTGATTCTGTTCGTGTGCCAGCCAAATATCCGGGCAAAACTCATTTCAAGGGCGCAAAGCGCGGACAGCCTTCGGGAAATCCGCTTGGCAAAAACCCGTCTGATATATGGCGCATTGTTGTGCAAGATTGGGAGACCGCGCTCTGGAATATTCCCAATGTAAAAGCAAATCATCCTGAGAAGACTTTGCATCCCTGCCAGTTTCCGATTGAATTGGTCGAACGCTGCATTTTAGCCTTAACCGGTGAGAATGATTGGGTGCTTGATCCATTCTCAGGCGTTGGCTCTGCGCTTCTCGCGGCATTGAAAAACAAACGTCGTGCGATGGGATGCGAGAAAGAAAAGGAATATGTTGAAATCGCCAAGCAGCGTGTAACCGATCTGCATTCCGGAACCCTTCGTTACCGGCAACTTGGAAAGCCTGTGCATCAACCAACGGGGCGTGAGAAAGTCGCACAAATTCCTATGGAGTGGAAAAACATGGGGGCGAAAGCTTGAGACTTGCAGCACAGTATTCTTTCAAGAACGGGCTTGATGAAATCACTACACATCACCCGCATTTACTTGCCGAGATAAAGGATGCTATTACCGTAGTTGACGCCTTTCAAGCCAGAACAAAATTGAGCAGAGAAAAGACGAAGGTTGGACGAATGCTCTACAGCCCTGTGGCGCTCAACAAAGCATTTCAAAAAGAGCTTTATCCTAATGGTTGGAAGAATCTTTCGATTGATTGTGAATACCCGACAACGCATTACTTGGAAGATTACGAAATCCGTTCAAGCCTCAAAGGGCGCTTTTCGTGATATTGATTTTGTCAAAGACCGTTTAGGCGTCGAAGTCCAATTTGGAAAGTATTCTTTCATGGTTTACAACGTGTGCGCGAAGATGACTATTTTTCGCAACCTCAATTTTATTGATTGTGGAATAGAAATCGTTCCGGTAAAAGCGCTTGCGCTTGAGATGTCTTCTGGTGTTTCTTACTTCGAGCAGTTCGTTTGGGATTTAGAGAGTCGCGGGGTCGCAGATATAGATGTTCCCGTGCTGATTCTGGGTATTGACGCATAAAATCAGATCGCATTGACTGTGCACCGCCACCTAACAACTCGTTAAACCGGAGCGCGAATAGCGCGGCTTTCATCCGCGAGACTTGGCTTATAAACACGTCTCGTCGCGGCGGGGATGCCGGGCGTTTGACAGTTCCCGGTCAAACATGATTCTTTATGAACCGTCGAGAGACTGTTGAGGAACGGCGGCGGAACGAACCGCGCCGGTAGATTAGCGACGACGGAGGGCGGCCAGCGGAAAGCTTTCGTCGTCTATCGTCGCGGTACAAAAGGAGCATGTTGATGACAGACAAGATGATTGAATTCAAGAGCAACGGCGGCACGACCGGAGGGTATCTCTCGATTCCGGCGGCGGGCAGCAGCAGCGGGGCGGGCGTCGTCGTGTTGCAGGAATGGTGGGGACTCGTCCCGCACATCAAAGCGGTGGCCGACCGTTTCGCCGCCGAGGGCTTCGTCGCGCTCGCGCCCGACCTCTATCACGGGCGCAGCACGACTTCGCCCGACGAGGCGGGCAAGCTGATGATGGCGTTGGACATCGACCAGACCGAGAAGGATATGCGCGGTGCGGTTCAGTATCTCTTGAATCATGAGAGCGTCACATCCGCGAAGGTCGGGACGGTCGGCTTCTGCATGGGCGGCGCGCTATCGCTTTATGCCGCGACGAAGAACGAACAGGTTGGCGCGTGCGTCGTGTTCTACGGCGGGCATCCGTCGGTCAAGCCTGACTTAGAGAACCTGCGTGCGCCCGTGCTCGGACTCTACGCGGGCAAGGATGATTTCGTCACGCCCGAATCGGTGCGCCAGTTGGACGCGAGGCTTAGCGCGCTCGGCAAGCAGGCCGACATCCACATCTACGACGCCGCCGCCCACGGCTTCTTCAACGATGAACGCCCGGAAGTTTACCACCCCGAAGCCGCCGCCGATGCGTGGCAACGCACCGTCGCTTTCCTGCGCGACAACCTCGACGCGAAGAACTAGGGCACGGGCGGGGGCGCGAGCGCGCAAAGGGTTTTGGGTCGATGATGACAAAACACAAAGTCAAAACCAAACTACTGCGCGGGATGGGCGAGGCGATCAATGATTTCGGGATGATCGCGGAGGGCGACCGCATCATGGTTTGTCTCTCGGGCGGCAAGGACAGTTACACGCTGCTCGATCTGCTGCTCGACGTGCAGCAACGCGCGCCCGTCCGCTTCGATCTCCTCGCCGTCAATCTTGACCAGCGGCAACCCAATTTTCCCGCCGACGTTTTGCCGCGCTATCTCGAATCCGCCGGCGTCCCCTTTCGCATCATCGAGCGCGACACCTACTCGATCGTCAAGCGGCTCGTGCCCGAAGGCAAGACGTTCTGCGCGGTCTGCTCGCGCCTGCGTCGCGGCATCCTCTACAACACGGCGGTCGAGGAAGGCTGCACCAAAATCGCGCTCGGCCATCACGCCGACGACATCATCGCGACCTTTCTACTCAACCTCTTCTTCGTCGGCTCGCTCAAGGCGATGCCGCCCGTCCTGCGCTCCGACGACGGGCGCAACATGGTGATTCGCCCGCTCGCCTACAGCCGCGAAAGCGACATCGCCGAATATGCGGCGTCGAGAGATTTTCCGATCATCCCGTGCGACCTCTGCGGCTCGCAGCCCAACCTCAAGCGCGCACGCATCAAGCGGCTCATCGCCGAACTCGAAACCGAGATTCCGAACATCCGCAGTTCGATGATGACCGCGCTCGGCAACGTCGCGCCCTCGCACCTGCTCGACACAGACCTCTTCGACTTCAAACGTCTCGCGCCCGGCGCGACCTCCACCGGCGACATCGAAGCCGAACTCGACGCCGCGCTCGGCCACACCGACGCCCCCGATAGCCCCGCGCTCGTCTCCATCGCGTAGAGCAGTTTGGCTGCCAAAAGCCCGACGTTGAATCAGCATCTTCATGCCGTGCTGACAATAGAGAAAGATCTACTGTAGTCAAATTCCAACACATCGCCGACCGCCGCGACCTCCTCGAAAAAGTCGAAACCGTTGACGCACGCTCTCGCCGCAACGTGAAAAAGGAGAGGTGAGCGCCGAGTGAGAGACGAGCCGATGGAGGCTTGTTTTGAAAACGGTCTTCCGGTATCTCTCTGCGCGCGGGTGCCGGGTTCGATGCTTCATCGTCGTCATCTTCTGTTGAACAGATAGAGCGCGAGCACGTAGAGCGCGGCGAGTCCGACCAGCACGACGCCGCCCCAGAAGGAGACGGGCAAGAGGTAAGAAGCATTCGTGCCGTCGGTCGCGATGAGATAGACCCACTCGTCGAGCGCGAGCGCGAGTCCTGCGCCGAAGCCGATGGTCAACACATCGAGCACTCGACTCGCGTGTTTGAAGAGCACGAGCGGGATGCCGCAGAAGGTGATGAGAAGCAGTCCTGTGAAGAGATGATGGATGTTGTAGGCGCCGACGTTGAAGTCGGAATCGGGCGCGAGGTGGAGCGCGATGCGCGTCGCGACAAACGTCACGACGAGCGAAGCGAACAGGAGGCGGGCGCGTTTTTTGTCCAACACGGTCGGGATTTCTCGGACGGGCGGCGTGCTGTTTGTCGTCGCAGCGGGCTACTTCGCGGGCGACGAAGCGACGCGCTCGTCGGCGTGCGGCGGTTGCCGACGGAAGCGGTGCGTGACGGGTCGGCGGCGACCGATGCCGATGGCGTTGCGCGAGATGATGAGCGTCGGCGGCAGTTGGCGTCGCTTGAACTCGTTGGCCGATGATTCGACGCGGTTCAGGATGTCGTAGACGAGCGCGCGGTCGTTTCCGGCGGCGACGATCTCTTCGGGCGTCGCCTTCTTCTCGAAGTAGAGTTCGAGGATGGGGTCGAGGCGGTCGTAGGGCGGCAGGCTCTGGTCGTCGAACTGGTCGGGCGCGAGTTCGGCGGACGGTCGCTTGTCGATAATCGCCTGCGGGATGATTTCGCTGCTCCGGTTATAGTTGCGCGCGAGCGCGTAAACTTCGGTCTTCAAGAGGTCGCCGAGCACGGCGAGGCCGCCGTTGGTGTCGCCGTAGAGCGTGCAGTAGCCGAGCGCGAGTTCCGACTTGTTGCCGGTTGAAAGCAGCAGACGCCCTTCGGCGTTCGAGATGGTCATCAGGATGTTGCCGCGCAGACGCGACTGTAAGTTTTCCGCCGCGAGCGACTGGCCGCCGCGCGCCGGTTTGGTCAGATCGAGTTCTTTGGTCAACGCCTCGAAGGTCGCCGTGATGGGGTGCTCTCGCGTCGGCATTCCGAGGTTTCGTCCGAGCGCGACCGAATCGTCGATGCTGCCGCGCGAAGAGTACGGCGACGGCATCATCACCGACAGCACGTTGTTCGAGCCGAGGGCTTCGCACGCGAGCGCGGCGACGACCGCCGAATCGATGCCGCCCGAGAGACCGAGCACGGCGCGCTCGAAACGGTTCTTGTGCGCGTAGTCGCGGATGCCGAGCACGAGCGCGGCGTGCACGGTGTCGATGTCGTCGCCGGGCAGACAGCGGTCGGTGCGCACGCCGCATTCGAGATCGACCGTCCCCGTGAACTCTTCAAACGGCGGGGCTTGCAGAATGACTTCGCCGCGACGGTCTGTGACGAGGCTCGCGCCGTCGAAGATGATGCCGTCGTTGCCGCCGACCAGGTTGACGTAGACGACCGGCACCCCGGCGGCCTTCGAGCGATGACGCACCATCGAACACCGCTGCCCCATCTTATCCTTGTTGAAGGGCGAAGCGTTGGGCGAGACGAGGATGGTCGCGCCCAATTCGATCAACTCATCGGTCGGGTCATGCGCGTAGAGACGTTCACGCCAGAAGGTCTTGTCGTTCCAGAAGTCTTCGCAGACCGCGACGCCGAGCCGCTCATCGCCGACGGGGAAAAGTTGTCGCTCGCTGGCCGACTCGAAATAGCGCGGGTCGTCGAACACGTCGTATTCGGGCAGGAGCGTCTTGTCGGCAAAGCCGAGCAGCTTGCCGTCGCGAATCACCGCCGCCGAGTTGTAGAGTTTGCGCCCCGCCGCCTGTCCCGTCGGGCGCACCGTGCCGACGACTGCGGTCAGCCCTTTGGTTGCCGGGATGATGCGCTCAAGAGGTTGGAGCACGGTTTCGACCACGTCGCGGTCGAGAAACCAGTCGAGCGAGGTGTAGCCCTGCACGGCCACCTCTGGCAACACGACCAGATCGGAAGCGTCGCGCTTCGCCTGTTCGATGACGCGCAGAATACGCGCGGTGTTGCCTTCGTAATCGCCGTTCGTAGTGTTGATTTGCCCGATGGTGACGCGCATGGTTTTTAATCTTTCCAGTCGGCTTCAAATTTGGAATGCGACGTTTCTTCGTCGCGATTGTAAGTCACACCGCCGCGACAAGTGAAGACCCGAACCGCGCGCGATGCGCGAAAAGCCCCGCGCCGCGCGCAGCTTTTCGCGGTGACACGACCCGTCGCGCGGCGCATTTCCGGCGGCAACGTACGCCTTGAGTTTACGCGCGTTTCAACCTAGGATGTGACGCATATCTCACCGGGGTTTCCGTGTTTGAAATCATCGAACTTGAAAAGGACGTTTCCCCTTGTCGATAAAAAAAATTGCGACGCTCGCGGTGTGCCTCGTCGCGCTCTGCGTTGTCTATGCCTCCCCCAAAACCCTCGCGCAACAATCCGCCACCGCGACACTCGCGGGGCGCGTCACCGACCCGGCGGGCGCGGTTATTCCCGGCGCAGAGGTTACCGCGACCCGCAAGGCGACCGGACTCCAACGCGAGGCGACGACCAATGACGAAGGCTTTTATGTTCTGACGAATCTCCCTCCCGGCGACTACGAGGTGCAGATTCGCGCGACCGGATTCACGACCAGAGTTTCCCAGACGCCCGTCGTGTTGCAAGTCGGCCAGAGCGTGACGCTCGATGCGCCGCTCGAAATCGGCGTCAGGGAGTCGGTTATCGTAGACCTCACGGGTTACGCGCCGCTGATAGATACTAACTCGTCGAAAGTCGATGGCGTCGTCGAATCGCGCGAGATTGTGAATCTGCCGCTCAACGGGCGCAACTTCCTCGAACTCGCGCTGCTCATCCCCGGCAACGCGCCCGCGCCCAATTTCGACCCGACCAAAACCAACACCGTCCTTGTTTCGTCGGCGGGTCAACTCGGACGCGGCGGCAACATCACGGTTGACGGCACGGACAACAACGACGACGTGGTGGGCGGCGCGCTCCTCAACATCTCGCAGGACGCGGTGCAGGAATTTCAAATCGCGACGAATCGTTTCTCCGCCGAACTCGGTCGCTCGGCTTCTTCGGTCATCAACGTCGTGACCAAACAGGGGACGAACGATTTCCACGGCTCGGCTTCGGTCTTCTGGCGCGACCGCAGGTTTCAGGGTTTGCCCGCGACCTTCGACCGCCGCAACGACGAACCGCCCTTCGACCGCCAGCAATATTCGTTTACCTTCGGCGGCCCCATCCGAAAAGACAAGGCGTGGTTTTTCGGCGCGTTTGAATATCGCAATCAGGACGGCGCGGTGCTCGTCGGCGAACGCGACGCGGCTTCGCGCACGATTCGACGCGGCTTCGCCGTCGCGCCGCTCGACGACCTGCTCGGCAACGCGCGTCTCGACTGGTCGCCCAACGACCGCGACCGCCTCGGCTTTCGTTACTCGATTGAGCGCGCCGAAGACGTGACGGCGAGCACGCTGATTCGTGAAATCGGGTCGGCTTCGCAGCGACAGTCCGCGCGCAACAACTACCAATCTTTTCTCGCGAACTGGACGCGCGTCGTCTCGCCCCGCTCGGTCAACGATTTTCGTTTCAGCGTCAACAATTTCTTCAACCGCACCGTACCGCTCGCGGTCGCGCCGCAGTTGACCTTTCCGAGTTTGCAGGACGGCGCATCGTTTCGCGTGCCGCAGCAGACGCGCCAGAATCGCATCCAACTCAGCGACACTTTTTCGCACGTCGCGGGCGCGCACACGCTCCGTTTCGGCGGCGAGGTGCAACGCGTCGATGCGGATTTCAATCTTGAAGTCTTCCAGCAAGGCCGCATCGAGTTCGTCGAAGACTTCCCAAACTTCGACCACAACGGCGACGGGCGCATCGACGACGACGACCTCCTTTTCGCCATCACGCTCCGCAGCGGCGTACCCCAACGCCCGCTCCTAATCCCCGACGCCGACAACTACCATTTCGCCTTCTTCGTTCAAGACGACTGGCGCGCGACGCCCCAACTCACGCTCAATCTCGGACTGCGCTACGAACTCGACACCGACGTGAACAACCTCAGTCGAACCGACGAACTCAACCCGCTCATCCTGCCATTTCTGAGCGGCACGCGCGGGCGCGACACCAACAATTTTGCGCCGCGCGTCGGCTTCAACTACGCGAACCGCAACGGCGACCGGAGCATTCACGGCGGCTACGGAATTTACTACGACCGCATCGTCTTGCAGATTCAATCGCTCGAACGCGGGCTTGACGGTCGCGCGCTGCCCGTCGAAGTCCGCGCCGGAAACACCTTCTTCCTCGACCCCGCGACGGGTCAGTTTCCGCCCTTCGCGCCTTCGTTCTCGAACCCCTTCACGGGCTTCATCCTTCCCGGCGCGGGCGCATCCGGCATCAACATCATCGACAACGACATCCAAAGTCCGATGGTGCAGCAGTTCAACTTGGGCGTCCAGCAGGAGTTCGGGCGCGACTTCGTTTTGAAGGCCGACTACGTGCACAACTTCGGTACGCACTTTCTCATCAGTCGCACCATCGGCGTCGTCTTCAACCTTGTTGTCGGCGGCCCCGACCGTGTGGTCAATCTCGAATCGAGCGCGAAATTCAAATACGACGCGCTGCTCGCGAGCCTCGAAAAGCGTTTCAGCAATCGCTATCGTTTCCGCGCCTCTTACACGCTCGCGAAGGCGTTCAACTACGCCAACGACGACCAGATTCCCTTCTCGAACGGCCCCGTCAATCCCGCGAATCTGCAACTCGAATACGGCCCGACGCCGAACGACCAGCGCCATCGCTTCACCTTCGCCGGAGCGTTCGACCTCCCCGCCGACTTCCGCCTCGCGCCCATCCTGACGCTTGCCTCCGGCGTGCCCCTCGACATTCTTCTGCCTGACGCCAGCACGCGCATCCCCTCGCTCCAACGCAACGCGGGCGGTCGGCTGTTTCGCAACGCGGCGGAGTTGAACGCCTTCATCACGGAGCTTAACGCGGCGGGCGGCGTGGGCGGTCAACCGCTCCCGCTCGCGCCCGCCGATGCGCGCTTCAGCGACAACTTCAGTTCGCTCGACGTGCGCGCCTCGCGCCTGTTCCGCTTCGGCGAGACGGTCGCGCTCGAACCCATCGTCGAGGTCTTCAATCTCTTCAATGTGAAGAACGTGCTCGGCGTCTCGAACGTCAACTATTCGGGCTTCGGCAACGTCCTCGGCTCGCAGAATTTCGGGCGTCCGGTGACGACCGCCGGGGGCGTCTTCGGCTCAGGCGGCCCGCGCGCGTTTCAGTTCGCCGCGAGATTTACTTTTTAGAGTCCGCTCAAATCAACGTCAAAAACTGCCGCGAATTAGCGCGGATGAACGCGGATAAAAGAGGGATTCAATCAATTCGCGGCTCATTTCTGCTTTCGATTCATGACATCAAAATCCCAAGAGAAACAAGACGCGGGCGACCAACTCGAACGCCGTCTCGGTCTACGCACGGCGACCGCGCTCGTCGTCGGCGAGGTCATCGCGGTCGGCATCTTTCTGACGCCCGCCGGGATGGCGCGCTCGCTCGGTTCGCCGTTGTGGTTGCTCGTAGTATGGCTGTTGATGGGCGCGATGGCGTTGTGCGGCGCGCTCTGCTACGGCGAACTGGCGTCGCGTCTGCCGGTCGCGGGCGGCGGCTATGTCTATCTGCGCGAGGCTTACGGCGGCGGGATCGCTTTTCTCTACGGCTGGATGGCGCTGCTCGTACTCGACCCCGGATTGACCGCCGCGTTCGCGGTCGGTCTGGCGAGCTACGCCGGATACGTCGTGCCGCTCTCGCCGCTCGCCGCGAAAGCGGTCGGCGTCGGCGCGGTGGTGTTCGTCGCCGCGCTCAACGTCTTCGGCGTGCGTCTCGGCGGCGGG
>JBGTHJ010000356.1:0-4923 GCA_041746175.1 Pyrinomonadaceae bacterium
AGCGCCAGCGTCCCGCTGGCAAGCGTCCTCGGAGCACGTTCAATGGTTCGCGTTCTCCGAACGCTCAATGCGAGCGGGACGCTCGCGCTCCCGGGCGATGCCGCTCTTTCATGTGCTACATGCAATTGCAACTTGCTATAACTGACCCACTACCCACGTTGACGCTCTCTTTGCGCCTTTCGCATTTCGTCTCCGGGCGGAGAAGCGCGCTGGCTGGCGATTCGATGTTGAAGCGGGCGAGTGTGCCGGGTTCAGTCGATTACTTCGTGGCTCGCCGGCCCGCCCTGGACGATGCCGAGTCGTTCGAGTTCAGGAACGTGCGGCTGCAAAAGTGTGTAGCCTTCCGAGCGCGCGACGTAAGTCGCCGCCGTGATGTCGCCCGCGACGTTCAAGGTCGTGCGGCACATGTCGAGGATGCGATCAACGCCGAGGATGATCGCGATCAGCGCGGGGTTGATGTTGTAGGTCGCGAGCATGACGATGATAAACGGAATCGAACCGGAGGGAACGCCCGCCGTGCCGATGCCGCCGAGAATCGCGAAGTAGGCGATGCCGAGTTGCTGCGGAAGCGACAAATCGACGTTGGCGAGTTGGGCGAGAAAGAGCACGGTGACGCCTTCGTAGAGGGCCGTCCCGTTCTGGTTGGCGGTGGCGCCGACGGTCAGCACGAAGCTGTTTATCTCGCGCGGCACGCCGAGGTTTTCCTCCGAGACGCGGAGCGCAGTCGGCAGCGTCGCGTTCGACGAAGAGGTCGAGAACGCGGTCAGCATGACGGTCTTGATGCGCCGGAAAAATTCGAGCGGCGAGATGCGCGA
Source organism: Pyrinomonadaceae bacterium (assembly GCA_041746175.1). Classification (GTDB taxonomy): domain Bacteria; phylum Acidobacteriota; class Blastocatellia; order Pyrinomonadales; family Pyrinomonadaceae; genus JBGTHJ01. The sequence goes on from JBGTHJ010000356.1 coordinate 816, forward strand.
GAGGAAGTAAATCGAGAGCGAGTAGACGCCGAACATGTGGAGCGCGAGCCCGCCGAGCACGGTCAGCATGAACCACGCGAGCGCGCCGAGCAGGTCGAGACCGAACCGCGCGGTGTTGTTGAAAAGCAGGCACGCGACCGCGAACGGCGCGATCTTCATGATGATGTCGATGATCTTGGCCGCGATTTCAAAGAGGGCTTGCAGCCCCCTCAGCAGCGGCCCCGACACGTCGGTCGGGATCAGCGTCGCGGCGACGCCGAGCAGCACCGCGAAGAACATCAGGTGCAGCATGTTCGGCGTCTCGCTCGCGACCGCCGCCACCGGATTCGACGGCACGATGGTCTTGACCACCTGCATCAGAGCCGAATCGCTCGTCCCCGTCTTGGTCGCATCCGCGACACGCTTGGTCGCGTCCGAGCCGTAACGCTCTTCGAGTCCGCGCGCCGTCGCTTCGTCGATGCGCTTGCCCGGCTTGATCGTGTTCGCCAACGTCAGGCCGATGACGACCGAAATCGCCGAGATGACGATCGTGTACGCGAACGACTTCAACCCGACGCGCCCGAGTTTGCGGATGTCGCCGATGCCGGCGACGCCGACCACCAGCGACGAAAAAACCAGCGGCACGACGACCATCAACAGCAGCCGGAGAAAGAGTTGACCAATCGGCTCGGTAATGTTGGTGACGACCCACGCGACGCGCGGATGCTCGCCGCCGAACACGCTGTTGACCGCGACGCCCGCGACGACGCCGACCGCCAACCCGATCAGGATGCGCGTGTGTAGCGGTATCCCGCGCGGGCGGTCGGGCGTTATGTCCTTGAGGTCGGTCATCTGCTCGCGCTCGTAAGCATCGCGCGGCAGAGACGGTTTCATCGCTTCCTCTTCGTCGTTTCGATTAGCCATTTATTCCTCGGTGTGCATCGGCAAAATTTGCGCTCAAAGCCCCGCGCGGCTGGAACTCTGCCTCATCCTGTTGCGGCCTTTCGCCCTTCACCCGCCCCAACGCAGTTTGCCGCGCAAAACTTCAAAGTAGTTTCGATTGATCGGCTGCATCAGGTTGAAGGTCGTGCGGCTTTTGGTGATGACGACGCGGTCTTCGACTTCGAGCCGGATGCCGACCTGCCCGTCGAGCGTCAAGGCCACCTCCTCTTTCGGCGTCTTCAAAACAAGCTCGATTTTCAGGTCGTCCGGTACGACGATGGGACGGTTCGAGAGCGTGTGCGGACAGATCGGCGTAATCACGACCGCGTTCATCGAAGGATAAATGATCGGCCCCCCGGCGGAAAGGTTGTAGGCGGTCGAACCGGTCGGCGTCGAAATAATCAGGCCGTCGGCGCGAAAGCGGTTGACGAACTGGTCGTTGAGGCGCGTGTCGATCTCGATGATGCGCGCCAGCGCCGACTTGCTGATGACCACATCGTTGAGCACGCGGACGTGCGCCTGCGGTTCGTCGCCGCGATAGAGCCGCGCCGAGACCATCATCCGGCGGTCGAGTTCGTAGCGACCTTCGAGGATGCTTTCGAGCGCCGGCAGCATCTCTTCGACGCGAAACTCGGCGAGGTATCCGAGCGTCCCGTAGTTGATGCCGAGCACCGGACGTTCGTGGTCGCCGAGCATCCGCGCCGTCGCGATCATCGTCCCGTCGCCGCCAAGCACGACGATCATATCGACGCTCTCAGCCATCTCTTCGTGCTCGACCATCTCGATCAGACAGCCCGTCTGGTTCTTGATGTTCAACTCTTCGACGCGCGGCCCGACGACCGGCGTGATGCCGCGCTCGCCGAGCCACTCGACCAGACGGCACAACGTCTGCACCGCCTCCGGATGATTCGGCTTCAACAAAACGCCGATGCGACGTATCTCTGACTTCTCCATGAGCGACACTTTGAAGAGGAAGAAGACGACCCGGCACGCTCGGCGGCGGACGACATACGCGCGCGCGCCGGCAAGTTTAAAGGATGTAACGGTGGTAACCCTGACTTACGGTGAATGGAGTATTTGCGCACACGATTACGTATGAGAATCAGTTGAGTTCTTGCAGAGCCTTTATACATCGTGACAAGCTATCACTTTGCTCTGCCGCGACATCGGGACGCCAATGCAACATGGCGAACTCTGTAACCCGCGCTGTGTATCCCGCACCAACCGAGCTTGAATGGCCTTTTCCCGGCACCATATCTTCACGTACGCTCCTCCGGCCAGAGCGCCGGGCCAAGTTTACCAACGTGGTTTTAGGATGATCCTCGTCGTCGGGCTTTATCGGCACAATCGCTTCAGGAACTCCCAAAAAGCGCCTGATCCGTTCGCGATCAGCCAGCAACCACGCCTCAGCGCTCCGAACTGTCAGGCGAAGAACCATATACGGGGCGGGCACTGGAATCAAATCCCTTATTAAGTTAGGAGCACATTCGGCGTCATAATCAAGATCCCTCAGAACCAGCCAATGAGCGAAGCGCGCGGCGTTGTTGTAGGCCAGTAACTTTTGGTCTAAATTTCCGTTGCCCCTTTGCACATAGATTGGCCCTGATGAAAGGCCAACGAACTCAAGAATACGCTGGCATATTCTTGCATCTACATCACCCTCCGCAGCAACAGTAAAGATAGCTGGAGGCACTATCACTCTCCAAACATGGCAAGCTGTTGTGCATGTCGAGGTGCTGTTCGTGGAATAACTGCCTCCCCAATTGATGCTCCACCCTCGAGCAGCGCGCGAATCTGCTCATTATCGACAGCTATTTCAACATTCGTGTCCTCATTTGAGGGCACGAGTAAAAGTACTTCTTCCGGCGCAATACCTTCATCCGAAAGGAGGTCGGCAGAATGGGTGCTCATCAAAATCTGTCTGCCTGTTTTCCGCCCAATACGTGCCATCATCTGAGGTATGTGTCGCACCACCCCCGAATGTAATGAGAGTTCGGGTTCTTCTAGGAGTAGCGGGGCTGTGCCGTCTAAGAATGCCCAGAGAAGACCTAAGAGCCTTAATGTGCCATCAGAGAACTGTCCCTCAGTTTGCCATCCGGCATTAGGCCGCCAGTGGCTATAGCGCCCCTTCAGATGGGCGATTCCACGTTCGTCTCTTTCCAACACTAACCCTTTAAGCTGAGGAACAGCCACTCCCAAAGCATCTTTTATACGCCGCAAGCGTGAACCAAAGACCTGGCTATTTGCTCTTTGTGTTCTTGCAAGTTGTTCCAAGAAGTCTCCCCCAAAAGGGTCACTTACTTTTCCGACAGACCTCTCAGGTTCGCGGACGAGTTGCGGCACAATGTGGAGGTAACGCACTTGAGAGAAGAATTCTGCGAGATTCCGAAATTTTTTGTTTGCATTTACCTGTTCGAGGTGTGTTTGTGTAAGACGGTCAGAGTCGTCCTCGTCATCCTTATCCGGACGGTTAAGAATAATCTCTTGGCCTCGTCGGACGATCTCTTTTTTTATTATTGGACGGCGTAAATTGTCTTGGCTAAACTCCAAGCGATAACCCCAGACTGGATCTGAATTCAACTGCGCTTCGACTTCGACTACGATGTTTGGATACCTTCTCGCATGTAGAGATCGTATTTGTGAAACGCCGCCGCGTGAATTAACAGCCTGCTGAAATCCTCCTTGTGCATCCGCTATATCGCGGAGGAATCGAAACGCATCGAGCAAATTTGATTTACCGGAAGCATTTGGTCCAACAAGAAAAGCCCGACGCTGAAGGCTAATGTCAACATTCAGAAAGTTACGCCATTTTTCTAAGCGCAGTCGGGTAAATCTCATGGGAGTCCTATCTCAATGACAAGTTCTCGTCTGCTATCTATCATCCCACACGCCGACTTTCCTCTTCACATCGGCCATTGCCCGCTCACTGCCTTTCTACCTTTGAAAAATTGCGCGAGGCTTAGTCGCTGCGAGAGTTACAAATGTAAGATCGCACACGTAAGATTTTATTAGCTGGCGGTCGGCATCTATACTTGTATTACTTATTTGAAGAGTGCGCGTAATTCTAAGTCGCTTTTTCTCAGCGTTTTAGCTAATTCTGCCGAGTGCTTGAAAAATTCCCTTTTAGTCTCAGCTTAGTGGGGGGCGAAAGCCCCGAAAAGCTGAGGTTTTTGACCAAATGAATTAC
>JBGTHJ010000357.1:0-26048 GCA_041746175.1 Pyrinomonadaceae bacterium
GACCACGGCAACCCGAGCCGCCTGATTTCGCGCGGCGTCAATGCCCCGGCGCGCAGCCGCGTCACGTAATCATCGGTGTGGACGAGCAGCACGTCGGCGACGGGCGCGGGCTGCGGCTCGACGAGATGCGCGGGCGCGAGCGTTCCTTCGCGGAGCAGCCGGTCGCGCACCAATTCAAATTTGCGAATCGGGAAAACGTGGCCTTCGCCGATATCGGCGTAATAACGTGGAGTGTAGAAAACGCGCATCGCTTAATCGTCTGAACCGGAATGATACCGCGCCGGTCTTCGCCGAAAAAGCACGCGGCTGTGAAGAAACTGCTTCATCGTCCGCGCCGCCCGGCGTCTTCGGTGCGGGTGTTGAGTTGCCGCCTTCGACCGCTCGGAATAACCAAAATTTAATATGCCATTCAGAATTTCGGATGAATCGACCGCGCCAGAACGATCAACTCCTAAGTCATCAAGCATTTTTCAGCCGAATAAACCGGTGGAGCGTCGATTTCGGAGAAACGGAACGTCGGTTGCGTAAAAAATCAGGTTCTTCAGAACGCTCTAGTCTTTCAATAACTCCTCTGCCACAACACTCTCTGGAGGTGTTAGCCACATGAACTTTATGAAAAAAGCCAACCTGCGAAAACTCATGGCCTTTTGGCTCGTGAGCTTCGCACTCGCGCTGCCCGTGTTCGCGCAGGTCACGACCGCCGACATCACGGGACGCGTGCTTGACCAGCAAGGCGCGGCGGTGCCGAGCGCGACCATCACGGCGCGCAACACGGCCACCGACCTGACCCGTACCGCGACGACCGACGAAGGCGGCGAGTACACCATCACCCAACTTCCCCCCGGTCGCTACGAGATTACGGTCGAAGCCGGAAATTTCAGCAAGGCGCTGCTCAAGGATCAGGAGTTGAACGTCGGCGCGCGGCAGACGTTGAACTTCGATCTCAAGCCGGGACAGATTACCGAAACCGTCGAAGTCGCCTCTGATGCGACGCTGGTCGAAACCACCAGTTCCCAACTCGGCGGCGTCGTCACCCCCGTGCAGGTGCAGAACCTTCCGCTGCTCAACCGGACGTTCGCGAGCCTCTCCGTAATCATGCCGGAAGCGCGCCCCGTGGGAAATTTTGACCCGACCAAAACCCGCGTCGGCAACATCGCGATGAACGGCGGCGACGGACGCCAACTCGATGTCAACGTCGATGGCGGCGACAACAAAGACAACGTTGTCGGCAGTTTGCTACAGAATTTCGCCTACGAGTCGATCCAGGAATTTCAGGTCTTGCAGCATCGGTGGACGGCGGAATCAGGCCGCGCCGTTGGCGGCGTCATCAACGTCATCTCCAAATCAGGCTCGAACGAGTTTCACGGCTCCGGCTTCTTCAACTTCCGCAACGAATCGCTGCGCGCCAAAGACTTCTTTGAGAAGCAGGGCAACGCCGAAAAGTCTTCGTTCGACCGCCAGGAGTTCGGCGGTTCGCTCGGCGGTCGCATCGTGCGCGACAAACTCTTTTTCTTCGGCGCGCTCGAGCGTTTCCGCGAGCGGCAGAACCTGTTGATCAACCCCGCGTTGTTGCCCGAAATTCAGGCCATTCCGGGCGCGAGCGCCGTCCCGGTGATTCCGACGCCCTACAACGACACCTTGTTGACTTTGAAGTTCGACCACCGCATCAGCGAGAAGCAGACGATGTTCTATCGCTTCTCGCACCAGCGCAACGACTCGCCGAACGACCAGTTCGACCCGTCGCTGCCATCCGACCTGTCGGGCGGCAACACGAATAATAACAAGCTCTACAGCTTCCTCGTCAATCACAGCTACACCTTCAGCCCGACCGTGCTGAACCAGTTCTCGTTCCACTTCCAGGATTTTAACAACGCGATTCTCGCCGTCTCCGACCTGCCGAACATCACGTTCCCCTCGGTGCAGACGGGCGCGAACGTCAACGTCCCGCAGCAGACGACGCAGCGCAAATTTCAATTTCGCGACGACATCTCGATGCAGTTGAACAGTCACAGCCTGAAATTCGGCGTCAACTACATCAAGACCGAACTCGGCGGCTTCTTCCTGTTCGGCGCGAACGGCTACGCCATCACCTTCTTCGACAACCCGCGCGAGATTCTCAGCAACAGGACGCGCTATCCGAACGGATTCGCCACGCCCGGCGCGGTCTCGTCGATCTCCTTTAGCGGCGGCGACGGCAGCACCGATCAGGAACCCTTTCATCAACTCGCGTTCTACGTCCAGGATGATTACAAGGTCACGCCGCGCCTGACGCTCAATCTCGGACTGCGCTGGGACGCCAACATCAAATTGCTGGTCGACCAGACCAACAATCGCACCATCCGGCTGCTTCAACAACTCAACGAACCGCGTGCGCAGGCTCTCACGAGCGACGCCAACGCGCTCTCGCGCCGGACGCCGAGCTACACCGAGTTTCAACCGCGCGTCGGGTTCGCCTACGACCCGACCGGCAGCGGCAAGACGGTGATTCGCGGCGGTTACGGCATCTTCTACGACCAGCTCTTCCAGAATCTCACGCTGTTCTCGTTGCAGCAGAGCAACCCGACCATCTACCAGACGCTGCTCCAACTCGTCAACGACGATGTCGGCATCGGCCAGTTGGCGAACTTCCGCTTCGGCGTCGATCCGCTGCCGACTCCTTCGGCTTCAGCATCGAACACCGAGCTTGAGTTCGGCGGCTTCGGGCGCATCAACGACCCGACCGTCAAAGACCCGTACGTCCAGAAGTTCTCAATCGGGTTCGAGACCAGCCTGTCGAGCAAATACGTGCTCTCAAGCGACTTCGTGCACACGCTTGGCACGCACGAGAATCGCGTCCAGAACATCAACCCGCGCATCCGCGAAGTTTGCGATTCACGCTTCCCCGGCTCGACGCCCGCTTCGGCGCTCTGCGTGCGCGGCGCCAACACGCGTTACTTCGACTCTGCGTTCGCGCAGGCCGGACTCGGCGCGGGTCGTCTCGAACAGATCAACCTGTTCACCTCGACCAACCGTTCGCTCTTTGACAGTTGGACGACGACGCTTCGCCGCCGGACGCGCCGTTCGCAGTTGATGGCGAGCTACGTGCTTTCGAGTTCGCGTTCGTGGGGCGGGCAACCGGTCGCTTCCTACAGCGGCAACGGCATCGCGATCACCCCGGAAAATCAGTTCAACCCGGAGGAGTTCGGCCCGACGCGCATCGACGAACGTCATCGCATCGTTGCCAGCGGCGTTTTTGAAGCCCCGTACGGCTTCCAGTTTGCGCCGATTCTCCAACTGGCGAGTTCGCGCCCCTACGCGGTCAACACCGGTCTCGACATCGACGGCGATGGCCGCTCGACCGTTGACCGCATCTGTCAGGGCATCGACCCGCGCGCTGTGCTTCAAGCGCAGGTCGCGGGCACACCGCTTCCGGCGGGGACGTTCGCGCTCGGTTGCCGTCAACTTCAGGTGAACACGCAGCGCAGCGGCTTTATCGTCAACCCCGACGGCACCATCGAAGAACGCAGCGGACGCTACTTCAATGTCGACATGCGCGTCACCAAGGGCTTCAACCTCGGCGAACGGGTGAAGCTCAAAGGCTACGCCAACTTCTTCAACCTCTTCAACACCGAGAATCTTTCCTACGGCGGTCGTCTCGGCCTGAGCGCGGCTAATTCAGGACTCTTCCTCCAACCCGTCGCGCTCTACGGTCCCGGCTTCGGCCCGCCCGTCGGCCTGCCTTTCACGATGCAACTCGGCCTCCGCGTCGACTTCTAAACGCGCAGGCTAAGGCAATCGTCTTTTCCGCGGGGCATCGAATCAAGGTTCGGTGCCCCGTCTGTTTTGCCCGCAGTTTCTCAACGGAGGAATTTCGACGATGATCGTCACGACCGATTACGTAGACATCCCGGCAGAGAAGAGTCCGATGCGACTATTCGTCGCGCATCCAAAAGCCGCCGGTGAGTTTCCGGGGATCATCTGCTACTCGGATATTTTTCAACTGACGGGTCCGATGCTGCGCGCGTGCGTGCGACTGGCGGGCTACGGTTTCGTCGTCGCCGCGCCGGAGATTTATCATCGCCTCGAACCCGCCGGAACCGCGATTCCGTTCGACGACGCGGGACGCACGCAAGGTCTGGAAGATGCCGCGCGCACTTCGGTCGCGGATTTCGACGCCGACTGTCGCGCCACGCTCGACTATCTCGCCGCACATCCGCGCGTTGCCAAAAACAAACTCGCCGCCGCCGGATTCTGCATCGGCGGCCACCTCGCCTTTCGCGCCGCGTTGCAAACGGACGTGCGCGCCACCGTCTGCTTCTATGGGACGGGCATCCACAACGGGAAACTCGGCAGCGACGCCGACGCCGGCTCGCTCGCCCGCGCCTCCGAGATTCGCGGCGAACTGCTCCTCGTCTTCGGCACGTCTGACCCGCACGTCCCGGAAGACGCCCGCGCCCGCATCGAATCCGCGCTCGACGCTTCCGGCAGCAACTTCTCCATCAAACTCTATCCCGCCGAGCACGCCTTCATGCGCGACGAAGGCGCACGCTACGACCCGGAAGCGACCGACGCGGCCTTCGCCGACATGGTTAACCTCTTTCGCCGGGTTTTCTCGATACAGTAAAACTAAACTGGATGGGCGGGGCAACGACGCGCAGCCGGGCAAAAAAAAGGGAGAAGTCGAAGAATTTGCTCTTAGACATCTCCCTTCCGCCGTTTATAGCAAGTTGCAATTGCATGTAGCACATGAAAGAGCGGCATCGCCTGGGAGCGCGAGCGTCCCGCTCGCATTGAGCGTTCGGAGAACGCGAACCATTGAACGTGCTCCGAGCACGCTTGCCAGCGGGAGGCTGGCGCTCCCGGCACTCACCCAATTGCAAACCGCTATAACTTTCGTGACCGTTAAAACGCGACTTGACCGTCGAGCAGGAGTTGCGAAACGTCGAACTCGAAGTTGACGAGCGAACCCGCCGAGCCGTCGCTCAGGTGGAAGCGGAACCGCTTGTCAGAGGGAAGAATAAATGGGCGGTCGCCCGTCTGGTCGAAGCGCGGGAAGAAGAAATACGCCTCGTCGCCCGCGGCTCTGGGCGGGGTGAAGTGGATCAGTTCGCGCCGCTCGCCCCGGTCGTTGGTGATGTAGATGTAGGGTTTGATGGCGGGCTGCGACGCCGTCTTGAGAACTTCGTAAACCGGGTCGATGTACGGGTAGTTCTCGGACTTCGCGCTCATCGTGATGACGTAGTTCTGCGCGCACGCCGGACACTCCAACACGCCCTTATTCTTGGCGTCGAACTCCGCCCGCGCCTTCTGGTTCATCCGGTCGTATTTCGCGTCGAGTTGTTTGAGACGGAGCGTCGCCCGCCGGAGCGGGATCGCCGAACGCAGGCGCAGCGTGTACTTCAAATCGAGCGGGATGTTTGCGCCGCCCAGATTCGCGCGCCGGTCGGCGGTGGTCGTTTCGACGCCGTTGATGTTCTGTCCGGCGACGGTGCGCGAGCGGGCATCGGGCGCGGGTCGTCGCTCTTCCTTCGTCTGCGCCCAGGGTGAATTTGTCAGCAACCGGATGGCTTCGTCCTTCGACCATTGGTCAAACGATTTCTCCGGCAACTCGGACTGTCGCGCCGCCGCCGCCGCGCTGAAACAGAGCAACGACGCCGCCAGCAGGCCGGAGGCGACGAAGAACGAGATCAGAGGCTGGTGCGTCTTCATCAAATAATCCCTTCAAATAAATCGTGGTTGAACGGGCGGTCTCCGGCGTCTTTGATGCAATGCGGTGAGGCGCGGATGCCGTCGCGTCCTTTTCTCGCTCCGCAGCCTGTCGTTTGAAACGTCGGTTCGGGAGGGGGGGAGTAGAGACCGGCGCGCGGGTTGAGGTCGTCCACGCGCGCCGGTTGGGAGTTAGACTTCGGGCGTCGATTTGCCGGGACGTGTTGAAGCGCTCTTTTTGGTCGACTTGCGCTCAGACGTGTCCGTGCTGTTCGTCCTGGCGGTTGACTTGGTTGCCGCCGTGCGCTTTGCGGTCTTGGCCTTTGGCGCGGGGGGGTCGACAACCGATGCGATGATGTCGGCGACGACTTCGCTCGCATCGTTCATCAACCCGCCGACTCCGGCCACGATGTCGCCGGGAATTTCGCGGACGTTTTCGGGGAGAATGGAGCGCGCCGCCTGCTCGGCTGCCGACGCGACGGCGGCGAAAGCCTGCCCGCCCGTCTGCGGCAAACCGCCGCCGCTCAAAAGCGCGTCCCAACGGTAATGCGGCGTGTCTTGCGGTTCGGCGAGACGCTTGAAGACGAGGCGGACAACCGCCTCCGTCACCCAGTTGTGATAGAACTCGCCGACCGACGCAAGTTCGGCATCGGGCGCGGGGTTCATAAAATCAATCGCGTAAGGCACGCCGTTCTCGATGGCAAACTCGACCGTGTTGATGTCGTAGCCGAGCGCGCGGCACAGCGTCCGCACGTCGTTCGTGACGCGTTCGGCCAGTTCCGGCGCGAGATAGTCGGGGTTATTGATGTACTGCTCGCCCGACAGATACGGCTGGCGCGGGTCGTAGGGCATAATCATCACTTCTTCCTGTCCGATGCAGTAGCAGCGGACAAACTGGTCGAAGTTGACCATCGCCTGAAGCGTCATACAGAGCGTGCCCGTCGTGTTGTAAACCTGCCAGAGTTCTTCGAGGTTGTTGACGCGCGAGACGTTTTTCCAGCCGCCGCCGTCGAACGGTTTGATGATCGCGGGGAACTCGACGTAATCGACGATGCCCTGCCAGTCGAGCGGGAATTCGAGGTTGCGCAACGATTCGGGCGTGATGCCTTCCATGTATTGCTGTTGCGGCAAAAGCACGGTGCGGGGAATCGCGACGCCGAGTTTGGTCGCCAATGCGTAATTAAAAAACTTGTCGTCAGCCGACCACCAGAAAGGGTTGTTGATGACGATGGCGCCTTCGAGCGCGGCGCGCTTCAAAAAGCCTCTGTAGAAGGGAACTTCGTGCGAGATGCGGTCGATGATGAGATCGTACTTGCGCTCCCAATCGAGCCGCACGCCGCCCACATTGACGAACTCCGCGACCACTTCGCCATTGCCCTGTTCATTAACTCGCGCGATCACCGCCTCGGGAAAAGTCTTTTCGCGGCCAACCAGAATGCCTACACGTTTCACTTTTTTCACGTCCTTTCAAAACTATGGGGAAGCGCGACGGGAGGAAAAATCGAAGCCAATCAACCCGGCGCGCCTGTGCCTCGCAGCACGTTCACCCCTCAACCGGTAGCAGAAAAACGTGCACTCTAACTGCTCACTCGCGGCCTTGTCAACGTGCGAGGATACTCTGGTCGTCGCCCCAAACGTCATTTATGCACCGCGACGCCCGCGCGCGCGCGACGCCTGCCGACTCTGCCGGAGACGGACTTCATTGTGGTTTCTTCCCGCCCGTTTTCACTTCCGGCGCGAATGCGATGCCGGCGTGATCCATGCGTATCCTCGTCGTTCCTAACTCCCGACCGTTGACCATGAAGTGAATTTCGCAGGTCAACGTCTCGCCCTTGTTCATCGCCATCGTGAAGGGCAGCACCGCGCCCTGTCGTTTCAGCGCAATCGACTGCGGGTTTGACAGCGGCGTGGGCGCGACGGGTCGTCCGTCCTGCTCGACTGCGAAGATGCTCACCTCGACGACCTGTTTGTCCGCGAACGGTCGGAGTTGAAAGGCGAGGCTGCTCTCGCGTCTCTCCTTCTGTTTATAGTTGAACAGCGCGACGTGGAGACCTTTGTCGCTACCGACGACGCGCAGCGCCGACGGCGGCAAATTCCTGACCGGCGCGAGCGCGCGCCATGCGTCGCGGCGTTCGTCATAGATGCCGAGGTGCACCAGATTCGGGTCTTGAATTTGCGGCCTCAGGATTTGCGGGGTGGGCGTGATGCGCTGTGTGCCGTCGGGACCTTGCCGGCTGATGCTTTGCGCTCCGGCATCGGAGCAACCGAGTAGAACTAACGGAGCGGCGAGCAAAAGTTGTGTATATCGCATGACGAACTCCACGACTTTTCAAGTTGACCGGGTGGGAAGGGAAGCGAAAACACGCCGCGCGAATCTTATCACCAACGTGCTTGAAAACAACCAACTAAATTGCGAAACGGTGGAGTATCGCGGGCGGAAGAGAGGCTTTTGGTCGGCGGGCTGGAAAAGGGCGTCGGGCTATTAATCGGCGTCCGGCGTGCCTCCCTGAAGTGTTCGGTTGATGAATGACTGTCTCGCCGTCAGGCATCCGTCAGAGACCGTCCGGGCATCAATAACTTCGATCAGACGTTGACGGTTGATAGGGCGTCGGTGAAATTATCTGTGCTACAATCCGCGAATCTGAGATGCCGACCTCTCTCCGCACGCGCCGGTCTTGCGCCGGTCGCCGACGACAACAAATTTGAAGGAGATTTTTCCAGTGTTGCGACGCTTCGATACCCTTGCGCTGGCTGCTCTCGTGGTTTTTGGCGCGGGATTTTTTACGACCGCGGCGCGCGCGGCTCAGAAAGGCGGCAAAGAGCCGAGCGCCGAACAGATTGCCGAGACGGTGGTTCTGGTTTATGGCTCGCGTCCCGGTCTGGCGCAAATCCGCAAGAGCGGGCTTGAGCGCGGGCGCATCACGCGCACCCTCGAAGAAGGTCGGAAGGAAGAGACGACCTACGAGCGGCGCTTCGTGCGTGGCGAAACCGCCGAGAAAGACAAAGTGCGGCTCGACCGCAAAATGCCGTCGGTCGAGTATTCGCTCGTCTACAACGAGGGGCGTGTGTGGGGGATCGTCAACGGCACGACGTTCACGCCGCGCGAAGAGGCGGTCGCCGATTTCCACTCGCAGCGTCAACACTGCATCGACGCCCTGCTCCGCTACAAAGAGAACGGCGCGACCGTCTCTTACGCGGGCAAGGAAAAACAGAAAAACATCGAGATGTGGATTCTCGACCTCGAAGACAAAGAGAAGCAGCGCACGCGCTATTACATCAGTTCGCAAACCGGGCGCGTGCTCTGGCTCGAATACGAAGCTCAACCGCCGGGCACGACCGCGCCCATCAAGCTCAAACGCACCTTCCACGATTACCGTCGCCCGCAGGGGACGATTCTGCCTTTCCGCACCGTTCTCTATGAAGACGGCAAGCAGCGCGAGGAATCCGTCGTCTTGACGGTCAGCTACGGCGTCAAACTCGACGAGACGCTCTTCAAGAACGCCGAGACCGCCGCGACGCCTTCCACGCCCTAGACCGTTGTGTGCCCACACAAGACCCCCGCCACGCGCCGTCACCGATGCCAGATGTGCGTCGTTGACGGCGCGCTCTTTTTTTTGCGAGGGGAGGAATTCCGGTGAAGCGGCGGAAAAGGTTTTGAAACATTTAATAGACGCGTTTGAAACTTCTGTGCTAGTATCCCGCCACTTCAGGAAACGTCTTTTGACAGTTGCCATACAGTCTCCCGGATGAGCCGGTACGCGCCGTTCTCAACGGTTGAAGACACCCTTCAAGCTTTAACTACAAACGGGAATCCGGTTCTTTTAAGCTTTAATACCCTTGTCTTGTCCCGCCGATGCCGCGCCAGCCATTAACAACAATCCATGGCAATACGTCCGGCATCAGGCCAGAGAGGAGTCTCCCCAACATGGAAGCGACAACGCCAACCGCACCAGCAGACGCGCCCGCCAATCTGGATACGCTTTGCATCAACACGATTCGCACGCTTTCGATGGACGCCGTGCAAGCCGCCAACAGCGGTCACCCCGGCACGCCGATGGCGATGGCTCCCGTCGCCTTTCTCCTGTGGAACGAAGTGCTTCGCTTCGACCCCGATGATCCCATTTGGCCGAACCGCGACCGCTTCGTCCTCTCGATGGGGCACGCCTCGATGTTGCTCTATTCGATGCTCCACCTGACGGGCGTCAAGGCGGTCAACGCGAAGTATGAGAAGACGGGCGAAGCTTCGGTCAGCCTCGACGACATCAAGAGTTTTCGCCAACTCGACAGCCGCTGTCCCGGTCATCCGGAATACCGCTGGACATCCGGCATCGAGACGACGACCGGCCCGCTCGGTCAGGGCATCGCGACGAGCGTCGGCATGGCGATCGCGTCGAAGTGGCAGGCGGCGACCTTCAACCGCGAAGGCCACGAGATGTTCGATTACCGCGTCTACGCGCTCGCGGGCGACGGCTGTATGATGGAAGGCATCTCGCACGAAGCCGCTTCGATCGCCGGGCACCTCAAACTCAATAACCTCTGCTGGATTTACGACAACAACAAGATCACGATTGAAGGCAACACCGCGTGGGCTTTTTCGGAAGACGTGGCGACGCGTTTTATCAGTTACGGCTGGAACGTCACACGCGTCGGCGACGCCAACGACCTCGATATGCTCCGCCGCGCCTTCCAGGTCGCGCAGAAAGAGAAAGAGCGTCCGACGCTCATCATCGTCGATAGCCACATCGCGTGGGGCGCGCCCAACAAACAGGATACGCACGCCGCGCACGGCGAACCGCTCGGCGAAGAGGAAATCCGGCTCACCAAACGCAACTACGGCTGGCCGGAGGATGAAAAGTTTCTCGTCCCCGAAGGCGTCCGCGAACATTTTCAGCAGGGCATCGGGGCGCGCGGCAAACAGGCGCGCGACGAATGGTTTGCGCGGCTCGAAGAATTTCGGAAGGTTCAGCCCGACCTCGCCGACCAATTGACGAGGATGCAGAAACGCGAACTCCCCGACGGTTGGGACAAAGACATCCCGAAATTCGACGCCGACGAAAAAGGACTCGCCGGGCGCGACTCTTCGGGCAAAGTCTTGAACGCCATCGCGAAGAATGTGCCGTGGCTGATCGGCGGTTCGGCAGACCTCGCGCCCTCGACCAAGACGCGCTTGACCTTCGACGGCGCGGGCGATTTCACCGCCGACAACCAGCCCGATAAGGGACGCTGGTACGGCGGGCGCAACTTCCATTTCGGCATCCGCGAACACGAGATGTCCGCGATTCTCAACGGGCTATCGCTCTCGAAGGTGCGTCCGTACGGTTCGGGCTTCATGATCTTTTCAGACTATTCGCGCCCGTCGATCCGCCTCTCGTCGATCATGGAGATTCCGACCATCCACATCTTTACGCACGACTCGATCGGCGTCGGCGAAGACGGGCCGACCCATCAGCCCATCGAACACCTGGCGGCGCTGCGTGCCATTCCCGGCCTGATCGTCCTGCGTCCCGGCGACGCCAACGAAGTCGCGGAGGCGTGGCGTCTCATCATGCAACTCAAACACGAACCGTCGGTGCTCGTGCTCAGCCGTCAAGCGTGCCCGACGGTTGACCGCACTAAGTATGCGAGCGCGGAGGGCGTCAAACAGGGCGGGTACGTGTTGGGCGACAATTCGGGCGACGGCGGTCGTCCCGATGTGATTCTCATGGCAACGGGGTCAGAGGTCGGGATGGTCGTCGCGGCCTACGAACAACTGGTCGGAGAGGGCGTCAAGGCGCGCGTCGTCAGCCTCCCGTCGTGGGAGTTGTTCGAGCACCAGTCGGACGAGTACAAAGAGAGCGTGCTGCCGACGGCGGTGCGTGCGCGTGTCGCGGTCGAGTTCGCCGGGAAGTTCGGCTGGCAACGCTACACGACCAACAACGACCAGATCATCGGGATGAAGACGTTCGGCGCGAGCGCGCCGCTCAAAGAGTTGACGAAGAAGTTCGGCTTCACGGTCGAAAATATTGTTGAGACGGCCAAGCGCGAGATGGCGAAGAACGCTTGATTAGAATCGAAAAAGGTGCGGAGGAGTTTGAAAAATGAGCAATCCCCTTGTCGAAATCATGAAACTCGGCCAGTCGATCTGGTACGACAATATTCGCCGCGCGATGCTTGAGAGCGGCGACCTTGCGAAGAAGATTGAAGAGGACGACCTGCGCGGCGTCACCTCGAACCCGACCATTTTCGAGAAGGCCATCACCGGCTCGACCGACTACGACGAGCAGATGCGCGCGTCGGTCGCCGCCGGAAAAAGCGTCCACGAAATCTACGAGGATCTGGTGGTTGACGACATCGGTCGCGCCGCCGACATCCTCAAACCCGTCTACGACAAAACCGACGGCATCGACGGCTACATCAGTCTCGAAGTCAATCCCGGCCTCGCCTATAAAACGCAGGAGACGATTGACGAAGCCGACCGCCTCTTCAAGCGGCTCGGTCGCAAGAACGTGATGATCAAGATTCCAGCGGCGCAGGAGGGCTTGCCCGCCATCGAAGAGGCGATCTATCGCGGCATCAACGTCAACGTCACGATGATCTTTTCGATTGAGAACTACGAGCAGGTCGCCGAGGCTTTCATCAAGGGACTCGAACGCCGCGACGCCGAGGGCAAACCGGTCGATCACATCGCCTCGGTCGCGAGCTTCTTCGTCTCGCGCGTCGATTCGGCGATTGATGGCGACCTCGAATACAAAGCGCGTCACGCCGAGTCGGCGGAAGAGAAGGCGCATCTCGAAGGCTTGCTCGGACGCGCGGCGGTGGCGAATGCGAAACTCGCTTACGCGAAGTTCAAAGAGATATTCCACGGCGCGCGGTTCGCTCCGCTGGCGAAGAAGGGCGCGCAGGTGCAGCGTTGTCTGTGGGCTTCGACGGGGACGAAGAATCCGAAATACTCGGACGTGCTCTACGTCGATAATCTGATCGGGCCGGAGACGGTCAACACCGTCCCGCCCGCGACCTACACCGCGATCCGCGATCACGGACAGGTCGCGCTGACTCTGGAAGAGGGCGTCGAAGAATGCCGCGAGTTGTTCAAACAACTCGGTGAAATCGGCATCGACATCGACGCCGTGACCGACAAACTCCAGAAAGACGGTCTATCTTCGTTCGTGACCTCGTTCGACACGCTGGCCGAGTCGATCGAGTCCAAACGCGACGCGATTCTGTCCGGCATCCACGAAAGGTTGACCGCCTCGCTGGGAAAGTATAGCGATGCCGTCACGGCGGCGATCAAAGAGGCCGACAAAGGCGACGCGATGCGGCGCATCTGGCGCAAAGATGCCGCGCTCTGGAAAGACGACGAGGCGCACCAGAAGACCATCAGGAACGCGCTCGGCTGGTTGACCGTGCCCGACATGATGATCGGCGTCGAAGACGACCTCGTCGCGTTCGCCGACCGCATCCGCAACATCCGCGAATTCAAACATGTGATGGTGTGCGGCATGGGCGGCTCAAGCTTGTGTCCCGAGGTTTTGCGGCAGACGTTCGGCAAGCAGGAGGGCTATCCCGAACTGCTCGTCCTCGATTCGACCGACCCCGACGCCTTCGCCGACATTGCCGAACAAATCGACATCACGCACTGCCTGTTCATCATCTCGTCGAAATCGGGGACGACGACCGAGCCGCTCGTCTTCTATAAATACTGGTACGATCAGGTGGGCAAGCGCAAAGAGAACCCCGGCGAGTGCTTCGTCGCGGTCACCGACCCCGGCACGCTGATGGAACAGATGGCGACCGACGATAAGTTCAAGCGCATCTTCCTCAACCCGGCGGACATCGGCGGACGCTATTCCGCGCTCTCGTATTTCGGGATGGTTCCCGCCGCGTTGATGGGACTCGATGTTAAAAAGCTGCTCGACCGCGCCGAACGCATCGTCCATTCGTGCGCGTCGGTCGTCCCGGCGGCTGATAACCCCGGCGCGCGGCTCGGCGCGATCATGGGCGAGTGCGCCAAGGCCGGACGCGATAAGTTGACCATCGTCTGCGACCCGAAGATTTCATCGTTCGGATTGTGGGTCGAGCAACTGCTCGCCGAAAGCTCAGGCAAAGAGGGCAAAGGCATCATCCCCATCGCGGGTGAGACGCTCGGCAGCCCGGCGGTCTACGGCGACGACCGTCTGTTCGTCTCGATCGCGGTTGAGAAACTCGACAGCGAAACCGACGCGAAACTCAAGGCGCTCGAAGCCGACGGCCACCCGGTCGTGTACCGCACGCTGACCGACCTCTACGACCTCGGCGAAGAGTTCTTCCTGTGGGAGATTGCGACCGCGTTCGCGGGCTGGCGGCTCGGCATCAACCCCTTCGACCAACCCAACGTGCAAGAGTCGAAGGACGCGACCAAAGAGTTGCTCGAAGCCTTTACGAACGACGGCAAGTTGCCTGAGCAGAACAAACTCGTCGAAGCGGACGGGCTGGCGGTGTATGCCGAAGCGGCGCGCTCGTTGCCGTCTGATTCGGTCGCGGGCGTCATCAAGGCGCACCTCGAAAGCATCAAGCCGGGAGACTACATCGCCCTGCTCAACTATATCGAAGAGACGCCCGAACACGAGGAGACTATTCAGGCGATTCGCGCGCACCTGCGCGACGCGACGCGCTGCGCGACGACGACCGGCTACGGTCCGCGCTTTCTTCATTCGACCGGACAACTCCACAAGGGCGGCCCCGATTCGGGCGTCTTTATTCAAGTGACCGCCGCCGACACGGTTGACCTGCCGATACCCGGACAGCCCTACACCTTCAGCACGCTCAAGCAGGCGCAAGCGCTCGGCGATTTCCGCTCGCTCGCGTCGCGCGGGCGACGCGCCATCCGCGTCGATCTCGGCACGGACGTGGCGGGCGGTCTCAAACGTCTCCACCAACTCGTCAGCGAGGCAATCCCGCGCTCGGACGCGACCGGAGCAAAGTAAGGCGGGATAGAAATCAGGAGTCGGAAGTCGGAATAGAGCGATGACCCGAAGCTTTTTGTGTTAACTCC
Source organism: Pyrinomonadaceae bacterium (assembly GCA_041746175.1). Classification (GTDB taxonomy): domain Bacteria; phylum Acidobacteriota; class Blastocatellia; order Pyrinomonadales; family Pyrinomonadaceae; genus JBGTHJ01. Next base: position 14,696 of record JBGTHJ010000357.1, read on the forward strand.
TGATTCCTGATTTCTAACTCCTGACCTCCTTTTTACACCCCAAATTTATCGAGGATAATAAAATGGCGACACCTGAACATACGACGAAAACAGCCAAGATCGGCATGATCGGCCTCGGCGTGATGGGCGAGAATCTGGCGCGCAACATCGAACGCAACGGCTATTCAATCGCCGTCTGGAACCGCGAGAAAGAGAAGGTCAACGCCTTCGTCGAGCGACTCGAAGGCCACGATGTGGTCGGCGCGCATACCCCCGAAGAGTTCGTCAAATCGCTTGAGCGTCCGCGCAAAGCCATCTTGCTCGTCAAGGCGGGCGACCCCGTCGATTGGACGGTCGATCAAATCAAACCGTTCCTCGAAGAGGGCGACATCATCATCGACGGTGGTAACTCGTATTTCGTCGATACCGAACGACGCGAGAAGGATTTGAAAGCGCAGGGTTTGAACTTCATCGGCTCCGGCGTCTCCGGCGGCGAAAAGGGCGCGCTGTGGGGGCCGTCGCTGATGCCCGGCGGCGACAAGAGCGCCTACGAACAGATTCGACCCATCTGGGAAGCGATCTCGGCCAAGGTCAACGGCGAGCCGTGCGTGACCTACATCGGGCCGGGCGGCGCGGGGCACTTCGTCAAGATGGTGCACAACGGCATCGAGTACGGCGACATGCAACTGATCGCCGAAGCTTACGACATCATGCGCCGCGTGCTCGGGATGTCGGCTGACGAAATGGCCGACGTGTTCGACGAATGGAACGGCGGCGATCTCGAATCGTTCCTGATCGAAATCACCGCGCAAATCCTCCGCGTCAAAGACCCCGAGACGAACAAGCCGCTCGTCGATCTGGTGCTCGACAAAGCGGGGCAGAAGGGAACCGGCAAGTGGACGAGTGCGGTCGCGCTTGACCTCGGCGTCATCTCGCCGACGATTGATTCCGCGGTCGATACGCGCAACCTGTCGGCGCGCAAGGAAGAACGCGTCGAAGCGAGCAAGGAGATCAAAGGGCCTTCGGGCACGGGCTACGGCGGCGACAAAAAAGCAATGATCGCGGCCATCCGCGACGCGCTCTATGCGTCGAAGATTTGCTCGTACGCGCAGGGGATGAACCTGATCCGCGCCGGGTCGGAAAACTGGAAGTGGGGCATCAACCTCGGCGAGTGTGCGCGCATCTGGCGCGGCGGCTGCATCATCCGCGCGCAGTTTCTCGACAAGATCAAACAGGCTTACGAACGGCGGCAGGACTTGCCGAACCTCCTGCTCGATTCGGAGTTCAAAGAGTATGTCGAGAAGGCGCAGTCGAACTGGCGGCTCGCCGTCACGACCGCGATGCAGGTCGGCGTGCCCGTGCCCGGCATGGCGGCTTCGATCAGTTACTTCGACACCTACCGCACCGCCGACCTTCCGCTCAATCTGACGCAGGCGCAGCGCGACTTCTTCGGCTCGCACACCTACGAACGCACGGACAAGCCCGACGGCGGTTTCGTCCACAGCGAATGGGAAGAGATGCTGGAACAGCAAAAGAAAGGATAGGGATGAGAGATAAATGCGATTGATTCAGCGGCGCATGGGTTCGTTGATTCGATACAAAAATCGAGTCAATGTGCCGGTGAGCCGCTGAATCAATCGCTTTCATCCCTTTATTGAATCATGAGTGCAACCGTGTTGGACAACCCTCTACGTGAGGGGATGCGTTTGGAGCGTACGGCTGAACCGTGCGCGGTCGTCATCTTCGGGGCGTCGGGCGACTTGGCGAAGCGGAAGTTGATACCGGCCTTGTATCGTCTGGTACAGGAGCGTCTGTTGCCCGCCGAGTTCGGTATCATCGGTCTCGGTCGCACCGAGATGTCGAATGAAGAGTTTCGCGACAAGATGAAAGAGGCGGTGGCGCAGTTCTCCGAAGCCAAGAGCGTCGATGATGAGGTTTGGAACTCGTTCGCGCAGGGGCTTTACTACATGCCGTCCGACATCGGCAACCCCGACGACTACCGCAAACTCGGCGAACAACTCGCGGAGGTCGACCGCGAGCGCGGCACGCAGGGCAACCATCTGTTTTATCTTTCGACCGCGCCGGAGTTTTACGCCGAAGCCGTCAAGCAACTCGGCACGGCGGGGCTGACCAAGCAAAGCGAGGGCGCGTGGAAACGCGTCATCATCGAGAAACCGTTCGGCACGAGTCTCGACAGCGCGCGGCAACTCAACGAGCAGATTTTGCAGCATCTCGATGAGTCGCAGATTTATCGCATCGACCATTATCTCGGCAAAGAGACGGTGCAGAACTTGCTCGTTTTTCGCTTCGCCAACGGCATCTTCGAGCCGATGTGGAACCGTCAGTACATCGACCACGTCCAGATTACGAACGCCGAAACGGTGGGCGTCGAGGGTCGCGGCGGCTACTACGACAAATCGGGCGTCGTCCGCGACATGCTACAGCATCACGTCTTTCAAGTGCTGTCGCTGGTCGCCATGGAGCCGCCCGCGAGTCTCGGCGCCGAAGCCGTCCGCGACGAGAAGATCAAAGCGATGGCGGCGGCGCGTGAGTTTACGCCCGAGCGCATCCGCGCCGAATGCGTGCGCGGACAATACGGCGCGGGTTCGATTAGCGGCACGCCCGTCCCCGGCTACCGCGAGGAGAAAGGCGTCGCGCCCGACTCGGCCACCGAAACCTTCGCGATGATTACGATGCGGTTCGACAACTGGCGCTGGTCGGGCGTGCCGTTCTACATCCGCTCCGGCAAGCGTCTGGCGAAGCGCGTCACCGAAATCGCGATTCAATTCAAGGCCGCGCCGCATCAACTCTTCGGCGAGGCGATGATGGAACAGGTCACGCCCAACCAACTCGTCATCCGGATTCAACCCGATGAGGGCATCACCATGCGCGTCGCCGCCAAAGTCCCCGGACAGGTCACCCGCATCCGCGATGTCAACATGGACTTTCGCTACGGTGCGTCCTTCGGCGTCCAACTCGCGGAGGCTTACGAGCGTTTGATTCTCGACTGCATCCTCGGCGACTCGACGCTCTACGCGCGCAAGGATATGACCGAGCGCGGTTGGGAACTCGTGATGCCGGTGCTCGACGAATGGGTGGCGACCAAGACGGAAGCCCCGTTTCCAAACTACGAAGCCGGGTCGTGGGGGCCGGAAGCCACGCACCAACTCCTCAACCAACACGGACGCCGCTGGCGCAGACCGTAAAAACCGCGACGGGCGACACGCGACGGGCGACAGGAAAATCCTGTTTTGAAACTCGTCGCATGTCGCCTGTCACCGGTCACGAGAGAAGACATGCAGACACAGGAAAACAGAGCGACAGCATCAGCGATGAAGGGAATCGACGCGCCGAAGTTAGAGAAAGAGTTGGCCGCGATGTGGGGCGGCGACGCGACCGGCGCGAATGCCGACGGCTCGCCGCAGGCGGGTGTGACGCGCGCGTGCGTGCTCAACCTCGTCGTTTACTCGACGGTGCAGGATGACCGCGCGGCGATCGACCAACTGCTCGAAGCCGTGACCGAAGAGCATCCGTGCCGCGCTCTCGTCCTCATCGCCGACCGCGAAGCGAGCCAGCCAAAACTCGACGCCTACGTTTCGACGCGCTGCCAGATTTCGCCCAAGGGTGGCAAACAGGTGTGCGGCGAACAGGTCACCATCGAAGCGGGCGGCACCATCGTCGATACCGTGGCGACCGCGATTTCGCCGCTGCTCGTCCCGGATGTGCCGGTCTTCCTCTGGTGGAAGGATATTCCGCAAAGCGACGACCAACTGTTTGACCGGATGGCCGCGATGTCTGACCGCGTGGTCATCGACTCGGCGGCGTTCGACAATCCGCACGACGACTTTCTCAGTCTGGCACGCGTCATCCGCGAGCACGGGAAGTTTATGCGCGTCAGCGACATCGACTGGGGACGGTTGACGGCGTGGCGCACGCTGGTCGCGAGTTTCTGGGACGTTCCCGACTACCGCCCGCATCTCGACCAGATCAGCCGGATCGACATCGAATACTCGCCGTCCGCGCTCAAACCAGAAGATGTTGCGGCGCAGGCGTGGCTCGTCGTCGGCTGGCTCGCGTCGCGGCTTGGTTGGGAGGTCGTCGCGGCCAAGTCGGAGGCGGAAGGCGGTGTCGTGCGCGTCGAGATGCGCGCGGGCGAGCGCCCAATCCAAATCGTCATGCGGCGGAGCGAAGACGGCGCGGAGAGCGGCGGCATGATTAGCTCGCTCGGTCTCTTTGATGAAGCGGGCGGCGCGGAATTTCACACCGAACGCCTCGCCGAATTGAAACTCAAAACACGCGCCAAGTTAGCCGACGACGAGCACGAGGTCGGGCGCGTTCTCGCCTACGAAGCCAAATCAGAAGGGCGACGCCTGAGCCGCGAACTCGGCTTCCTCGCCCGCGACGAAGTTTACGAACGTGCGACGGCGGTCGTCGCACGCGCGCTCGAATTATTGAACGAGCCGTCGTAGAGTGGTTGGCGGCGGCATCTTGATACCGTTTATCAAAATCCAAACAGGGGCAGTCTCTAATTGTCTATGATCATTGCTGGAGATATCGGTGGGACGAAAACCAATGTGGCGCTATTCGAGACCGACGGGGTTAAGTTGGGCGCGACGGTCGGACAAAAGAGTTTTCCGAGCGGTAATTACGATTCACTCGAAGCGATACTCGAAGAGTTTGTCGCCGAACATCATCCGAGCCACGCGGTGACGCACGCCTGTTTCGGCATCGCCGGGCCGGTCAGCGAAGGTCGCGTCGAGACGCCGAATCTGGCGTGGAAAGTGTGGGATCACAACGTCGCCAACACGCTCGGCGTCGATCGCGTCGAACTCATCAACGATCTTGAAGCCACCGCCTACGGAATCGAAGGACTCCGTCCCGCGCAACTCTTCACGCTCAACGCGGGCGACGGCGAACCGCGTGATGGTCACCGCGCGCTCATCGCCGCCGGGACGGGTCTCGGCATGGCGTCGATATTTTGGGACGGCGCGCACTACCGACCGATGGCTTCCGAGGGCGGCCATGTCGATTTCGCGGCGCGCAACAAGGTCGAAGAAGACCTGCTGAATTATCTCAAAGGAAAAATCGGCGGGCGCGTCAGTTACGAGCGCGTGCTGTCGGGTCCCGGTCTATTCAACATCTACTCTTTTCTGCGCGATACGAATTTTGCGAATGAACCCGAATGGCTCGCGCTCCAAATCGAAGGCGGAGACAGTTCGGCGGCGGTCTCGCGCGCCGCGCTCGAAGGCAAATCCGAACTGGCCGCGAAAGCTCTCGACATCTTCGTCGGTATCTACGGCGCGATGGCCGGAAATCTGGCGCTGCTGCTCAAGCCGGAGGGCGGCGTCTTTATCGGCGGCGGTATCGCCCCCAAGATTCTACAGAAGCTGAAGGACGGCGTGTTCCTCGACGCCTACCGCGACAAGGGAAGAATGTCGCGGCTGGCCGCCTCGGTGCCCGTCTACGTTATCCTTGAAGACAAAACCGCGATGTACGGCGCGGCACGTTGCGCGCTCGACACCAGCAGGTGAACCCCAACATGAGTGCTGCCGAATCATCGACGCCCGACATCAAGATTTTTGACGACCCGGAAGAAGTTGCCCGCGCCGCCGCGACGCGCATCGTCGAAATCGCTGACGCGGCGACGCGCACGCGCGGAGCCTTCAGCATCGCGCTCGCCGGCGGCTCGACGCCCAAACGCGTCTATCAACTGCTCGCCAGCGACGCCTACCGCGACCGCGTTGCGTGGGCTGCCGTCCACATCTTTTTCGGCGACGAGCGAAGCGTGCCTCCCGACCACGCCGACAGCAATTACCGGATGGCGAACGAAGCGATGCTCAGGCATGTCCCGATCCCGCTGCCAAACGTCCACCGCATCGACGGCGTCGGCGACGTGGCCGCCAACGCCGCGCTCTATGAAGACGAGTTGCGCGGCTACTTCGGCGGCGAAACGTCGTGGCCGCACTTCGACCTCGTGATGCTCGGCATGGGCGACGACGGCCATACCGCCTCGCTGTTTCCCGGCACGACCGCGCTCAACGAACAGCGCGCGTGGGTCGTCTCAAACTGGGTCGAGAAGTTCGATACCTTTCGCATTACGCTGACCGCACCCGCCATCAACGCGGCGGCACACGTTCTATTCATGGTCACCGGGGCGGGCAAAACCGAACGACTCCCGGAAGTCATTTCCGGCTCGCACGACCCCGAACGCCTGCCCTCGCAACTCATCCGCCCGTCGCATGGCTCGCTCGAATGGTACGTCGACCGCGCGGCGGCGAAACAATTGAAAGATGAGGAATGACATAGCGGATGTCGGATGCTGAATGTCGGATGTCGGGGGTTTGCGTCAGCACGCTGACATCTGATGTTTGCCATCCGACATCTTCCGTCTCGGCCTTCATCCATGTCTTCATCCATTTACGAAGTGTGACAATGCCTACCAAAGAACACGAAAGATTGAGCGAACTTTCCGACGCGCACATTGCGCCGTGGCGAAAGTGGGGGCCCTATGTGTCGGAGCGCGCGTGGGGAACGGTGCGCGAAGACTACAGCAAGCACGGTTCGGCGTGGGACTACTTCCCGCACGACCTCGCGCGGTCGAAAGCGTACCGGTGGGGCGAGGATGGGATGGCGGGCATCTGTGACCGCTACCAGATTCTCTGTTTCGCGCTCGCGCTCTGGAACGGGCGCGACCCCATTCTGAAAGAACGCGCGTACGGGTTGGTGGCGAGCGAAGCCAATCACGGCGAAGACTTGAAAGAATACTATTTCTATCTCGACTCGACGCCGACCCACTCGTACATGAAGTATCTTTACAAGTATCCCCAAGCCGAATTTCCTTACGGGAAATTGATCGGGGAGAATCAGGCGCGGCGCGGCGGCGGGCCTGAGTACGAACTGCTCGACACGGGCATCTTCGACGAAGACCGCTACTTCGATGTGTTCGTCGAATACGCGAAGGCCGACCCCGAAGACTTGTGCGTCCGCATCGAAGTTTTCAATCGCGGTCCGGAAGACGCGCCCATCCACGTCATCCCGCATCTCTGGTATCGTAATAACTGGGCGTGGTGGGCTGAGCCGAAGCCCGAACCTTTGATCTCGCGCGGCGACGACCGCGACGGCGCGCTCTGTCTCGTCGCGCACGATCAGCGCGAAGAACCGATCCCGGCGCTACCCTTCAAGTATCAACTCGATAAGCGTTTCCTCTATGGGGAAGCGGGCGGGCAACCGCTGTTTACGGACAATGAAACCAACGCTCCGCGCGTGTGGGGCGACGGCGTGGCGAGCCGCAAGCCGTACGTCAAAGACGCCTTTCATCGTCACATCATCAACGGCGAACAGTCCGTCAATCCCGAACAGCGTGGAACAAAAGCGTGCGTTCATTACGCGGGCTTGAACGTCCCGGCGGGCGGATCGGTCGTTGTTCGTCTGCGTCTGACCGACAAGGAGACGGAGCGACCGCTCGATGACGTGGACGCCATCGTCGGTCAACGAAAGACCGAAGCCGACGAGTTTTACGAGTCGATTCAACCCAAAACGGCGACCGCCGACGAACGACGCGTGCAGCGGCAAGCGCTCGCCGGAATGCTCTGGAGTAAACAGATTTACTTCTACGACGTGCACGCATGGTTTGAAGGCGACAACCCCGCGCACCCGCCCCCCGAATCGCGCTGGAACGTCCGCAACACGCGCTGGCTCCATCTCAATTCAAAACGCATCTTCTCGATGCCCGATAAGTGGGAATATCCCTGGTTCGCGGCGTGGGATTTGGCTTTTCATTGCGTGCCGCTCGCGCTGGTGGATCCTGAATTTGCGAAAGACCAGTTGTGGCTGTTGTTGTTCGAGCAGTTCCAACATCCCAACGGGCAGATTCCCGCTTACGAGTGGGAATTCTCAGACCTCAACCCGCCGGTTCACGCGTGGGCGGTGTGGCGCGTCTACAACATGGATCGTGTCAGGACGGGGATCGCCGACCGCGATTTTCTGGAGAAGTGTTTCCATAAACTGCTGATCAACTTTACGTGGTGGGTCAACAAGGTTGACGACGAAGGCAACAACGTCTTCGAGGGCGGCTTTCTCGGTCTCGACAACATCACCGTGCTCGACCGTAGCCACGCACTCCCCGACGGCGCGGCGCTCGAACAATCCGACGCGACGGGTTGGATGGGGATGTTCTGCCAGAATCTGATGCGGATCGCGCTCGAACTGGCGAAGGACAACAGCACCTATGAGAGTCTGGCGACCAAGTTTTTCCAGCACTACGTTTACGTCGGCGCGGCGATGAAACAGATGGGCGGCGGCGGCGATTATGAATTGTGGGACGAGAAGGATTGTTTCTTCTACGACGTGCTGAAATACAAGGACGGCTCGTATCACAAGTTTCGCGTCCGCTCGCTCGTCGGCCTGATTCCGCTCTACGCCATCGAGCGTTTGGAAGACGACTGGATCAAGCCCTTCCCGGAGTTCACCGCGAACCTGCACTGGTTTCTCGAAAACCGCAAAGACCTCACCGACCGCTGCGTGACGACCATCGAGCACAACGGTCAGAAGGTGCACATCCTGTCCATCGTTGACGAGGGTCAGATGAAGCACTTGCTCGAACGCGTGTGGGATCCGTCCGAGTTTCGCTCGGACTACGGGCTGCGCAGCCTGTCGAAGTATCACGAGCAACACCCTTTCTCGTTCGGCGGCAGCACAGTCGGATACGAGCCCGCCGAGTCGATTGAGATGCTCAAGGGTGGCAATTCCAACTGGCGCGGCCCGGTCTGGTTCCCGACATCTTTTATGATGATCGAATCGCTACGCAAACTCGGCAAGGCTTACGGGCCGCTCCTCGAAATCAAAAGTTCGGTCGAAGGCGAACCTGCCGTCACGCTCCACGAGATGGCCGAAGGGTTCGCCAATCGCCTGATAAAACTGTTCACGCTCGACGACCACAACCGCCGTCCCGCGCACGGTTGGTACGAAAAATTTCAGACCGACCCGCACTGGCGCGACCTGATTCTGTTTTACGAATATTTCCACGGCGATACCGGCATGGGACTCGGCGCGTCTCATCAAACCGGCTGGTCCGGACTCGTCGCTTCACTGATCGACGAGTGGAGAGATTGAAAATAGAGTGGCAAGAGGGCTGAAGCTTTGGGGTCGGCAAGAGGGAAGGATAATCCACGAGCCGCCAGCCTCCATCCGCAAGTTTCCAAGGAGTGAGTGATGGCCGTCCTTTTCGACCCGGCTGAATTGATGCTTCTCGAAGCGCTCGCGTCAAAGTATCCGACAGCCGACAATGCGCTCGCCGAGGTGGCGGCGTTGCGCGCTTCGTTGTCTCTGCCGAAGGGCACGGTGCACGTCGTCAGCGATGTGCACGGCGAATACAAAAAGCTGCGCCACATCATCAACAACGCTTCGGGTTCGCTGCGCCCGCTCGTCGAATCGCTGTTCGGCGAACGCCTGGACGAAGCGGCGTTGCGCGAGTTGATGGCCGTCCTCTATTACCCGCTCGAAACGATGGAACACCTGCGCCCGTCGTTCGCAAACGTTGCCGTGCGCCGCGACTGGGTGCGCGGCACGCTGCGTTTGCAGTTCGACATCGTGCGTGCGCTGGCGCGCGACCACCGCCGCGAAGATGTCAACGCGCTGTTTCCTCTCGAACATCGCGAACTGTTCAGAGAACTCCACGTCGAGCCGTGCGCGGGGCGCGAGGCAAGTTACGTCGATACGATGATCGACACGCTCGTCGAGTACGAACGCGATTTGGCGACCGTCCGCGCGGCGTCGCACCTGGTGCGCAATTTATCGATATCGGAGATCATCGTCGCGGGTGATTTGGGCGACCGTGGGCCACGGCTCGACCGCGTCATCGACTATCTGATACAGCAACCCAACGTCAGTTATGCGTGGGGCAATCATGACGTTTCGTGGATGGGCGCGTGCCTCGGCCACGAGGCCTTGATTGCGACGGTGGTGCGTATCTCCCTGCGTTACCGACGCCTATCGCAACTCGAAGAAGGTTACGGGTTAATCATTACGCCGCTCGAAAAACTCGCGCGGACGGTTTACGCCGACGACCCCGCCGAATGCTTCAAGACGAAAGGCACGGGCCTGCGCGATGACCGCTTGATGGCGCAGATGCAGAAGGCGATTGCGATCATTCAGTTCAAACTCGAAGGTGCGGCGAGCCGTCGTCACCCGGAGTGGAACATGGAGAGCCGCAACCTGCTTCATGGCATCGACGCGGGCGCGGGCACGGTCGAAATCGACGGTCGCACGTACCCCCTGCGCGATACGTTTCTGCCGACCCTCGACCCCGCAGACCCCTACGCCCTCTCGCCCGACGAGCGCGTCTGTATGGATCGCTTGCGGCAGTCGTTCGTCGCGAGCGCGCGTCTGTGGGAGCACATGTCTGTGGTCGCGCGGAGCGGCGCGATGTGGCTCAGACGCGACCATGCGCTGATCTTTCACGGATGCGTTCCGGTTGATGAGGAAGGCGAGTTTATGCGCGTCGAAGTTGACGGCGAAGAACACGGCGGACGTGCGTTGTTCGATGCGCTGGATTCGGTCGTCCGTCGCGCCTTCCGGCACGGCGAGCAAGTTGAAGAGCGCGACGCCGACTGGCTCTGGTATCTCTGGACGGGGCCGTGCTCGCCGCTCTTCGGCAAAGACCGGATGGCGACCTTCGAGGGCTATTTCGTCGAAGACAAAGAGGCGCGCAAAGAGAACAAGAACCCTTACTTCAAGATGATTCACGACGCGGACTTTTGCCGTCGCATCGCCGCCGACTTCGGCCTCGGAGACGACGGATTGATAGTCAACGGTCATGTTCCCGTCAAGGTCGAGAAGGGCGAGCAACCCGTCAAACGCGGCGGCAATGCCGTGACCATTGACGGCGCGTTCTCCGAAGCATACGGCGACCGGGGCTACACGCTGATTCTCGCCCCCGAACGCGTCGCGCTCGCCGAGCACCATCATTTCGAGTCAATCGAAGACGTGATTACCGCCGGAGCCGACATCGTTCCGAAGATCGCCACCGTCCGCGCCTACGACTGGCCGCGCCTCATCGCCGACACCGAGAAGGGTGAGAGTATTCGCCACCGCATCTTTGCCCTCGAGCGTCTTGTCGCCGCCTTCCAAGAGGGCGCGCTACGCGAAACTCAACCCCCCCTTCATTAGCCTTCGCGACCCCTCAAGCCCCGCCCCGCTCGCCTCCGAATCCACGATTTTGCCCGCACTTTCAGTAAATTATAGCGGTTTGCAATTGGGTGAGTGCCGGGAGCGCCAGCGTCCCGCTGGCAAGCGTGCTCGGAGCACGTTCAATGGTTCGCGTTCTCCGAACGCTCAATGCGAGCGGGACGCTCGCGCTCCCGGGCGATGCCGCTCT
>JBGTHJ010000358.1:0-3808 GCA_041746175.1 Pyrinomonadaceae bacterium
TGGCGCGCACGCGCGGCAGACGCTCATCCGCACGACGGCGCGTCGCACAGTCGGCGCAGAGCGTGTTGGCGTCCGCCGGATCGCACCCGTAAACGCAGCCGCGCACCTTCGCAATCGGCGGCAAGAGTTCGGCGAGCGAGCGCACCGCCGTCGTCTTGCCCGTCCCGCGATGCCCCATGATGAGCACCCCGCCAATCGACGGCGCAACGACGTTGAGCAGCAATGCCAACTTCATCTCCTCCTGCCCGACGATAGCCGTGAAGGGATAAACCGCCGGAGGCGCTGTCGCCTCAACGGATTCGGTTCGAGGTTTGTTTGGATCGCGTCGCGTCATGCGTCTTCGTGTGGGAATTCTTCGGAGAGTTGAGCGGACACTCTCGCACGGCACTAACCGCCGTGCAGAAATTCGGGATAGAGCGTCATCCCGCCGTCGACAAAAAGAATCGAGCCGGTCATGTAACTCGCATCGTCCGAGCAGAGGAAAGCAACGACCGAAGCGATTTCCCCGGTCTGACCCATGCGCTTGACGGGAATCTTCGTCAAGAGGTCGCGCAAGCCTTCGGGGTTGCCCCAGACGTTCTCGTTGATCGGCGTCGCAATCGCCCCCGGCGCGACCGAGTTGACGCGCACTTTCTGGTCGGCGAGTTCGAGCGCGACCGTCTTCGTCAACATGTCGAGCGCGGCTTTCGATGCACAGTAGTGCGCGAAGCCGCCCCAGGGTACTACCGTATGCACCGACGAGATGTTGACGATTGACCCGCCCTCCCCGCTTGCGACCATCACGCGCGCCGCGCGTTGCGCGCACAAAAAAGCTCCGTTCAAATTTACGTCGAGCACGCGCCGCCACTTGTCGAGCGGCATCTCCAGAAAAGAATGCTCGGTTTCCATCCCGGCGTTGTTGACGTGGATGTCGAGTCCGCCAAACTCTTCCGTCGCCCGCGCGAACATCTCGTCAACCTGCTTCTCATCCGATACGTCCGCCTGAATCGCGACGCCTTTCGACCCCGCCGCAACAATCTCTCGAACAACTTCACCGGCGTCTTCGGGGCGACTGTAAAAGTTAACGGCGACCGCCGCGCCTTCGCGTGCCAGCCGCAGCGCAATCGCACGCCCGATGCCGCTATTGGCTCCGGTGACGAGTGCGCGCTTGCCTGCGAGACGGCGCGGAATTTTCGTCGCGTCTTCCACTGTTTCTATGTTGCTTGTTCCCATCATCAGCCCTTTCGATTTCGTGCACGACCGCTCTCATCAAACACGCGCCGCCCGATCATGGTGCGTTCTGGAGTTGCGGCTCGATTGACATACGCAAAACCCCGGTCATCGGCTGCCGTTCGATTTTGCCGTCGCGCCCGACAACCACAAGCATCCCGTTCTCGACCGTCACACGGCGCACGCTGTTCATATCGCGCTCGCTCCGCGTGCCGTCGCGGTTGACGATGATGAGAAGCGCGCTGACCTGTGCGGGCACGGCGGGCGTCGCAGAAGTTTCGGCGGCGCGCGTCGTGTCGGTTCTCTTCGACGCCGAGGCGCGGTTGCGCGTGCTGCGTCGTCGCGGGTTGGTCGTGTCCGGCGAAGTCTCTGAAGGAGTTGCGGCAGTCACCGGCGCGCCCGGAGTTTCCGCGCCCGGACTGTCTGCCGTCGTCTTCTTCGCTTCGGCGGAGTCGGGCGTCGATGTCGTGCGCGCGGTCTTCGGCGGCGGGCGGACGCGGACGCGACGGCGTGGATTGGGTTTGTTAGAAGCGGAGGCTTCGGGCGCGGGTGTTGCCGCCGTCGCCGGGGACTCTGTTGGTAGTGGAGCGGGCGCCACCGCCTCCGCGACGGTGGCGGGCATCGCGGAGGCGGGCGTTTCGACCTCGGGTTCTTCGAGCCGCGCACCGACCGCAGATGCGCGACGCGCGTTCTTATCGACGCGCTGCGACGGCAGCGTCGGGAGGGTGGAGACAGCGGACGACGCTCCCATGTTGGCGGCGGGCGCGAAGGCTCCCGCGAAGCGAATTGTGTACGAGGCGTCGGCGTCGGTCGCTGTTCGGCCCTCGACGCGGAGGACGAGCGTCTCCGCCCGCCGGAGATAAACGCTCCTTGTCACACGCGTCGGCGCAGAAGACCCGGCATATAGCGTCACCTTCGCCAGCGGACGCAACGTCACCGCCGTAAAGAGATCGACATCGCCGTTGAGGTTCGCGCTCTCGACCGTAATCAGGAGGTCGCCTTCAGTGCCGTTGAGGGCGTAGAAATGTCTGGTCAGCCGTGCGTCGCCGATGTCACGGGGCATAATCGTGCCGTTCACCGAATCGGATATAACGGGCGTCGGGAATGTTACGTCGCCCGACTGCGCACGCGCGCCCATCGCGGCGAACAGCAGCAGCACAACGACGTACGGCTGATTTTTTTGTGATGGTAAGCGTCGCAGAAATCCACGTATCAAGCGCATAACTCCGTTTCCGTTTGGACGAGAGAGAGTTTAGCAGTCAATCGTGCGGCCAACAATACTCACGCGCGCCGGGGTGCAGATCAATCGCGCGCGTGCGCCGGGGAATCAAGCCGGAGGTGTTGGAAAAGTCAGCGTTCGTGTTCGCGTCCGAGCAACTTTAGCAGGCGGTCAGGATAATCCGTCATGATGCCGTCGACGCCCATATCGAGCAGACGGCGCATGTCCGTCGTATCGTTTATCGTCCAAACGTGCACCGCGATGTTTCGCGCGTGCGCCGCTTCAATAAACCCGCGCGACACCAGTTGCAGACCACCCGCCTGTTCGGGAATTTGTAGTGCCGCCAACCCCGGGAAAGGGTCGCCATACATCCCGATTTTGTACATCAAGAGAAACTTGCTGACTTCGCCCGTGCTCGCCGAAGTCGCGACCTCGGTGCACTCTCTACGAAACTCGTCGAGCATCGACTGACTGAACGAACCGACCGTCACTCTTCCCCCGATCCGCTGTTGACGGATGGCGCGGCACAGTGACCTTGCCACCGACGGCGCGCTGCGTTTCGGTTCGATGACAAACCTCGTTTCGGGCAGAGCCTCGAATACTTCCGCCAGCGTCGGAATCTCGATGCCGCTCCCACGCAAAGGAAAACTTTTGCCCCCATCCGGCGACCACCGATAACCCGCGTCCAGACGCTTCAACTCGGCCAGACTCATTTCGCTGACGCGCCCTGAGCCGTCGGTCGTCCGGTCAACCGTCGCGTCGTGCATCACGACCAGCGTCCCGTCTGCCACGCTCCGCACGTCCAATTCCAGCACATCCACGCCCAACCGCACCGCGCGCTCGAACGCATACAAAGTATTCTCCGGCCACAGCCCCGCGCCGCCCCGATGCGCAATCGCGAGCGGGCGCGAATTGTTCGGGCGACGTGCCGGGGGGGCGTCGGTCGCCGGTTCCCTCTCGGCCCACTTGCGCGAGCCGTAGATTGCGCCGGTCAACACAGTCGCGCCACACAACAAAGCGACGAGCCAGGTGGCTCGTCGGCTTTTACTGCTTCCATTTTCGGGAATCACTTCGGGATGTCTGACAGGGAGGAAAAAAATTGATGCCGAAGGGGGGACTCGAACCCCCACGAGTTACCTCACACGCCCCTCAAACGTGCGCGTCTACCAGTTCCGCCACTTCGGCTTTCGAGTTGTCAAAAACTACGAACTTGTCGAGCGTATCAGTGAAAGCATAACGCGCGGCTTTTCAACGCTACGGCGCCGGAGACGGTTGCGGGTTGGCCGTCGCGGGCGATGCCGTCGGTGACGCCGGACTCGCATTCGTTGCGGGCGCGTTCGACTCGGTTTGCGACGGCACGGTGGCGGCGGCGGGCGACGC
>JBGTHJ010000359.1:0-1979 GCA_041746175.1 Pyrinomonadaceae bacterium
GACGCGCCGCACCGCGCCGCGTGCCGATGGGGTTGTCGCGTCCGCCGTGCCGAGTCCACGCTCCGTGCTCGGCTTCACGCCCGGCGACGACCGCACCGTCGCCGACTGGAAACAGATTACGGACTACTTCGCGCGTCTCGACCGCGCCTCAAGTCGCGTGCTCGTGCAAACCATCGGCGAGACGACTTTGAAACGCCCGCTCATCGTCGCCTTCATCAGCGCGCCAGAGAATATACGCGATTTGGCGAAATACAAAGAGATACAGCGGCGACTCGCCGACCCGCGCACAATCGCCGCCGACGCCGAGCGTGAACGTCTGGTGCGCGAAGGGCGCACGGTCGTCGCGGTCTCGTGTTCGATACATTCGACCGAGGTCGTCGGCTCGCAGATGTCGATGCAACTCGCCTACGAACTCGCCACCGCGCACGACGCCGCGACGCGCGAGATTTTGCAAAACACGATCCTGCTGCTGATCCCTTCGGCCAACCCCGACGGCAACGACATCGTCGCCAACTGGTATCTGCGCTCGCTCGGCACGCCCTACGAAGGAGCCGAACCCCCGGAGCTTTATCACCACTACGCCGGGCACGACAACAACCGCGACTGGTTCATGCTCAACCTCAAAGAGACGCAGGCCATCACGCGCCTCTTCTGGAAGGAATGGTTTCCGCCCATCGTCTACGACGTGCATCAGCAGGGCGCGAACGGTTCGAGATTTTTCATCCCGCCCTTCTTCGATCCGCCGAACCCGAACATCGACCCGCTGCTGCTCCGCGAGGTTGGACTGATCGGCCACAAAGTCGCCGCCGACTTGCAGGCGGCGGGCGAGCGCGGCGTCATCACCAACGCGCTCTACGATACGTGGTGGCACGGCGGGTTTCGCACCGCGCCGTACTATCACAATTCCATCGGCATTCTCTCCGAAGCCGCCAGCGCGAAACTGATGACGCCCACGCTCGTCACGCGCGAGCAACTCGCCCGCACATCCTCGCGCGGGATGCCCTCCGCGCTGCAATCCGCGACCAACTTTCCAGACCCGTGGCCGGGCGGCATCTGGCGACCCGGCGACATCATGCGGCTGGAGATGAGCGCGACGCGTTCGATACTTTCGATGGCGGCGAAATATCGCGAGCGTTATCTACGCAACTTCCACGAACTCGGACGCCGCGCGCTCGACTATCAAATCACCGACACGCGCCCGCTCGCCTATCTCATCCCGGCTGGACAAGGCCGCGACGAAGCGGTCGCCAAAATGATCGGCGCGCTGACGGCACAGGGCGTCGAAGTCCACCGTCTCGAACGCGAACTGCATGGCACGCTCGGGGGCGCGCTCCATGCCGTCGCTTCTGGGACGCCCCCGCACGCCGCCGACTCGACGCCGCACACCGTCACGCAGACCGTGCAAGACATCCCGCTCGGCAGCTATCTCGTCTTTCTCGCGCAGCCTTACCGCTCGAACGTCGAGGCCCTTTTCGAGCGACAGGTTTATCCAGACCGGCGGACGGCGGGCGGCGAAGCCGAGCGTCCTTACGACGTGGCCGGGTGGACGCTGCCGTTGCAGATGGGAGTCGAGACGCTGCCCGTGATGTCGCTGCGCGAGACGGCGAGCGAAAGACGACTCGCGCTCGTCCGCGACGAAGCGGAGGTGCGTCGCGCGCTCGGACTCGCGTCGAAAGTGGATGACAGGTCGCCCATCCAAAATCCCGTCGCGCGTCCCGCCCGCGTCGCGCTCTACAAAAGTTGGACCGGCTCGATGGACGAGGGCTGGACGCGCTATGTCTTCGACGCCTTCAACGTCGCTTTCACTTCGCTGCGCGACGCCGAAGTCCGCGCCGGGCGTCTGCGCGAAAGCTACGATGTCATCATCCTGCCCTCGCAGAGCGCACGCGACATCATCGAAGGCCGCGCGGCGGGCACGGCTCCGGCTCAGTACACGGGCGGCATCACGGCGGCGGGCGTCGGCAACCTGCGCGCGTTCG
>JBGTHJ010000360.1:0-2946 GCA_041746175.1 Pyrinomonadaceae bacterium
GCGCCCAAACTGAAGAAGGCGAGCGCGGCGATTGCCACCGGGACGGTCTTGCGCGCGGCCATCTGCGCCGTCGCCGCTTCGCCGCGCCGCCAAGAGTTGTAGTAGCCGAAGATCGCGCCCGCCGCGACGAGTCCGAGCGCGACGACTCCGAGCCAGAAAAACCAGTTGGTCGGCGCCGTCACGACCGACACGGGAAAGTCTGCGGCGAACGTGCGACCGTCCGGCGTGCGCGCGTCGAAGATGATTTTGTATTCGCCGCTGTTGGCAAACTCGAAACGCACGCCCGTCGAGCCGTCGGGTGCGGGGAGCGTCGCGAGTTGATCGGCGACTACTTTTCCGTCGGCGGTCGTCACGCGCGCGATGACGACCGCGCCTTCGATTCGCGGCGTCGCCTCCGCGCCGCCAAAGCCGCCCTCGACACGCTCTGATAGTTCGACCGCAAAATGCGTCTCTTCACCCGCGCGCGGGTCGGTCGGCGTTTGCCGCAGACGAACTTTGAACTGCCCGGTTCCGGTCTGCACGTTGCGCTCGGCGGTGCGAATCGCAACCGCGGGCGCATCCTTCGCGGCAGTCAGTGGTGACGACGACGACCCGGTGCGTTTCTCGCCCTCCTGTGCGCTGACGAACGGCATGGTGGATACCGGCAGCGACAGCCCGATCAAAGCCAGCGTCAAGGCCGGAATCGACTTGAGCGCGCGGCGTTTGATACACGAACGGGTCATCACCGCGCGACGCCACATCGCCCGCAATGCGGAAATGACTTTTGAACGGCGACGTAACATGTCAGTGGGTGTGTGCGCTGCCGTAGAGCGCCTGCATGGCGAGGACATCTGCTTTGATCGCGGCGGTCGCGGTCTGGGCTTCCGCGTCCGGCGTGCGCGCCGTTTTGATGTCATTGCCAAACGCCAGCGCGTCGTCGTGACCCTTGCCTTTGAACTGGTCGAAGAACGACGCGGGAAGATCGCCGCCGCGCACCTCACGAATCACGGGCGAGCCGTCCTTGCTGTCATAGACGACGATCAACTCTTGCCCGCCGGCCTTGACGACGGTCGCCGCCCCGATTTGCCGACGCGCGCCGCCGCTCCCCATTCCGAAAGCGAGATAAGCATGATGGTCTCTGTCAACGACCTTGTTTCCCGTCTCTTTCTCGATTGATGAGATGGTCGCTTCGGAAAGGTCGCGGTGCTGTGTGGCAAACGATTGGGCGTCGGGGAACACGGCGCGCACGTTGGCCGGAACGTCGTCGGCGTTCGCCGTATGACCTGTTGTCCCCGGCTCGCTCGCGGAGGGCGTGGGCGGCGCGGGTGTCGCGTTGTTCGTCGGATTGGTCGTGCTCCCGGTTGGTGTGGTGGCCGTTTCCGGGTTCGCGCAACCGGCGGACATGGCGGAGATTATTCCGGCGAGTGTGATGATGATGACCCTGTGCATTGTTCTCATCTCTCAATTCTGCGGTGGTGACGGTGGTTGTGATGGTGACTCGACGCTCGACGGAGACTCTCTCGACGGCTTCGCAAGAAGAGCGGCGGAGGCCGCGCCGGGACTCTGACCTGATGTTGTCGCGGGCTTCCGTTCGGATGCGTGCGAGGTTGGCGCCGTGAGTGCGCGCAGAAAGTCGCCGGGGTTCAAACGGTGGAAATCGGGGGTTACGGAGACCGTCCCCGGAGCGAAACCCGTCGGCGGGATCGACGTGCCGAGCGCGCGTTCGATGTCGGCGAGCGCGGCATAGTAATCGCGCAGCGCCTCGATGTAGCCGGTCTCGTTCTCGATCAGACGGCGCTGTTCGTTGACGACATCGAAGACCGAGAACTCGCCCAGCGTGTAACCCGCTCTGACGCTCTGTAGATTCTGCTCGCTGCGCGGCACGATCTGCGTCGAGTACAACACGAAAGCTTCCGCCGCCGCGCGGTAGCGTCTGTAACCGAGCGCGACATCGCGGCGGATCGTCGCTTCCAAAAACTCCCGCTGGCGTGTGGCCTGCGCGCGTTCGCCGGCGGCTGCCGCAATCGCGCCTCGCTGGCGATTGAAGACAGGGATTTCGACCGAGACGCCGAACGTCAACTCGTTGTCGGCATCGCGCGCGACCAAGCCCTCGCCAAGTTGCTCCGGCAGATCGAGGAATCCCGTGTCGCGCGAATACTTGACGGACGCGGTGACGTTCGGCGTCGCCAGCGATTCGGCGAGCGTGATACGCGCTGTGCCCAACTCTTCGCTGAGTCGTGCGGCGCGCAGGTCGGCGCGCTCGCCAAGCGCAAGACCGGTCAACTCGGCGAGCGAGAGGTCGAGCCGGGGCGGACGCTCCGCGAGCGGCGCGAGACGCAGCGGTTCCACCTGCTCGAATCCGATGAGCGCGCGGAGCGAGATCAGGCCGCCCTCAAGTTCGGCGCGGGTGCGCACCGACCGCACGCGCAGTCGATCCGTTTCGACGCGCACGAGGTTTAATTCGAGCGGCGCGACATCGCCCTCTTTCAGACGCTCGTCCGTGATGCGCACTAACTCTTCGTTCGCCGCGATCAACTGTTCGAGCATGTCCAACTGTCTCGCGAATCCGAGCGCCTGAACGTAGGCCGCGCGCAACCCTGCGGCAAACTGTCGTTCGAGAGCGAGGACCTCCGCGCGGACTTGTTCGAGTTCGAGCCGCGCGACCGCGACACGCTTGCGCCGCTTGCCGCCCGTCTCGAAGACCTGCGAAACGCCCGCCGAGAAGTCATACCCGGCTTCGCCCGCCAGCAAGCGCGGGCTTCCGTATTCAGCAGCCACCGCCGGATTCGGGCGTCGTCCCGCCTGCTGCAAACGCCCTTCGGCGACCGCCAGACGCTGCCGCGCGGCGAGCAGATCGGAGCGGCGATTAAACCCCGCTTCAGCCAGTCGCTCGAACGCCAGTCCCGTCGCATCGACAAACTCGGTCGACGCCGACGGGCGCGCCTGCCGCGTCTTGGTCGGCAGCCG
>JBGTHJ010000361.1:0-7971 GCA_041746175.1 Pyrinomonadaceae bacterium
GGCCACACGTTGTTCCGCGCCGGCCACTTCTTTTCTTCAATTGCGATGAGCAACGAGCCGTCTCCAAAACAGCCACGGGCGGCAACCGCTCTTGCTGGTTAACTTCTTTCCTGTCGCCCGCGCCAGTGCCGTCGGGATGCGCGACGTGGTTGACGCGGTGACGGCGTGTGCGGCGCACTTTCCGCTCTTTCACGCCCATGTCGGAATCGTCACGCGATTGTCGTCTTGCAAAAAGTTACGGAAGCCATAGACCGGAAAACGCGGACAGCCCCGCGCCCGACACGACCCGGATAGACGATAAAATAAGTCGCTCATTTCCGGCGGTTCGACGGGCGAAGTTCCATTTCCCCAGTCGACCGAAACTCCGGGAGACTTTCAATACAAGTTGTGCTTGACAGTTTTGAGTCGTTGTTGCAGTATCGGAAACGCATCGTGTTCCCCGTAGTTCAATCCCCTGATTAAGTCGCTCTTTTGTAAAAAGATAGAGGCGATGCGCGTCCCCGATTCGAGCGGCAACTGCCCGCCGGGTCTGTGCATCTTAGAAAGCACGCGACGCTTCGGACGGCTGCGCGCTCCCAACTTCATAATCGAATAAGAGACATCGCTTGGAGGATATGCGACCGATGAAAAACGTGATTCGACTCCTGACCTTTTTCGCGGTTGTGGCGACTGTGGCGCTGCCCGCCTTCGCGCAGGGCACCGCGCCCGTGCCCGCCGCGACACCCGCGTGCGCCGAAGAAGTTAAAGCAAATCAATTGTATGAGACATGGCGCGAACAGCGCACCAAAGACCAGAAGATCGCTTACGAAGCCGGCAAGCAGATGGGGCAGTTGTGCCCGAACAACGAACTTTATGTGAATTACGTCAAGAAGTTTGTTGACCGGTACGAAGCCGCGAACCGTCGGTTCGAGTTTGCCAAAGCTTACGGGGCGAAGAACTTCAACGTCGCTTATCAGATCGGACGCGAGATCGTCACCGCCGAGCCGGATAATCTGACAACGGTCATCGCGCTCGGGTGGGGCGGCTATCTCGCCACCACCGAGAAGAACGAAGCCTTCAACGCCGACGCCGCGAACTATGCCCGCCGCGCGCTCCAGGCCATCAAGTCCGGCAAAGAGCCGATGGTTTTTGATCCGCAGCAGAACAAAGATGTCGTGAACTGGGCGCCGTTTAGCGGCAAGGACGACGCGGTCGCGCGTCTTAACTATGCGCTCGGCGTTTACTCGATCAAGCAGCCGGAAGAGTCGCTGCCGTATTTCATCACCGTCGCGCAGACGCAAAACAACCCGCTCAGCAAAGAACCACAGGTCTACTCGAACATCGCTTTCGCGTATCAGGCGGGGCAGTACAACAAGTTGGCCGAAGACTACAAGGTCAAGTGTCAGGCGGGCGGCGTGGTCAGCGATACGCCGGAGTGCAAAGCCCAGTTGGAGACGCTCAACAACGTCGTCGACCGCATCGTCGATGCGTACGCGCGCGCCATCGCGCATAGCGCCGCCGACCCCAAATATCAGACACAGAAATCCGAATACATGAAGACGTTGACGGAGTTTTACAAGTTCCGCAACAACAACTCCGATACCGGGTTGAACGAACTCATCGCGGGCGTGCTGGCAAAACCGTTGCCGACCGGAACCGTCACGCCGACCCCGGTGGCGACCCCCGCAGCAACCACCCCGACGCCCACTACCGGCGACGCGATGGGCGCAGGCAACGGCGCGGCGACCACCATGATGACTCCGAAACCCGAAACCTCGACGACACCGAAACCGGCAACCACCGAGATGACGAAACCCAAGCCATAACCGCCAAACGAGCGATCTTTCTTAAAGACGCTGACGCCGGATACATCTTCGCGATGTGTCCGGCGTTTGCTACAATCGCGCACATTATGACAAACAACCAGCCGTCCCAACCGTCGAATCTCGACGCGCTGGAACAATCGCTCGGCTACACGTTCAACGACCGTGCGTTGCTCGAACGCGCGCTCACGCATCGTTCGTGGGCGCACGAACAGGTCGGACCGGGCGAAGAGGAAAAGGCTCGCCAACTGCACAACGAAGCCTTCGAGTTCGTCGGCGACTCGGTGCTCGGTCTGGTCGTCGCTGCCTATCTGTTCAACTCGCATCCGGACGTGACCGAGGGCGAGTTGTCGCGCATGAAGCACCGTCTGGTAAGCACCCAAACGCTCGCGAAGGCGTCTAAGCGTCTCGCGTTCGGCGAACATCTGCGCGTCGGGCGCGGCGAGGAAAAGACCGGTGGTCGCCGCAAGCGCGCACTGCTCGCCGACACTTTTGAAGCCATCCTCGCGGCGGTTTATTTCGACGGTGGATTCGCCGCCGCCACTGATTTTCTCCAACGCGCGCTCGACACCGAACTGCGCGAAGCCGACCCCGCCGCCGCCGCCGCCGCCGATTTCAAGACGCTCTTGCAGGAACGCTTGCAGGCCGATTGCCACCTCACCCCGCAATACAACCTGCTTGATGCGCAAGGCCCGCCCCACCGACGCACCTTTCACGTCGAAGTCGTATGGGACAATCAGCGCGTCCGCGCCGAGGGTCGCACCATCAAAGCCGCCGAGATCGAAGCCGCCCGCCGCGCGCTCGAACAACTCTATCCGTCCGCGCCAGCCGAACAGACCCAGCTCGGTGAGCAGTGAGCCGTCCGCCGTCGAAGCGAGAGCCGCGCGCGGAAGAGGGGCGGGCCGCTTGTGATGGGTTTCGACGGCGTTGTGCCGATCGCCTTGACGGTTCGCTTCGCCGCCACTTGACCGTCCGCCTCCGGTTCTCTACGATGCGTTTATATGAGCAATGATTATCTAAGAGCGGCGGGAGTGGCCGAGCCGCCCACCGAAACCGGGAAGGAACAACCCGCGTCCGTGCCCGCGAGCGAGCCTATAAATGCGCCGGTTGAGACGACGGGGGATGGGGCGCGGGCGGCAACTCCGCCGGGGTCGCCGCGCGGTGTTATCCGCGAGTATTTTGAATCGCTGGTGGTGACGGCGGTGATGGCTCTGTTCGGGATGACGTTCGTCGTGCAGGCGGTGAAAGTCCCGACGGGGTCGATGCAGAATACGATTCTGATCGGCGATCATCTGCTGGTCAACAAATTCATTTTTGCGCCGGGGCCACTTCTCCCCTTCCTGCCACAACGCGAGGTGCGACGCGGCGACATCATCGTCTTCAAATATCCGGGCAACAAGTATTCACCGCAGTCGGATGAGCGGCGCGACCTCAAGCCGTACGAGATCAACTACGTCAAGCGCGTTGTCGGTCTGCCGAACGAGCGACTCCAGTTGCGCGGCGGGCGCGTTTATATCAACGGCCAGCCGTTGCCCGAACGCAACATCATTGCCAGCGAAGTGTCGGAGAAAGCCCCGCTCGAAATCGAGCGCGAGACGCCGCTCCGCAGCGACGAGCAATATACCGTTTATCAGCAACGCGCGGGCGGGTCGGAGGACGAAGCCGCCGACTATCCGGTTTTTAGAGAGGAGGGCGACGGGCGCGAGATCGTCGTTCCCGCCGAACATTATTTCGTGATGGGCGATAACCGCGACAACAGCGAGGACAGTCGCTTCTGGGGCTTCGTCCCGCGCAATTTAATCATCGGGCGCGCGATGTTCGTCTATTGGTCGTACGACGAAAGCGCGCCGTCGCAGGGCAACCCGTTGAATAACTTCCTGTTCAACTCGCGGTGGAATCGGACGGGCACGCTGGTCAAATAAAACCGGGAGGCACGAGACGCTTCAAAGGTCGCGCGGGACTCGACGGGCGAGAGAGAGAGAGAACGAGAGCGACGGCGATGGCTTCGACTTGGAAACTGGACGGTCTGACGTGGAAGCAACTTGCCGGGCGAGTCGCGCGCGAGACGTTGCAGGACGACGTGTTCGGCAAGGCCGCGCAGTTGTCTTACTACTTTTTGTTGGCGCTCTTTCCGCTGCTATTGTTCCTGATGTCGTTGCTCGGCTCGTTCGCCGACGCCGGCTCAGAACTGCGCTCCAACCTCCTCAGATACCTCGGCACGATCGTCCCCGGCTCGGCCTTCATCCTCATCAACAACTTCGTCACAGACATCAGCGAGTCTTCGGGCAGCGGCAAACTTTCGTTGGGGATACTGCTCACGCTCTGGGCGGCCTCGAACGGGATGGGCGCGATCATCGAATCGCTCAACGCCGCTTACGACCTGACGGAATCGCGCCCGTGGTGGAAGACGCGCCTGATCGCCGTCGGCCTCACGATTGCGCTCGCGACGCTCATCATCACCGCGCTCTCGCTTGTGCTCTACGGTCACGGCATCGCCGCAACGGTGGCGGCGCGGTGCGGTCTCGGCGAGGCGTTTGAACTCGCGTGGAAAATTTTGCAGTGGCCGATTGTGCTCGGCTTCGTGCTGCTCGCGTTCGGTCTGGTGTACTACCTCGCGCCCAACGTCCGCAATCAAAAATGGCAGTGGGTCTCGCCGGGCGCGGTCGTCGGCGTCGTCCTCTGGCTCGTCGTCTCCTTCGGCTTTCGTCTCTATCTCAATTTCTTCGATTCGTACAGCGCGACCTACGGCTCGCTCGGCGCGGTCATCATCCTCATGCTCTGGTTTTATATGACCGGCGCCTCCATTCTCATCGGCGGCGAGGTCAACGCCGAAATCGAGCGCGCCACCGGGAAAGAAAAACAAGTAGGAGGACGGAAGGATGAAAGGGGTGGCTCACCGGCTCGTTGATTCATCGACTCAGTGAAAGTTTCAAGCCGGTGAGCCGATGAGACGATGTGCTGGTGAGTAGGAGTCCTTACCGGCTCAACTGCGCGAGGGCGAGTTCGAGTATCAGAACTTTTTTAACGCCGCGATAGAACGGCTCGATTTCGCACCACTCGGTGAGCGCGTGGGCGTCGCCGCAGGGACCCGCGCCGGTCGAGATCGAGGGAATCCCGGCGAGCAGCGCGGCACTCGAATTGTTCGAGCCGGTGATGGTGATCGGCGGGTCTGCAAACCCCATCGCGAGGTGGACGGCTTCGGCCATGCGGACGAGATGCGAGTCGCGGTGGCCGGGAATCTGCGCCGCCGGGGTTTGGGTTAGCACCTCGCTCCTTGAAGTCATGCGGGCGCGGGCGGCTTCCTCTTTGATGATGGCGTCAATCTTGCGCTCGAAGTCGGCGATGATGTCGTTGCTCGTCGAGCGGAGATCGACCGTAAACCATGCGTCGGCGGCCTTCGCGTTGACGACCTCCGCGCCGCCGAGCATCCCGACGTTCAAGTTTGTTGGCGGCGTGGCGGGCAACTCCAGCGCGTAGATGCGCGCGATGGCGCGTGCGACCGGCAGCGTCGCCGACAGATTCGCGGGCGACGAACGCGTGTGACCGCCCGCCCCGATGAAGTGGTGCTTGTACCACGTGATGCTGATGCCGCCGTAGGTGAAACCTTCGTGGCCGCCGTCGAGCGCAACGTAGTAATCGACCTTGCCCTTGTTGTCCTTGACGAACTCTTCCGCCCCGCGCAAAAGGGTCTCTTCCTCGACCGTGAAAAGGAAAATCAAATCGCCTCTGGTCTTGATGCGCGCGTGATTGAGCGCGCGAATCGAAGCCAGCATCGCCTCGATATTGCGCGTGTCGTCGCCGACGCCGGGGGCATAAATCCGACCATCTCGCACCGTCGCCTTGATCTGCAAACCCTCTTGAAACACGGTATCGAGATGCGCGTCGATGACGACGGCGGGGCCGCCACCCGTACCCTTGCGGACGGCGACGAGGTTGCCCGTCCGGTCGTAGGAGATGCTGTCCATCTTCAGGCCGCGCAGAATCCGTTCGACGTAAGCGGCGCGCTCGCGCTCTTTTCCCGAAGGCGCGTTGATCTCGGTGATGGCCGCCCATTCGCGCAACGTCTCGTCACGGTTCTGGTCGACGTGTTCGAGCGCGGCGGTGACCGACGGGTTACCCATCAACGCTTTCGCTTGTTCGATATAATCCGCCAGTAGTGGCGGTGGTGGTGGTGGTGGTGGCGCGTCCGTGGTCGTCGTGGGTGCGGCGGTCGGCGGCGTCGCCAATGATTCCCGCTGCTGTGGTGGTTGACGGGCGGCAGGTGCGCTTGTTGTGGCGTCGGCAAACGACAATGCCGCGCCGAGGGCGAGCAGGATCAGTGCGGTCTTCATTCTCGATTCCTTCGGGAAGAGCGAAAGGCGCAGCGCGTTAGCCTTTTGAACTCAGATGAGAGGCTCAGCGTTGCCAGTAGTTTTTGATCTTTTGCGCGAGCAACGGGAACGGAACATACTCGGCCTGGCGTCCCGCACGGCGCAATTCCTCAACCATCCGCATCGCGCCGTCGGCGTTGCGCGTGTGAACGATGATGGTCGAGGCGCGCTGGCGTTCGGGATTCGCGGCGAGCCACGCGGCGACGGCGTAACCCGTGCGCGTGTCGTCGCGATCCTCGGAGTGGTAATGTTCGGGGAGCAGATCGTGGTCGAGAAAGATGGCGTCGTAAAAATTCGTTTCGAGCAGGTGGATGGCGCGCACGGGTTCGACCGACACGTCGAGACTATCGCCGTCGAAACGCTTGGCGAACCAACGGTGGCGGAGCGTGTCGTCGTCGAGCAGAAACACGCGGAGCGAAGCGCGCGGCGAGGCATAACCGTCGCGAAGGCCGAGCTTGGTCAGCAGCCCGTTGATAATACTCATGTCGTGCGGATTAATCCCCTTTGCATCACCGGACGGCGGCGTCGTGGTTTTAGAGTTTGCTGAAGTGTCTTCGCCGAAATCATATAGAAGCATCTTCGCCGTCATCATACATTAGACGACGGACGGCTGACCATCGACGACCATCGACGCCCGCCGACCGCCGCCGGACGACACCGCCGGGCGACGAGCGGCAGCCTTTGAAAGTGTCGGTGGCGGCTGTCGGCGTCGCTATCAAACGCCGCGCGCCTGTGGTCGATGGCTCGTTCGTCCACCGTCAAATGTTCGTCATCCGGGGTTCAGAAAACCTTAGTCTTCTCTTGACCCGTGTTGCGCGGTCGTGGCATCCTGAAGTCCCCTTGAACCGGTAAATCTCGTTCATGAAATGTCCATACTGCGCAAGACCCCTACGCATGGGCGGGCTGAGATGCCGCGCCTGTCGCCGCTATGTGCTTCGCTGGCAGCACATGTTGATCCTCTCGATTCTCGCGCTGGCCGGGGTCGTCGCCCTGTTGGAAATCATCCATCGTCTGACCATCAACACCATCAATCCTTGACGACCGTCGGTACAAAGGCCAAAGCGAAAAAGGGAAGCACACACCCGCACGTCGTCGCTCGCACATCGTTCGGTTCTCGCGTTTGACCCCGTGCTCCGTTTGTTCGGGGCGGATTCCGGATGAAGCAAATCTTGCAAAACCTGAAGACGGGCGAGGTCATCGTCGCCGATGTGCCAGCGCCCGTCGTGCAGCGCGGGCGTGTACTGGTGCGTGCGGCGGCGTCGCTGATTAGCGCGGGAACGGAGCGGACGGCGGTTGATTCGGGGCGCAAGAGTCTGCTCGGCAGAGCCGTCGAGCAACCGGAGTTGGTGCGCAAAACCGTGCGTCGCGCGCGTGAAGAAGGACTTCTGAGCACGGTCAGCGCCGTGCGCGCCAAACTCGATTCCTCGACCGCGCTCGGTTACAGCGCGGCGGGCGTGGTGGTCGCGGTTGGCGAAGATGTCACAAACTTCCAAGCGGGCGACCGCGTCGCGTGCGCGGGCGTCGGGTACGCATCGCACGCGGAAGTTTTATCGGTGCCGAAAAATCTGTGCGTGCGCTTGCCTCCGGGGGTTGGGTTTGATGAAGGCGCTTACGGCACGCTCGGCGCGATTGCTTTGCAGGGCGTGCGGCTCGCGGAGCCGACGCTCGGCGAAGCGGTCGTCGTCATCGGGCTGGGACTCATCGGACAACTCACGGTGCAACTGCTCGGCGCGAACGGCTGCCGCGTCTACGGCATCGACCCCGACGCGCGCCGCGTCGAACTCGCGCGCACGCTCGGC
>JBGTHJ010000362.1:0-19539 GCA_041746175.1 Pyrinomonadaceae bacterium
GTCGCGGCGTCGGCTTGCGCGACGGCTCCGGCTTGCGCGACCGCGCGACGGTGGACGAGCGCGAGCGCGCCCCAGTAGACGACGACCAGTGCCAACGCCACAATCGCGATTGACGATCCCCAACGCGCGGCGAGTCGCCCGCGATGCGCGACCGCCAACCCCGCGACTCCCGCAACCCACAAAACTTTGGAAGCCAACGGGTACGGCATCCCCGTCCGCAGCGGCAACAAGATGATGGCGGCGGTTATCAAGAACGCGAGCGCTGCCCACGCCGCGACACGCCATTTGGAAGTTGCCGTCAACAAAAACGCCGCGCCGCCGACGCTCAGCCACAACCACGGGTCGAGTATGAAAACGAGGTCGCCGTAAAACCAACGCCCGTCCCACGGCAGCAACGGGCGCACGCCGTAGTTATTCGTCCAGTCGAGCAGAGGATGCGACGCGCTCAGTATCAGCGACGCGAGCAGCAGTCCGCCGAAGCGTGCGCGTGGCGGGCGGCGACGCACGCGCGCGACCAGTCTGTCGGCAGCATAAAATAAGACCGGCCAGAGCACCGCGAGCGCCAGCGTGCCGGAGACGGCGTGCGTGATGCCGCGATGATGTTCGAGGTAAGTCCACTGTCCGGCAAACAGCGTCACGACATCCGCGTCCGGGCCGTTGGCCGCGACCACGCACATCGCCGTCGCGTACGGCGACACGCGCTCAAGCCCCGCCTTTGCCGCGGCTAATCCGACCAGCGAATGCGTGAGATTGTCCACGTCGGGTATTAAGCGGCGCGCGCCGGACGGTCAAGACCATGCGCCGGGTTGTTATGGCCGCCTGCCGCTCTCTTTATCAGAAGGGGAGGTTGTTGGAACGCTGTTCGGGCGTAAGTTTGGCGTGGCGTTCGGGGTCGAGCTTTTCGAGTCTGTCAGATGCGTCGCTGATCGCGGCGGAGGGCGGTACGGGCTTGCCGTCCGGCCCCTGCGCTTTGCGTGCGGTCTCGACGAGCGTGAAGAGAATGTCCGAAGCCTCTTTGGTTTTGCCCTGCTTTTCGTAGACGCGCGCGAGACTTACGTTCAAAGTGTCGGCGGCGATGACGGAAGGGTTGCTCTTGAGCAACTCGCTGTAGAGGGCGGCGGCGGCGTCCGCTTGCCCGTCGGCTTCTCCGGCCTGTGCGAGCGCGAATTTCGAGAGCGCGGCAACTCCGGCGTCGCCCGATTTGGCGAGGGCTTCGAGTTCGCCGATGCCGCGCGGGCGGTCGACGATGAGCAGATTGACGGCGGCGAAATGGCGCGCTATTTCGCGGTAAGGGTCGCCATACTTGTTGGCGACTTGCTGAAATTCTTCGACCGCCTTTTGCGCGCGCTCGCGTTCGGTCGGAAAAGTCGGCGAGGCGCCGGGCGAAGGCGACGGCGTGACCGGGGCCTCGGTGATGTCGATGGCCTTGCCGAGCGCGAGCCGCGCATCATCGGCGCGACGACCGCTCCACCACGAATAGACTCCGAAGAGCACGCCCGCCAGAACGAGCGCGCCGAGGGCGTAGAGGATCGAGCGTCCCCTGCCTTCGAGCCGGTCGCCGAGCCGGTCGAAGACGTTCATCGTAGTGTCACGAAATTTATCTTGCTTGAGTTCGCGTGCGCGTTTTTTTGAAGTGTATCGAGCCACGTCTATTCCTTGCTGCAAGAACGCCCGGAGAAGGGCGTTCTCAAAATGGTGGTAATGGTTAACGATTCACTCTAACGATGCCTCAACGGGGTTGTCAAGCAGGCATCCGTGCAAGTTATTGACGGAGGGTGAAGTGGGTGATACGCTCGCGCCGCGTCCGCCGGAAGAACCCTCGCCCGTGACTTTTTTTTCGAGAAATTTCCGGCGGCCAACCCTACTGCATCCAAGTGGCGTGAACCATGTTTCGTCGCCGGAGTCGGCTTTGCCGGAGTCGGCTCGGACATCCGATTTTATGAATTTGTTGACCTCGTCGAAGTCGATGCTGAAACGTGCGAAATCATTCGTGGAACAAACCGCCGGGGCGCGGTGTCTAAGGGTGCGGTTGATACGGGAGCGGCTGCCGGACGAGCTGGCTCCTACCGCCGGAGGACGGCTGTGAGCTACGGAGAGCCAATCGCCCTCCGCGGTCAAGCGGAGTTGGAGAGCGCTGCTGCGGCAGCCTCCGGCGACGTTCGTGCGTCCGGCGAAGAACAGTTCATTGACAGGTTGCGGGCGGGCGAGGCGGCGGCTTTCGACCGTCTGGTGGCCGAGCGTTCGGGCGACATCTTTGCCCTGCTCTACCGTCTGACCGAAGACGCCGAAGAGGCGCGCGACCTCGCGCAAGAGACGTTCCTACAGGCTTTCCGTAGTATCGCGAATTTTCGCGGCGACGCCGACCTGCGAACGTGGCTCTATCGCATCGCGGTCAATCAGGCGCGCAACCGTTGGCGCTGGTGGCGTCGTCGTCGCCGCGACGTAACCGTCTCGCTCGATGCCACTACCGACGGCCACGACTCTCCGCTCTCCGCGCGGCTGCGCGACCCGAACGGCGGCGACCCCGAGCAAGCGACGCTCGCACGCGAACGCGAGCGCGTCCTGCTCGCCGCGCTTCAGACGCTCGCCCGTCCCTATCGCGAAGCCGTCGTGCTCCGCGATGTCGAGGGACTCAGTTACGAAGAAGTCGCGGCGGCGCTGGATATCAACGTCGGCACGGTCAAGTCCAGACTCTCGCGCGGTCGCACGGAACTGCGCAAGCGGTTGGAAGGCTCTCTATAAATATTTGTGTTCCGCAGTTGACGACTTCTGCCGAACGGTGTCGGTTGACGGTTCTTTGAAACGAATGGTTGCCCTGCCCCGGCTCCGACCAAAAGAACCCGGCGCCAGGTGGGTCAGGAAGTGATGCAAAACGGTTTTTCGGACGGCACGCAGGTCACTGTCACGAACGCGGGCGATTTTGAAAACGCGGCCAGCAACACCCGTTATCAGGTTGTCGCCCGCGTCTCGTGCAAAGTGTCTGTGGGTCGGCTGAAATCCGGTTCGAGTTGCTTCCATGATTGAGGGAGCAGCCGGGGTTGGTCAGCCATTCGTTTGAGGAAACCAGAGCCGGGGGCAGCGCCGATTCGTCTCCGGCTTCCGCCCCCTTTGAACTATGAGTTGCGAGCAAACTCAAGACTTACTTTCCGACTATCTCGACGGCGAACTGCCGCCGGGCGAGCGCGCCTTTGCAGAGACACATCTGGATGAGTGTCCCGTCTGCCGCGTGCGGTTGGAGGAGATGCGTTCAATTCTTCGCGGGCTGTCGATGGCGGCGCGTCCCGTCGCTCCGCCCGATCTCGCGGCTTCGATAAATACCGCGCTGATGGTCAAACGCGCCGCGCGTCGCACACCGCCGCGCGTCTCACCGCGCGAACATTTCCGGCAGTGGATCGAGTTGCGGCTGATGCCGTACACGGTGGGCGCGCTCGCCTCAGTGCTACTGTTCTTCGCCGTCTCAAGCGCGTTGCGCCCGCACTTCCGAACCTTGCGCGACATCACCATCGCGGCACGCGCACCGGAAAACATCATCTTCATCAACCTCGGCGGCGGCTACGACGTAAATCAGCCCGTTTCGCTGATGGGCTACGTCGAGAGCCGCACGCCGTACGGCGTCGAATCGCCGAGCCTCAACCCGCGCGGCGCGCTCGCCGAACTGACATGGACGCCCTCGCCGGGTCGTCCGAGCGACGACGATATGGTGGTCGTCGCCGACGTGTACGGCAACGGCAGCGCCTCGCTCGCCGAAATCGTCGAACCGCCCCGCAACCCGCGCATGATCGCCGAACTCGAAGACGCCCTCCGCAAGAATCCGGCCTTCGTCCCCGCCTCGCTCGACCAACGCCCGCAAACCATGCGCGTCATCTTCGCCATCAGCAAAATAAACGTCCGCGAACGAAGTTTCTAAAGACCGCGGGAGCAAACACGCGAACGGGAAAAAGTCGGAGACGGACAACCCCGTCCGTTCCGCTCGGTTTTTGCTTTTCGCTTTTTTGCTTTTGCGTTTTAACTTTCGCCTTCCCTATACTTGGCGCTTCTATATCGTGCTATGCAATTGTGTGAGTGCTGGGGGCGCAGGCGTCCCGGTGGCTAGCGTGTCCCGAGCACGTTCGATTATTCGCGTTCTCCGAACGCTCAATGCGAGCCGGAGGCTCGCGCTCCCGGGCGGGAGGCGTCTCTCTTTTGTGAGCGCTACGTCTAATTGTAAATCGCTATAAACATCCGAAGTCGAACGCAAGGAGATAATTCTGTAAGCATGACCGAAGTTAAAAGAATCGGTGTGTTGACGGGCGGAGGCGACGCCCCCGGCCTCAATCCGGCCATCAAGGGGCTGGTTTATCGCGCATCAGAACATGACATCGAGGTCACGGGACTGTACGACGGCTGGCGCGGTCTGCTCGACCCGCTGCCCGACGCCGTTTCGCTCGACCGCTCGCGCGTCCGCCGTTGGGATCGCGACGGCGGGACCAATCTCGGATCATCGCGGACGAACCCGTTCAAGACTTTGACGGAGATGGGCGAGCGCATCGACCGCTCGGCGGAGGTCGTCGCCAACATCGCGCGGCTCGAACTCGGCGCCGTCGTCGTTTGCGGCGGTGAAGACACGCTGGGCGTCGCGGCGCGTCTGGCCGAGCGCGGCGTGCCCGTCGTCGGCATCCCCAAAACCATCGACAAGGATTTGGCCGGAACCGATTACACGCTCGGCTTCGACACCGCTCTGCGCAACGTCACGGAGGTTATCGAACGCTCGCGCACGCCCGCCGGTTCGCATGGTTGGGTGCAGGTTATCGAAGTGATGGGACGCCACGCCGGGCACCTCGCGCTGTGGGCGGGCGTCGCGGGGCAGGCTGATTTGATCCTGATTCCCGAACACCCGTTTCGCTACGAGAAAGTTTACCGCCACTTGAAAGAGCGTCTGGGCGATACGTCGAGCCGGACGCCCGACAACGCGCGACCGCGCTATTCGGTCATCGTGGTCGCCGAAGGCGCGTTCGCGGAAGACGGCGAACTCGTCACGATCGACGACCGCCACGATGCCTTCGGCCACGCTCGTCTCGGCGGCATCGGCGAGGTATTGGCGAAACGCATCATGGCCGAGACGGATTACGACGCGCGCTCCGTGATGCTCGGACACCCGCAACGCGGCGGCCCACCCTCGCCCATCGACCGCATCATGGGCACGATGTACGGCGCGCGCGCGGCTGACGCCGTGGCGGCAGGAGACTTCGGCAAGATGATTTCAGCGCGCGGCATCGCCCCCGCCTGCGACCTCTCGCTCGTCGATATCTCCTCCGTCCTCGGCAAAATAAACACCGTCGATATCGGACGCTACTACGACACCGAACGCTACCATCTGAAAGACATCGGGATGTAGCGCGCCAGAGAGAGCGCCCCAACGCGGCGCGCGGCGCAAAACAAATCCCCTGCCGCACGCCTCATGGTCTTCCACGACGCGCCGCTTCGAGCGGCGCGGGCATCTCGCTTGACGCCCCCGCGCGCCGCGTGTTAGCTTGCCGTTTCGACCCATTCATTAATTTTGTTCGTGAATTTCGCGCTCCGTAGCCGTAGGAGACAAGTGTGACATCGCCCTCTCTCAAGCAAACGCCGCTGAATGCCGCACACCGCCGCGCGGGCGGGCGAATGGTGGATTTCGGCGGGTGGGACATGCCCGTACAGTACCCGTCAGGCACGGTTGAGGAGCACCTGCGGACGCGGACGCGCGCCGGACTGTTCGACGTTTCGCACATGGGCGAAATCGACGTGCGCGGTCAGGATGCGATAGCCTTCATTAACCGTATCTGCTCGAACGACGTGACCAAACTGGTTGACGGGCAGGCGCACTATTCCGCGCTGACGACGCCCGCCGGCACGGTGGTTGACGACCTGCTTGTCTATCGCTTCGCGCCCGACCATCTCATGCTGGTCGTCAATGCTTCGACCACCGAAAAGGACTGGGACTGGATCAACTCGCATCGCGCGGGTGAAGCGGTCGAACTCAAAAACGTCAGCCCGGAGTGGTGTCAAATCGCGGTGCAGGGGCCGGACGCGCTCCGCGTCTTGCAGCCGCTCACCCCGACGCCGCTCGACGAAATCAAGTACTACCATTTTCGCGAGGGCGAAGTTGACGGCGTCGCGTCGATCATCTCGCGCACGGGTTACACGGGCGAGGATGGTTTCGAGGTCTATGCCGCCGCCGACCGCGCCGAGCAACTCTGGAATCGTCTGCTCGAAGCCGGAGACGGCGGCACGCCCGAAGGCATCACGCCCTGCGGGCTGGCGGCGCGCAACACGCTGCGGCTCGAATCCGCGATGGCGCTCTACGGCCACGAGATCGACGAGACGACAACCCTGCTCGAAGCCAACCTCGGTTGGATTTGCAAACTCGCCAAAGGCGACTTCATCGGTCGCGACGCGCTCGCGCGGCAGAAGGAAGAGGGTCTCAAACGTAAACTCGTCGGCTTTGAAGTCACCGAGCGCGGCATCGCGCGCGACGGGCACAACGTGCTAATCGATGGCGAGGTGGTCGGGCAAGTCACGTCGGGAAGCCCCGCGCCGTTTTTGAAGAAAAACATCGGCATGGCGTACGTGCCCGTCGAGCACGCCGGGGTCGGGCGCGAAATTCAGATTGACGTGCGCGGTCGCGCGGTCGCCGCCCGCATCGTCCCGATGCCTTTTTACAAACGAGAGAAAAAGCCTTAACGCGTGCTGAGCGGCAGCTGACAGGACAGACACGCTTCTAACCTGTCAGCTGTCAGATGTCACGCTTTTCGCAAACAGGAGAATCAAACAGGTCATGGCAAATGTCCCGGAAGATTTGCAATACACGAAGGATCACGAGTGGGTGCGGGTCGAGGGTGAGACGGGCACGGTCGGCATCACCGACTACGCGCAGCACGCGCTCGGCGATGTCGTCTACGTCGAGTTGCCGAAGGTCGGCGAATCCTTTGCGGCGCAGGAAGTGTTCGGCTCGGTCGAATCGGTCAAGGCCGTCTCGGAACTTTTCATCCCGGTTTCCGGCAAAGTCGCGGAGGTCAACGAGTTGTTGCAGGAAGAACCGGAGAAGGTCAACTCCGACCCCTACGGCGCCGCATGGATGATTCGCGTCCAACTGTCCAACCAGGGCGAGGTTGACGCGCTGCTCTCCGCCGCCGAGTACGAAGATTTTCTCAACACCGAAACGGAGTAAGACGAGCTTTGCGTTATATCCCAAATTCGCCGGACGAACGCATCGAGATGCTAAAGACCGTCGGACTCGATTCGATGGAGGCTCTGTTCGATTCGATCCCGGCTGACATCATCCTTCGCGAGCCACTCAACACGCCCGACGCGCTTTCCGAGATCGAACTTCTGGCGCGCTTTGAATCGCTCGCCTCGCACAATCATGCGGCGCGGCGTCCGAGCTTTCTCGGCGCGGGCGCCTACGCGCACTACGCTCCGACGATCATCGACAGCCTGCTTCAGCGTTCCGAGTTCTTCACCGCCTACACGCCCTATCAGCCCGAAATTTCGCAGGGCACGCTGCAAGCCATTTTTGAATTTCAAACGCTGGTCTGCCAACTGACCGGGATGGATGTCTCCAACGCTTCGATGTACGACGGTTCGACCTCGGTCGCCGAAGCCGTCTTGATGGCCGAGCGCATCACGCGCCGCAAGCGCGTGATCGTCTCCGGCGCGATTCATCCCGAATACTTACAGGTCGCCGAAACATACGTCGCGCACGCCGGAATCGAACTGCTCCGCGCCGACTTTGACGAAGCGACCGGGCGGACGACGCTCGATGCGGACGGTCTGCTCGACGACACCATCGCCGCCGTCGTCATCCAGTCGCCCAACTTCTTCGGCGCGGTTGAAGACACGCACGCGATTGCCGAACGCGCGCACAAAACGGGCGCGCTCGTCGTCGTCGCCGTCACCGAAAGCGCGTCGCTCGGCCTGTTGCGCTCGCCCGGCGCGGCGGGCGCGGACATCGTCGTCGCCGAAGGCCAATCGTTCGGCGTGCCACTGTCGTACGGCGGCCCGTACCTCGGGCTGTTCGCGACGCGCGAAAAGTACGCGCGCCAGTTGCCGGGTCGGCTCGTCGGGGTCGCGCACGACAAACAGGGGCGGCGCGGTTTCGTCCTCACGCTCGCCACCCGCGAGCAGCACATCCGTCGCGAAAAGGCGACCTCGAACATCTGCACCAACGAAGGTCTGATCGCTCTCGCCGCGACCATCTACCTGACGACGATGGGTCGGCGTGGGCTTCAGGAAGTGGCGTTGCAGTGCGCGCAAAAGGCCGCCTACGCCGCGCGTCACATCGCGGGCATCGAAGGCTTTGCGCTGCCCTACTCCGCGCCGCGCTTCAACGAGTTCGTCGTTCGCGCGCCGGTCGCCGCCGACGAACTTCTCCGCCGGCTCGCCGAAGAACACAACATCACGGGCGGGCTTGCGCTCTCGCGCTACTTCCCCGAACGCCCCAACGATTTTCTCGTCTGCGCCACCGAAACCAACCGCCGCAGCGAAATCGACGCGCTCGTCAACGGGCTGAAACATCTGACCATCGCTTCGTCGCCGCGATGAATCAACGAACCGATTTAACCAATGAGTAATTTTCCTAAAGCTTCGACACACATCACGCAAAACGAGGCGTTGATTTTTGAGCGTTCGCAGCCCGGTCGCAAAGGTTACCGCCTGCCCGCGCTCGACGTGGACGAGACGCCGCTCGACGAACTGCTGCCCGCCGAACTCCGGCGCGACGACGACCTCGAAGGGATGCCCGAACTAAGCGAAGTCGATGTCGTCCGCCACTTCACGCGCATCTCGACGTGGAACTACAACATCGATCTCGGCATGTACCCGCTCGGCTCGTGCACGATGAAATACAACTCGCGCCTGAACGAAAAGGTGGCGCGCATCCCCGGCTTCGCCAATCTCCACCCGCTCGCGCCGGAAGAGGATGCGCAGGGCGCGCTCGAAGTCATCTATGAATTGCAGCAGCATCTCGCGGAGATTACGGGGCTGGCGGGCATCTCGCTCCAACCGGCGGCGGGCGCGCACGGCGAGATGACCGGCGTGATGCTTATCCGCGCCTTTCTCGACGCGCGCGACGGCGTCGGCGAAGGCGACGCCCCGCGCCGCACAGTGATGTTGATTCCCGATTCGGCGCATGGCACGAACCCGGCATCGGCTCATCTTTCGGGCTTCACGGTCAAGACCGTGCGCTCGACCTCCGAGGGCTTGACCGACCTCGACGCCCTCAGCGAACTCTGCGCGGCGGGCGGCGTGGCCGGGCTGATGCTGACCAACCCGAACACGGTCGGCATTTTCGAGCGCAACATCAAAGAGGTTTGTCGCATCATCCACGACGCGGGCGGACTCGTCTATATGGACGGCGCGAACATGAACGCGCTCGTCGGCGTCGCGCGTCCCGGCGACATGGGCGTCGATGTGATTCACCTCAATCTTCATAAAACTTTTTCGACCCCGCACGGCGGCGGCGGCCCCGGCTCCGGCCCGTGCTGCTGCACGAAAGAACTCGAACCTTACTTGCCCGTGCCGCGCGTCGTTCGCGACGGCGAGAGCTTCCGTCTCGACTTCGACCAGCCCGAGTCAATCGGACGCGTCAAAGCCTTTTTCGGCAACTTCGGGATGCACCTGCGCGCGCTCTCGTACATCCTGACGCACGGCAACGACGGACTCCGCGAAGCGACCGAAGCCGCCGTGCTCAACGCGCGTTTCGTCGCGCACGGACTGACCCCGGACTACGACAAACCCTTCGACTCGCCGCCCATGCACGAAGTCGTTTTCACCGACAAGCGACAGGCGCGCAAGGGCGTCAGCACGCTCGACATCGCCAAGCGGCTGATCGATTACGGCTTCCACCCGATGACGATTTATTTCCCGCTGATCGTGCAGGGAGCGATGCTGATCGAGCCGACGGAATCGGTCGGACGCCAGGAGATGCAGCAGTTTATCGACGCCATGCACGAAATCGCGCGCGAGGCGGTGGAAGACCCCGAACTCGTCCGCAACGCGCCACACACCACACGCATCGGGCGACTCGACGAAGCCGCCGCCGCGCGCAAGCCCGTGCTGCGCTGGCGACCCGCCACCGAAGCCGCCTCTGCCTGAGCACCCGCGCACCAACCGGGACGATCACCCGCCGCACGCTTTCGCCACCGTCGAAGTCGTGCGGCGGGCGTGTATAATCGCACCGTCAATCTGATTCGATGCGAGGTCAACCCCATGATTCATTCCCTCAAATGTCCTTCGTGCGCGGCTCCGGTCGATTACGACGAGAACAAGAATGCGTCGATCATTCGCTGCCCGTTTTGCAGCAACTCGGTGGTCGTCCCTGAGTCGATGCGGACGCACACGTCTTTCGCGGCGTCGGATGGTCATTCCGGCGGACGCCGCTGGATGCTCGTGCTCGGCGTGATTTTGGTTTTCGTCGTCGGCAGCTTGATTCTCGCGGGCGGCATCATCAATACGCTCGTCGGTTCGATCACGCGCAAGGCCGACCCGCCGCCCACGATGCCGCGCATCGCCACACGACCCGTCGCGCCACCGTCTTCGAGCAAAGCGTCCGAACCGGCGGGCATCGCGCGGACGTTGCTCGCGTTCGGCGGCGAGGGCACGGGGCCGGGGTTGTTCACAGACGCGCGCAGCATCGCGCTCGACGGCGAAGGCCGTATCTACGTCGGCGATTACACGGGCGGGCGGATACAGGTTTTCGATCCCGACGGCAAATTTCTCACGCAGTGGATGGTCAACCCGAAGATGCCTCTGCGGGGTTTGGCCGCGAGCCGTCAGGGGACGGTTTACGTCGTGCAGAGCGGCGAGATCACGCGCTACGAGGGTCAGACCGGGAAGTCGCTCGGCAAGCTCGCCTACGCGGAAGGGTGGGGCTTCGACGACGTGACCGTCGCCGCCGACGGCAGCCTCGTCACCGCGTGGTACAAGGGACGCGACAACATCGTGCGCTTCAACCCCGACGGCACGGTCGGTAAAATCATCCGCGAGGCCATCAGCGGGCAGAGCGGCGATAGCGAACTCAACACCCGCGTCGCGGTCGACGGGCTAGGCAACATCTACGCGCTCGGCTCTTTCAACGAGGCGGTTTTCAAATACACCCCCGACGGGAAATACGTCAGTCGGTTCGGCGGCAAGGGCGCACAGCCCGGACAATTTCGCGCCGTGCAATCAATCGCCGTCGATGGTCAAGGACGCATCTACGTCGGCGACATCAAGGGCGTCCAAATATTCGACGCCGATGGTCGTTACATCGATACGTTCAAGACCGGAGGCATCGCTTTCGCCATGGTCTTCAACGACAAGAACGAGCTTTTCGTCGCAAACCGCACGAAGGTTCTCAAACTCGCGCTCGACGTTCCTTAAGGAGCTTCAGGGGTCACGATGAAAACCGCCATCATCGCCAAAATCCTGTCCGCCTTTCTTTTTCTTCTCGGCGCGCACGCGGCTTCGTTCGCGGCGGTCGAAGAATTTCCGCGCGGCGCAATCGTCGAGCGTGTCGCGGCCCGCGCCGACGCCGGACAAACTTATGCGCTCTACCTCCCCGCAAATTTTACGACGGCGAAGAAGTGGCCGGTTATCTACGCCTTCGACCCCGCCGCGCGCGGCTCGCTTCCGGCGCGTTTGTTCCGAGAGGCGGCGGAAAAATACGGCTACATCGTGGTCGGCTCGAACAACTCGCGCAACGGCCCCGACGTGCCGCTCGATAAAATCATCTCGACGCTGTGGGACGATACCCACGCGCGTTTCCCCATCGACGAGCGCCGCGTCTATGCTGCGGGATTTTCGGGCGGGGCGCGTGTCGCCTGCGCTTTCGCGGCGGCGTACGCGGGGATGGTCGCGGGCGTCGTCGCGTGCGGCGCGGGGTTTCCGAGCCAAATACCTCCCACACGGGCGACGCCGTTCGTCTTCTTCGGGACGGTCGGGACGGACGATTTCAACTACTTCGAGATGCGTCGGCTCGACCGCACGCTCGACTCGCTCGGCATCCAGCATCGCATCGAGGTCTTCGACGGCGGACACACTTGGGCATCTCCGGAGCTTTGCGCGCAGGCCGTCGAGTGGCTGGAGATTCAAGCGAGCAAACGCCCCGCGTCCGCGCGTAATGATGCGTTGCTCGACGCGCTTTTCAAACGCGATGTCGCCCGCGCGAAGAGTTTCGACGCGGCGCGCGAGGCGTCACCCAAAGCCTATCTCGCCTACAAAACGCTCGCCGCCGATTTCAAAGGTTTGCGCGAAGTGGCGGAGTACGAACGGCGTGCGGCGGAGTTGAGCGCGTCGAAAGAGGCCCAAGAGTTTTTCAGGAAAGAGCGCGAGCAAGAGCTGCGACAGAGCGAGTTGAGCGCGGAACTCTACCGTATCATCGACGGCATGACCGATCCCGCGAATCGCTTTCAGGCTTTCAATGATTTGAAACGTGCCACGACCGGTTTGAGAAAACGGGCGGACGAGGCGCAGGATTCGAGCGAGCGGCGCATCGCGCGGCGTGTCCGCGACGACGTTTATGCGCGGACGATTCAAGAAGCCCTCGATTTCTTCCACCGCGCCAAATACGACGACGCGGCGTGGCGGCTCGAAGTCGCGACCGAGTTGGTTATTGACGATGCGTCGCTCTACATCAGTCTCGCACGCGCCTATGCCCGTCAGGGCAAAAAGAAAAAAGCGCTCGATGCGCTCAAAAAATCGGTCGTCGTCGGGTTAGCCGACCCATCCGTTATCGAACAAAATCAGGACTTCCAATCTCTCCGCGACGAAGCCGACTTCAAAGCCATCATCGAAAGTATCAAGCGAAAATAGCCGGTCGCGAAGTATCGAGGGGATGCTTCTCGACCGGCTATCGTCTCAGTCCATGTCGAGCGGATTTCTAAAAGGCTTGTCCTTGTCCTTATCGGCGCGTTTCATCGCCTCGCGGAATTTTTCGTCGAGCAACCGCTCGCGGTCTTTGAGCGAGCCTAGCTCTTGCGCGAACACCTGATTGCGCACCTCTTTCTGCCGCTCAAGGTCTTTCTTCATGTCGTCGAAGGACGCGATGGGTTTTGACTTCTCCTGATGAGAGATGATCGCGCCGGTATCGGCGTCGATGATGAGCGTCGCCTCGCAACACGGGCAGATGATTGTCCAGCGCGTATTATCGTTCATAAAATCCACCTTCGCGGCCTCGTCCAGAATTACGGAGCAGCCCGCAGCTACCCTTGTCTGTGATATCGCCGCCTCAAGATGCCGCCCATTATAGCACCGTCGCGCCGTCATCTGTCCGCGACGATAAAGCAAGAGGCAGCCATCCGTTTCCGGCGGCTGCCTCCGCGTGTTTGTCTCTGATGTGACGACGGTTAAGGCGTCACAATGTCTCCAATCTTCTTCCCGACCTTCTTTGCGCCGTCGGCGGTTTTCGAGCCGACGGTTTTCGCACCGTCAACTGTTTTTGAGCCGACAGTTTTTGCGCCGTCAGCGGTCTTCGAGCCGACGGTTTTCGCCGCGTCGCCGGTCTTCTCGATTACCGTCTGCCCGCCTTCGACCGTTGCGCTCCCGACCTTCTTCGCGCCGTCGACGGTCTTATCGGCGACCGTTCCCGCGCGGTCAGCTACGCCGCCCACGACATCCTCGGTCTTGTCCGCCGCCTCCGAACCGATCTCCTTTGCGACATCGACGACCGTTCCGCCCGCCGAGACAATCGCGTCGCCCGTCGCATCAAGCGCCTTCTCGACATCGTTCTCAGGCAAGTCCCTGACCTCGCCCGAGCGATAAGTGACGCGCGCCGTGCGCTGTCCTCCGCGCGTCGTCACAACCACACGCTCGACGCGGTTATTCGGGTCTTTGAAAACACGCGTCTCGGTCTTCACGCCGTTGCTTTCCGTGACCGTGATTTCGGAGTTGTCCGGCGCGGTCTGCGGATTTTGGGTCGCCACGCTGCTATTCGTTGAATTAGTATTTTCGGTACTCGTCGTCGCCGCGTCGCCGCATCCCGCCGCGAAAATCGACAGCGCGAGCGCGCTCATTCCAGCCAGTAACTTCTTAGGCACGATTAAAGTCCTCCGTTGTGCTATCAGTTTATTCGTTTTCGACCCAAATTAGAGCGCAACCAACGTGCCATGAAGCTATTTCCGCACGGTTCCGGCGCTGCTCTATAAAAACCCAAGTACCAACCGTTGAGCCTTTGTCTGAGTGTACGACGGAGATGCACGACTGTTCTCCGCGCGTGTCTTTTTATGATACTGAACAAACGACAGGCCAGATTAACAGTTTTCAGGGCAAGTGGATTTTGAGTTTAACAAAGCGGGCGACGAGATTCGAACTCGCAACCCTCAGCTTGGGAAGCTGATGCGCTACCATTGCGCCACACCCGCTCATCTCAAGGACAACTCAAATTACTGAGGATTTTAATTCTACTTACTTTCGCGCTTCTGTCAATTGCCGCATCTACTCACACTCATCAAGTAGATGAATGAGCGGAAGCTCCACCACCTCAAAGGTGGTGGTTTCCTCCTAACGGACTGAAAGTCCTGAGCGTTGGTTGAGTTGAGCCATATTCTTCAAACAGCACTTGAGGCAAGGCTTCTCTCGCCCGCTCGTCGGTGCTGATGAAGATGGTCTTTATCCAACGTCAGTCAACGAACATGGGAGCGTTGAGCATGGCTGCAAGACTTAATGTTTTCCGCCTTGAAAGACGTGCTGAAAGCCTTCGCCTGAAAGGCGAGGGTTTTAACCCTCCCAGATGACGGACAATAACAGAATTCAGTTAGTTGCAGACCGTCGCTGATGATGAATCGGCACGAAGCCATGCATATTTGGAAGTGAACAAGCGAGGAGAATCAAGACATGCTACAGACACGCGGATACGCGACCAGGTTCGGGCGTGGGCCGAAGGTATTCTGGAAGCTTATGAGCAGATAAAGCTGTATACCTGATTTATACCTCATGACAGGATCGATCAGTACTCCACCTGAGTTCGATGTTTTCCTTTCCCATAACAGCCGGGATAAGGAGGCCGTCGAGCGCATTGCGAGGAGGCTAAAGTATGAGACCATTGATCCCTGGTTCGACAAGTGGTGTCTGACTCCAGGCGGCGATTGGCAGGATGAGTTGGCAGACGGCCTGCGCCGCTCCTCCTCCTGCGCCGTCTTCGTCGGACCGGGTGGCATCGGCGACTGGGAGCGGCTGGAGTTTAAGGTCGCCACCAACCGTATGGCCAGGGAGCGGGACTTTCGTGTCTTCCTCGTCCTGCTGCCCGGCCTGCCCGATCCCTTCGACGTCAGTTCGCTCCCGCCCTTCCTGTGTACGCGGACATGGGTTGATCTGCGCAAAGGTGTCGCCGACTCTCGCGCCTTCCAAAGGCTCGTCAACGCCGTCAAGGGCGTGGCACCCGGCCCCGAAACGCCCGTCGAGGCGCGCGACGACGTGTGCCCTTACCGCGGGCTCCGCCCCTTCTATGAGGAGCACGCAGAATTCTTTTTCGGGCGCGAAAGCGACGTTCAGCGACTTGTCGAGAAGCTGAAGTTTCATCGGTTTCTCTCCGTCATCGGCCCGTCCGGCAGCGGCAAGTCTTCCGTCGTGCGCGCCGGTCTGATAGCGACGTTGAGCAAGGGCGCTCTGCCGGGCAGCGAAGCGTGGCCGGTGCGGGTCTTCACGCCGGGGGCACGCCCGCTCACGTCACTTGCCGCTAATGTCGTGCGCCTCTGCCCCCAATCATCCCCTACGAAGACACTCGACGAGCTTACCGCCGACGAACGGG
The DNA here is from genome assembly GCA_041746175.1 of Pyrinomonadaceae bacterium. GTDB lineage: Bacteria > Acidobacteriota > Blastocatellia > Pyrinomonadales > Pyrinomonadaceae > JBGTHJ01. Next base: position 15,740 of record JBGTHJ010000362.1, read on the forward strand.
CCCTACACCTCGCTGCCTCGGTCGCCTTGGCCGAGCGGCTCCCGCCAGAGCGTGTAATCTGGGTGATAGACCAGTTCGAGGAAGTGTTCACGCTCTGCCGCGATGAGGCCGAGCGGGCGAAGTTCATCGCCAACCTGCTCTACGCCGCGACCGTGCCCGGCGGGCGAAGCGTGGTAGTGCTTACGCTGCGCGCTGATTTTTATCAGAAGTGTACGGCCCACCCGGAACTCTCCTCGCAGATATCGGCGCAGCAATTCATTGTCAGTCCGTTGAGTAGTGAGGGACTACGGCAGGCGATAGCCGAGCCGGCGTGGCGTGTAGATGTGGAGTTTGAGTCGGGGCTGGTCGAAACCATTCTGGACGACGTTCAGAGCCAGCCCGGCGCGCTGCCGCTCTTGGAGCACGCGCTGCTTGAGCTGTGGGAGAGAAGGCGGGGGCGCACGCTCACGCTCGAAGCGTACAGGGAGACGGGTGGCGTGGCGGGGGCCATCGCTAAACGTGCGGACGCGGTCTTCGAGTCGTTCGACGGCGAGCGGCAATCAATCACGCGTCGGGTGATGCTGCGCCTAACGCAGCCCGGCGAGGGTACGGAAGACACCCGCCGCCGCGCGACGCTGAGCGAGTTGATCACGCGTACCGACGATGCTGAGAAGGTTCGGGAAGTGGTCACGGCTCTGGCCGACGCGCGCCTGTTGACCACGGACGGCAGCTCGGGCGACGGCACCGTAATGGTAGACGTTTCCCACGAGGCGTTGATCCGGGGCTGGCCGAGGCTGCGCGCATGGGTGGAGGAGGATAGACAGGGCTTGCACACGCACCGGCGCCTAACCGAAGCGGCACAGGATTGGGAACGTTCCGGGCGCAACGACGGTCTCCTATTTCCCGCAGCCCGCCTCGCACAGATAGCTGAGTGGCGCGAACACAACTTCGACGCGCTGAACGAGCTGGAGCGAGAGTTCCTCGACGCGAGTACGGGATTGGCCGCGCGCGAGCGTTTAGCCGCGCAGCGCCGTAGGCGCCGCGTCATCACCGGGCTAGTCGTCGCCCTCGCGCTCATCAGCGCTGCCTCCGTCTACGCCTTCATCCAGAGCCGGCTCGCCGAGCGGCGGGGTGACGAAGCGTTCGCGCGCGAACTGGCGGCCAACGCGATGGAGCAGCTCCCAACGAACCCGGAGCTAAGCCTGCTCCTCGCCATCGAGGCGGCGAAACGTTCGCAGGTCGCGGAGACGGAGAACACCCTACGGCAAGTCCTCTCCCGGGCACCGCTGCATGTGATTCACACCAGCCCGACCGACTCGTTGAGCAATCAAGTCGCTGTGTTCGGCCGCGGGGGTAAGCTCGTCGTGGCGGTCAACGACAAAACACTGTGGACGTTCGACGCGGAGAACGGGCGAATGTTGTTCGAGCGACGACATGACTTATTCGCCGTAAATGCGGTGGTGAGCACGGACGGCAACTTCATCGCGACTGCACTCGACACCGTCCCACCAACCGCCGACGACGCCGAGATGGGGCCCGGCAGGGTGAACATCCGTGAGGCGGGCACGAGCCGCGACGTGACTGAGTTGCAGATGCCTTTCCCGGGCACCGGCCTGACGTTCAGCCCCGACGACAAGCTCCTCGTCACATCCGGCGACCGGTCGCAGGTGTGGGAGGCGGACACGTGGCGGCCCGTCGCCACCCTCAACGGCGGCGATGCGACGTTCAGCCGTGACGGCAGAATCCTCCTGACAAAATCCTTCGACTCCGGAAATAAAGTGATCGTGACTGAGGTGGCGGGTTGGAGGCGGTTGGCGGAACTCCCCTCGGTGCGGGAGAGCACGGAAGGCACGGTCGGACCGCTGTTCGGGGCGCTCAGCCCCGACGGCGAACTGGTCGTGACGAGCACGCCCGACCGCCGGATTCGTCTGCACGAGGCGAAAGGCGGGCGCGTGCTTCGTGAGCTGAAACTAAGCAGAACCGACGTGCCGAGCGGGCCGCAGTTCAGCCCCGATGGGCAGTTTGTCGCATTCGCCGTCCGCGGCAAGACGACGCTCTGGCACACGGGCAGCGGCACGACGCGGGTGCTGAGCGAAGTTACTAGCACGGTACGCGAACTGTCGTTCAGCCGGGACGGCAGGCTCCTGCTCGCCGTCGGCGACTCAGCGCACCTACACGACAGGCACGCCGGCCGCGTCCTCGCCGAGTTCCGGGCCAATAGCAGCAGCACCGTGATCGACGCGCGCTTCAGCCCGGATGATCGGACGATCCTAACGTCGAACTCGGACGGCACGGTCTTCGTGTGGGACTTGAGCTTCCGACGGGCGCGAACGATATTGGAGGTCGGCGCGAACCAGATGGATTCGTTTATGGCGAGCGCGGCCTTCAGCCCGGACGCGAAGCTCGTGGCCACCGCGCGGGCGATGAGAGATGGGTCCGACGTCGGACAGGTGTGGGAACTCGAAACCGGACGCATCTGGACGTTCACGCACGACCAGCATCACTTTCGCATCGCTTTCAGCCCAGACGGCGGGCGACTCCTCACCACCGATGAAGTGTCAGCGCAGGTTCGGGAACTCAGTACCGGGCGAGTCCTTTTACGTCTGCCACACGGCGAAGATTTGCATTACGCGGCCTTCAGTCTTGACGCGAAGCAGATCGTCACGACGGGCGAGAGGGTGTTAAAGATTTGGGACGTGAGCTCTGGGCGGATGATCGAAGAGATTCCGTCCGGGGCGGAGCACATTGACGGGCCTGCGACGTTCAGTCCTGATAGCCGGTGCGTCCTGATAGTCGCAGGCGGACGGGTGCGGGTCTGGGATGTCGGCGGCCGTCGCGCGGTGCTCGAACTGAGCCGGAAGGGCGAAGACGACCACATCGACAAGGCCGTTTACAGTCCCGACGGGAGATACATCCTGACTTGGAATGATGTGCGGGGTGGACCCCCGACGCGCAGCGTGCAGGTGTGGGAGGTGAACACGGGCCGTGTCGTCGCCGAATTGAACGGGCACGTCGATACCATCATCAGCGCGACTTTTGACCGCGCTGGCCGTTATGCCCTGACGACCAGCGGATTCGACCCCACTGAGGAGGAAGTGAAGACCCCGCCGGAAGCGGCAAACGCGGTGCGCGTCTGGGACTTGAGGAACGGGGACGCTTTCTACGATTTCCGAGACGCCGGCGGGCCAGTGCTTGCCGGCGCGTTCGACCCGACTACAAAGTCCCTCATGGTTATTAACGAGTCCGGTATGGTGTTCTCCTATTCCTGCGATCTTTGTACCTCGCAGGATGAGCTACTCAGGCTGGCGCAGAAGCGCTTCGTCAGACGCTTAACTCCTGACGAGCGCGCCAGATATCTGCATGAACCACCTACTGATTAGAAACTTGGATTCAAGTAGTAAGTGCAACAAGTGGTAGGTTGAAGAATACCTCATGCGGCGTCTTATAGCCGAGCGTTTTTCTGGGACGATGGTTGAGCCTCTCCACTACTTGGTTGATCTGTCTGCCAGTGATCTTTGAGAAGTCGCTCTTCTTGGGAAAGTATTGCCGCATTAACCCGTTGGTGTTCTCGTTTACGCCACGCTCCCATGAAGAGTAGGGATGTGCGAAGTAGAAGTCGGCACACAGGTGCGCGGCGATCTGCTGATGGTGGGCGCGCCTCTCGCCCGTTGTCACTGGTAATGGTCTTGACCGCAAGCGACTGTAACTGTCGGGTCATGGCGTGGGCGCCTGACTCCGCCGTGTTGCGCCGAACTTTGGCGAGCCGCACCAACTTCGATTTGCGCTCGACCAGGCTGACAATGGCTTGCTGGTGACGCTGC
>JBGTHJ010000363.1:0-1701 GCA_041746175.1 Pyrinomonadaceae bacterium
GTCGAGCATCAGCGGGAGGATACGTTGGAATTCTTTGCGGCGGCTGCCGGGAAGCAGCGCGACGATGGGGCGTGCGGGGTCTAAACCGTGCCGCGCGCAAAACTCCGCGCGCCCGTAACGCGGGCTGACCTCGCCCGTCAAAGGATGGCCGACGAACTCGACGTGACCGACGCCGCGCGCCGCGTACCACGCCGGCTCGAAAGGGAGGATGGCGAGAAGTCGGTCAACGTCGCGGCGGATGTTGCGCACGCGATGCGACCGCCACGCCCAGAGTTGCGGGCTGATGTAGTAGATGATTTTGATCCCGCGACGATGGAGCGCACGCGCCAGTGCGAGATTGAAGTCGGGCCAATCGACGAGCACTACCGCGTCCGGCTCGCGCTCAAGCGCGGCGCGCTTGAGCGCACGATACGCGCGCCAGAACTTCGGCAGCGCACGCCCGATTTCCAGCAGCCCGACAATCGCCAGTTCGTCGGCGCGCACCACCGGCTCGACCCCCGCCGCGCGCATCTGTCTTCCCGTCGCACCGAAAAACTCGAACCGCATCTCCGGCGCGCTCTCGCGCAGAGCGCGCACCAGCGCCGCCGCGTGTGCATCGCCCGAATCCTCGCCCGCCACGATCATGAGACGAAAACTTTCGCTGATCTGCTCGGCCATTTCGGGAGACAATACATGAGACGCACGCCCCTCGCCAGCGACAAATAGCTGCGCCGTCGCGACTCGCCACCGCAATCGTCGATAGTCGGGTTTTTGCTTGTTGCAGGAATGCAACAAAGTATTGTGTTTGAGATGTAAGCTGTGATATACAGTTGCCGCACAAGGACAGGTTGGACTAAACAGTCCGCGCCGTTTTGATTCGGGCGTTGCGTTTGAGAGAGCGGAGCAGGGCGGCTATTCAACATTCTATTTTGTCGGAGGAGATACAGATGCTACGAAGCGTTTTGGCGGTGGTCGCGGGGTTTTTCTTTATCGGGTTTCTGGCCTTCGGCATGGATGCGGTGGTGCGAAACGCGATGCCGGGTGCGTTCAGCGCGTCGGGGCGGGTCGATAGCGTGCCGCTGTTGCTGTTTATCGCGGCGTACGTGTTCGTCTTTGCGGTAGCGGGTTGTTATCTCACGGCGCGGCTCGCTCCGCGTCGTCCGATGCTGCACGCGCTCGTGCTCGGCGTGCTCGGACTCATCTTCAACGTGGCGGGCACGATTGCGATGTGGGAGACCGCGCCCGTGTGGTTTCATGGCGTCTCGTTGTTGCTGGTGATGCCCGCGGCGTGGCTCGGCGGGTGGCTGCGCGAGGCGCAACTGATGCCGCGCCCGCGCACCGCCTGAGATCACGCAAGCCAAAACTGCTTTCCGCGCGCCCGCCGCCCGACCGTGTGGCCGCCGGGCGAGCTTTAGCGGGCGGAGCAATCGTCAACCCGTCTGGAAGGATCACGAGTCGGAGCCCGTCTTCACCCCGCCTTGTCGCTTATCGGCGGCGCGTGCTAGCATCGGCGCGTTTTTGATAAGCGTCGGGTACGACTGCCGTTGTGAAGCGTGACGAATGAAAGACGCGCGCGGTTGCTTCGTCCTCTGGAGGTCTTCGACTCGTCTGTTGCGCGCCGCTATCCCCTCAAAAAAATTGCTCTCGCTGTTTCGTTCGCCGCGATTGCGGGCGGCGTCGGTGGTCGTCGCGGTGTGGGCGTTGATGTGGTGGTGCGCGCCG
>JBGTHJ010000364.1:0-2283 GCA_041746175.1 Pyrinomonadaceae bacterium
ATCGAAGACGGCGCGCTGCTCGTCCGCGACGGGCGCATCGAACGCGCCGGGACGCGGCGGGAAATCGAACCGCTGATCGGGGGCGAATGCCAAGTCGTCGATGCGGGGGGGCGAGTCGTCGCGCCGGGGTTCGTCGATGCCCACGCGCACCCGGTTTTCGCGGGGACGCGCGCCGACGAATACGAACAGCGCGCGAGCGGCGCGACCTATCAGGAAATCGCGGCGGCGGGCGGCGGCATTCGTTCGACCGTGCGGCGCACGCGTGCGGCTACGGAAGATGAACTGTTTGCGACGGCGCGACGGCGCGTCGAATGGTTTTTGCGGACGGGCACGACGACGCTCGAAGCCAAGTCGGGCTACGGACTATCGGTCGAAGACGAGTTGAAGATGCTGCGCGTCGTCCGGCGTCTGAACGCAGAGACGCCGCTCCGGTTCGTGCCGACGTTTCTCGGGGCGCACGAAGTCCCCGACGAATTTCGCGAACGACGCGCGCAGTACGTCGCGCTCGTGATCGATGAAATGCTGCCGCGCGTCGCGGGCGAGGGGCTTGCTGAATACTGCGATGCGTTTTGCGAGGAGCGTATTTTCGGCGTCGAGGAGACGCGCAGAATCTTGTCGGCGGCGCGCGCGCACGGACTCGGCCTACGTCTCCACGCCGACCAACTTTCGCTCTCCGGCGGCGCGCGGATCGCCGCCGAACTCCATGCCGCTACCGCCGACCATCTCGAACACACCGACGCGGCGGGCATCCGCGCGCTTGGTCGTGCCAAAGTTCAACCGGTGCTCTTGCCGGGATCGGTCTACGCCCTCGGTTCGACGCGCTATCCGGCGGCGCGCGAGATGTGCGACGCAGGGCTGGCCGTCGTCCTCGCCACCGACTTTAATCCGGGGTCGTCGCCGACGCCGTCCATTCCGATGATTCTCTCGCTCGCTTCGACGCAGATGAAGATGACGCCCGCCGAAGCGTTGACGGCGGTGACCATCAACGCCGCCTACAGTCTCGGCAGGGGCGACCGCGCGGGTTCGCTCGAAGCGGGCAAGCGCGCCGATTTCCTCATCCACGACGCGGCGGACTACCGCGAGATCGCATACTTCTTCGGCATCGAACCCGCGCACGCCGTCTATATCGATGGGCGTGAGGTTTACCGCCGAAATCCTGACCCCAAAAATGGATAAAAAAAGATGCTTGACGCGCAAGGATTTGTCTTTTATATTTGCTTCAACACTGGAAAGGAGGTGATCAAAAAAATATATGAGTTCTAATCACAGTGAGGTGGCTGAGGCCTGACCTCCGGACTGAAAACTGAATTTGTTCGGGTTCACGTCCGGTAGGCACTCAATTCGATACGCTTCGATCTGAAGCGCGTCGAGAGGCACACAGGCCAATCCCAACAGTTCACCGGAAAGCCGCTCGCGAACGCATTCGCGAGCGGCTTTTCTTTTTGGCTAAATGGTGGCGGGTTCGATGCCCGCGCAATAATCTTTATGGGGGGGAGGTTTAGAAATCTCCCGCGCATTCTTTGTGGCCGCAGTCGCAATCGATCTGCGTGGTGTTGGCGGTGCTTTGACAGGCGACGCTGCAATAGCCGCCGTCGTCGTCGGCGATTTTGCAGCTACAGGGGGGATTCTTACAGGTCTTCGCGTCTCTCTCGTCAGCCATCGGTCGTGTTCCTCCGGGTTTGCAGAAGTAAGGTCGAACAATGGTTCTAAGCTAATTGCGACGGCTAGTCAATAGCGTTTTGACTTTCGCGTCGCGTTAGGGTTTGGTCGGCGTGCGCGTCGGGGGCGCGACCTGTTCGGACGGCAGCAGACGCGACGGGTCGGGGGCGTCGGGCGAGGTGTGCGCGTGGACGATCTTCCACTCGCCGCCGACGAGACGGAAGACGAGCGTCATGCGTCCGGTCGCGCTCTCGTCGACTCCCTTGTAGCTTTGCGACTGCGACCACAGCGCGGTCACCACGCTCGCGCCCGTCCCCAACATCTGGACGCGCACGTCGCGCACGTCGATCGTCACGCCCTTCGCGTTCGGGTAGGAACTGGCGCGGTTGCTGCGCACCTGTTCCCAAGTCTTCGTGACCGTGCCGTTGTTGTTGAAGACGGCGAGTTGCGGCGAGTTCCAGTAGACGCCCATCACGGCGTCAACGTCCGAAGCGCGGATGCCGTCGAGTAGCGCATCGAAGGCGGCGCGGACGGCACGCGTGGCCGCCGTCTCGCTCGCGGGCGTGGCTTTCCTGGCGGGCGTCGCTTGCGTGCGTCGTGAACGCGTCGTCGTCGTGCCGGTCG
>JBGTHJ010000365.1:0-6809 GCA_041746175.1 Pyrinomonadaceae bacterium
GATTCCGTTTCCGCCGCGCCGCCCGCCAGACGCGCATAGCCCCACGCGAACAGCGTCGCCAGCGCCAGCACGCCCGCCGAGATGAAGGCCGTTTCTTTGGTCGCAAACAGCAGCGCGGCGGAAGCGGCGGCGAGCAAGAGATACGTCGGGCGCGCCGTTCGTTGGAACCAGAGCACGGCGACGACGATGCCGAGCGTGAAAAAGACGAACAGCGATTCGTGTATGAAGTAGCGCGATTGATAGACCGCGCCCGGCGAGACGGCCACCAGCGCCGCCGCTGCCAACGCGCCCGCCGTGCCGAGATACTTGCGCAGACAGAGCACCAGCCAGACCGTCGCGACGCCGAACAGAGCAGGCACCAGACGAATGGCGGTGGTGTTTAGTCCGGATAGATAGACGAAAGGCAGCGTGATGTAATAGAGCGTCGGGCCGTGATAGTTTTGCGGGTCGTAGTTATAAATGCCCTCGCGCAGCAGGCGCGTGAGAAAAAATGCGTTGACTCCCTCATCGTGATGAAGCGGTCTGAGTTCGAGCGCGTAACCGCGCAGCAAGGCGGCCACGAAAAGTATCGTCGCGCTTCCCCACTTCCAAATGCGTTGGTCGAGGTCGCTCGCGACGCCTGTTTCCGTCGCGCCGTCGGCGTCCGTCGTTTCGACTCCGTATGACTGCGCGAAGTCGTCTTCACGTTTGACCGTTTGCGCTTTCTTATTGGCGCGCCGTTTTGTAGAGGCTGTAGACACCTACTTTTCCAACCTTCTCGTAGCGTTCAAAAAAAGCTCGACTGACCGGCATCATTGATTCTTCCAACGGGCTGACGACGACATACTCTATCTTGTTCTGCTTCAGCAAAGCGTCGGCGTCTGCCCCGCCCGCAAACATCCTCTGCACTTCGCGCTCGCGCGCCGCGTAGTCGATGCCCTGCGACCAGAGATGTCCGGCGTAGCCCATCAGCGAACGGCGTCCGGTTAAAAACACGGGATGATTATAAGTCGGCGCATGAAGAATCAGTGAACGCGGCGGCGTCCGTTGCACGATCAACGCGGCGAACGCCTCGCCGTCGCGGTCGAAGATTTTCTGTTCCGACGCCCGCGATGCGACGCGCCACACGTCCAACGCGCCCGCCAGCGTCAATACGACCAACATCCCGACCGCGCCCGCGCGTAACCCCACGCCGCCGCGCCACAGTCGCGCCAGGAGCATCGCGACGAGCGGCACGGCAGCGACGTACCAGTAGAACAGCACCTTGATGTTGTCCCACACCCAGGGCGAAAGCTTCAAGACGTTCGGGACGAAGAAGCAGAGCGTGAACGGCAGAAAGAAAACGAGCAAACGCTTCGAGACGAGCGGCGCGTCGTTCGGTCGCCACACGAACGCCGCGACGAGCAGAGGGATAAACAACCCAGTGTTCTTCAACCAGAACCAGACGACGTTTTGCTCGCCGCGATCCCATCCGTATTCCAGACCGAAGAATTTTTCCGCCTGCACCGCGCTCCCGCTCGTCGCCCACCACATCTGCGGCACGGCGACCGCCAGCGCGACGGCGAAAAACGCTCCCCATTCGCGCCAGCGTTGCGGAAACAGCAGCGACAGACAGCCGCCCATCGACAGCATCACGACGTAACTGTGCGCGTGCGCCAGTGGCATCAACCCCGCGACCACGCCCGCCCCGATCATCAACGCGAAATCGTTCCGGCGGGAGAGCGGAACGGGGGGAAAGGGAAACCGGAAAGACGCGCGCGGTCGTGCTTGGACTGCTGCGGGCGTGGCATCTTTTGCTTCTGCCCCGTCAACGCGTTTGCGCGACGGCTTCTGCGTCGCCTTCTTTCTTTCCGTCGTCGCTCGCGCGCTTCGCCTTCTTCCCTCTCCCGCATTCTCCTTCTTTCCCTTTGACCACTCGGATTCTTCCGCTTCGTCCGTCGTCGCTTGCCACCACAACGTCCAGACGACGAGCGCGAGCGGCAGACCGAGCAGCAGACCGCGTTGCGGCACAAGCAGCGTCGTCAGCGCGTTGCCCCAACGATAACCGGAGTTTGAACCGATGGTGTAGTCGTGCGGCAGCGCGGCGAGTAGCCCGAACAGCCCGCGACCGCTCGCGTCGGCTTCGCCCACCAGCATCCACCATCCGAAGCCGCCGCTCAGCAACACGAGCACGGGCGTGATGAGCGCGGCAACGCGGTCGCGCGTCAATTTCAAAGACCAACGATGCAGCAACCCGACCAGCGACACCGCCAGCGTGAACCCCGGCCAGAACATCGACGACTCCAAGCTCGCCCCCGCGCGCAAAAACATCGCCGAGATGAAGTCGATGAGAAACGGGTACGTCAGACGCACGCCCGCATACTCAGGATGCTGCGGCGGGAAATTCTCGCCACGCGCGAAGCCGTTGATGATGCTGATGTGAAACGGCAAGTCGCCCAGATTGTTGTCGACCCCCGTGAAGACTTCTCCCCCGGCGACGTACATCGCGCGTCCGAAGACGTGCCACAGCACGGTGGCTGCCAGCAAGTAAAAAACGAGCGTGCCCGTTGTCGCCCATGACGGATGCGAAATCGCACGCCCCACAAAGCGCGTCGTCTCGTCGATGTCGGCACGGACGCACACGCGCCACTCGCTCTTCATCAACGAGGCGAGCGGGACGCACGTCAACGCCGCCGTCAACACGAGCGCGAGCGGCCTCAGTCCGATGAACGAGGCGATGACGAAACAGAGCAGCCCCGTCGCGGCGAACCCCGTCGGCACGCCCGCGCAGAGACGCGCGCCGAGCGCCGCCTCACGGTCGTACAGATAAGTCGCCAGCGTGCCGCACGCTATCGCCGGCAGCGCGAGCATGAGAGCAAGCATAAATTTTCGCGGCGCGTGTTGATACGGGTTCGCAAATCGAGTTTTTCGGCTCAGGGTTGTTGGAACGAAAGTCGTGCCGGACGAGCGATTATACGCGAACTGCACGCATCGAATGCAAAGCGACCGGCGTGGTTTGACGGCTGGACAGTGCGCGCACGGCAGTGTAAAAGTGTTGCACGCGAGACAACTAAACTTTCAATCAAGAACGGGCTAACGAAAGATAAACTATGCTACGCGCAGGCATCGTCGGGCTTCCGAACGTCGGCAAATCGACACTCTTCAACGCGCTCACGGCGCAAACCTCGGCGCTCGCCGCCAACTATCCGTTCGCCACCATCGAGCCGAACGTCGGCGTCGTGCCCGTGCCGGACGAGCGTCTTGAGCCGCTCGCACGTCTGGTCAAAACGTCGGTCATCGTTCCGGCGACGGTTGAATTTTTGGACATCGCGGGGCTGGTGCGCGGCGCGTCGCAGGGCGAAGGTTTGGGCAATCAGTTTCTCGCCAACATCCGCGAGACCGACGCGGTGGTGCAGGTCGTGCGGTGCTTCGAGGACGAACAGGTGATTCACGTCGAAGGCTCGGTTGACCCGCGCCGCGACATCGAGACGATTCAGATCGAACTCGCGCTTGCCGACCTCGCCACCGTCGAGCGTCGCCGCGAACGCGCGCAGAAGTCGGCCAAGAGCGGCGACAAAACCGCCCGCGCCGAAATCGACGTGATCGATAAACTGCTCGTCGCGCTTTCCGAGGGCAAACCGGCGCGCACCATCGCGCTCACCGATGACGAGCACGCCGTCGCCCGCACGCTGTTTCTGCTGACAACCAAACCGACCATCTACGCCGCCAACGTCGATGAGGCGACGCTCGCCGCGCCCGACGAAAACGCGCACGTCCGCGCGGTGCGTGAAATCGCCGCCGCCGAAGCCGCCGAAAGCGTCGTCATCTGCGCGCAGATCGAGGCCGAACTCGTCGCGCTCCATCCCGATGAGCGACTCGGTTATCTGCAATCGCTCGGCGTCGAAAGCAGCGGCGTCGATGTTCTGATCAAGAGCGCGTATCGCTTGCTCGGTCTGATGGCCTTTCTCACGGCGGGCGAAAAAGAGGTGCGCGCGTGGACGATTCCGCAAGGCACACGCGCGCCGCAGGCCGCCGGCGTCATCCACTCCGACATCGAACGCGGCTTCATCCGTGCCGAAATCGTCTCTTACGACGACCTCCTGCGCGCCAACTCGTACGCGACGGCGCGCGAGCAGGGGTTGCTGCGTTTGGAAGGTAAAGAGTATGTGATGCGTGAAGGCGACGTCGTGAATTTCCGCTTCAACGTCTGAGGTCAGCCGCAAACGTGGACGGCAAGGGCGCGTGAAGGGCGACAAGCCGGGTTTGCGCTCATCAAGAGGAGGCGGCAGTTCGTGACAGCCTGCCGCCTCCTCTTCCTGATGAGCTTCGCTTTCTTCTCTACGACTCGATGCTCTCTTGCAGCATGACCTGCAATTTATCGGCGTAGCCCTTGATTAGCTCCCACTTATCGAGACCGTTGATGATACGCCGCGCGTTCTTGTAGTCGCAGGTGGTGCCGATGATGTAGTCGCTGAGTTTCTTGCTCGTGAACGATCCCTGACGCATCCCATACGACATGATGCGGTAGGCGATGTCGGGATGCAGCGCGACCTCCGGGTGCGCGATAAGGTCGTTGTCGCCTGACAGGGCGAGCGCGGCGTTCATCTTCTGGTAGTTGTCGCGCCCGGTGATTTGAACGTACCCACGCCCGCGATAATTGTAACCGTCACCGGCTTGCGTGTTGCCGAGACGTTTGCCGATTGGGGTTCCGGCGTTGTACTTGTTGAAGTACGATTTTTGACCGCGTTCCGTGATCGGCTGCCAGGTGTCGGCGCATTCGTGTTTGACGGTCGCCATCATGTAAGCCGCCCAGCGCACGTCGGTAATCTGAGGGTCGAGCTCGATATAGCCGAGCAGATTGTCGATACCGGAAACCTTGCCTTGCGTGAGCGGACCGTACTCCTGACGGTATTTGTTGAAGAAAGTGGTGTGATTGAACTTCATCGGGCGTGCTCCTTAGAGGTCGGTAGGAATTCAAAAGAACTCGGGTGGCATAAGGCGGCCAAAGATACTCCAACGACTGGTTTGGACGCAACTTTTTTGACGCCGGACGGGGTGACGCCGGAGCGTGTGCGAGCCGGTCGAATAAAGCGGCGCAACTCTTATCAGGTATCAGGGAAGTAAAACTTTCTTCCACTGTTTCGGATTCTCCGCGCCACGCCCATCGCATTTTGTCTTCGCGCGAAACTCCAACAGTTTGGGCGTGCCGTCCTCAAAGCCATACGCGGCGAGCGCGCCGCAATCCCCCGGTCCGCGATATTTGTTGAGCATCGTCAACTGCTTCGACCGCGCGTCGAAAGTCGCGGTGCCCCACAGTTCGGCGGTCTCCTCTTTCTCCAACTTATCCTCGTCCTCGGCCACGTAGTTTTGGAAGCTCAAAACATTTGTTTGATGGGGTGACTTCGACTCGTCGAAAAGCACGTAGACCTGCGACCCCTGATACGCGCCCGCCGCGCACGCCACTTCGACAAGATACCGTCTATCCGACAACTCATAAAACTCAAGACCAGCGAACCCATCATCCTGCGTGTTGTGGGTCGTCGCAAACGCATCCTCACAGTCGGCGGGCCACTTCAAAATTTCGCGCCATGCCGCGCGCTCCTTATGCGTCAACCCAGTTTTCTTCGGGTACGCACCGGCGTCTGCCGCCGTGTTCGACGATGACTGGCGCGCATCTATCGGCGTCGCGGGCGGCGTCGAAGTCGTCGTGCGCGCTCCGGCGGCGTCGTTCCCCGGCGCTTCTTCTGACCTTCGCCCTTCGTTCGCGGCGCAGCCCGTAAATAAAACAGCGATGAAGATCGGGAAAAACGATCTGCACAGGCAAAGGTTAAACGCGACTCTCAACTCGCAAACACTTCGCTTGCTGGCTTCGTACGACAACATCCGATCAGTCCCCCGTTGCTAATCTTTGAATGCACAAAATCGTTCGGAAGGATAATAAAAGGATTGGGAGAAAAATCAAATGCGCCGCTCATGTTTGGATGAGCGGCGCATTTGGTTCAAGGGCGCTTTCTGGATGCCTGAGCGGAGACTATAACGATCTGGAGCATCCGTCCGGATTTGACCCGCGCCCAGTTTTCAAGCAAGACAGCAGTTTCAGCGTAAAACGGCGCGGACGCCGACGAGAATCAGGTAGCCGATGGCGAGCACGATGGCGAGCTTGATGAGCAGAACGGCGAGTTTGATGATTGCGCCGATGCCGCCCAAGACAAGCCCCGCCGCGGTTAAAACAAGCGGCACGCCCACGACGAGCACGAACATACCGAGAAGAATTATTCCAACTATCCGTAAAATATCTTTCGCGTCTTTCATTTTATTCACCTCTCAAACTGGCCGCACGCGCGTTCTTTAGTGTTTCATGTGACGGCGGCTTGCCCAACTATACGAAGAAGATTTACGCCGCGTTCCATCCAAGATTGGCGGCTCTTTTCATCACTTTCGAGGCTTCCACCGCCGGCACGGATTTATGCTAAGCTGACGACGCGCAAACATCTCCCGGTAGATTTCGGTGACAATCGGCGCACATCGCGGTCATGTATTATTGTGTCTGTTGGTCGAATCCAAATCAATGTCACGTCAGACGACGAACAGTTTATTTCCCGAACCTGAAGAAGTATCGGTCGCCCCGGATGCGGGCGCACCGCTCGCCGAAAGGATGCGCCCGCGCACGCTCGAACAGTATGTCGGGCAGCAGCATTTGATTGGTGAGGGGCGCGTGTTGCGTCGTCTCATCGAAGGCGAAGCCGCGCTGCCCTCGCTCATCCTGTGGGGCGGGCCGGGCACGGGTAAGACGACGCTCGCGCGGCTGCTCGCTTCGCGCAAAGGCGCGCATTTCGTCGCGCTCTCGGCGG
>JBGTHJ010000366.1:0-4284 GCA_041746175.1 Pyrinomonadaceae bacterium
GTCGCCTCGCCGCGCGCCCACGCGAGCAGGTGATGGCGCTGGAGCGAACGGACGCGCTCCTGTCCGGCGTGAAGCGCGACGCGCACGTCGGGCGACGCGCCGTGCGAGCGCATCGCATCATCGGCGTTCGCCAGATACTGCTCGCACAAGCGAAAGGCTTCGAGATGTGATTCCGGCGCGTCGGCGCCCGTCGCTTCGGCTTCGGCCAGACGTTGTTGCAGGGTGCGCAACGCCGACGCCGAGGCGTGAACGCCCGCCGACTGCCGTCTGCCGGAAAGCTTGTGCAACTTGGCAGACCGGAGCGCGTCGCTGCCACCACCACCACCACCGCCGGCGTTGCGCATCTCCAGTTCTTGCTCGAACGTGAAGCGCGCCCACGCCCGCCGCATCACGACTTCGCGCGCCGCCACCGCAACCAGTACCACGATGCCTGCCGCCAGACCCGACAAGAGCCACGGGGCTTCATCGCCGCCCTCACGCAACAACCACCACAGCGCCACAAAGAGCGCCGTGGCAATCGACACCGATGTCACCAGATACCCGACGGTCGAAGGCATCCGCGCGTCACGGCGGTGGGCGGCGTGCTTGAGCGCGCGCGCGCGTTCGCTTCGACCAAGCCGGGCATCTATCGAACGAGTGGGCAAAAGCTTTCTCCGGCTTCGCTTGTTTGACGGGACACGACCGGACGCGGATAGCGGTCGGGGAAAAAGGACTGATGAATCGCTCGCACCACGCATCTCGCGCGGTGTGGCGGATGCGCGACGCCCGGAAGTTCCGGCGCGTCGCACGACCTCGACTGAAGCAAAGAACGCCCGCAATAGTCGTCCTTTTCAACTCTTTCTGTCAACAGTCGAAGGCATCGTCGTCGCGTGCGTCCTGATCGCTGGTCGCCTATGGAAAGCGTGCGGTGGGCGGTTTGGGGGGAAGTTTGCAGAGCGTTGTTTGCGAGAATCGTCAACAGGTGTATAGTGTCGTTAAGAAGTGGCATGCTGTCCTCGCAGATGGCACGCGACTTCTCAGGCGGCGGAGCAGCGAGGGCTTCGCCGCCTTCATTCTTAAACAGCAGCCGAACACCCAGGACACCGCGACGCAAAGAGAGACTGTTTCGTCTTTGCGCCGGTGTCTCTTCGTGATTTTACCGGACGCCCCGGCACGCTTCGACGCCGCGCCGGTGGACGATTCCCGGTTCGCCGCGCGCCGGGCTTTTAATGTTGGAAGTCGCGCACGATTGCGGATATACTTGGCCGCGCGCCCGGAATCGAATCGATTTGTTCTCAACTTTTTGCGGTCGCCCATCTGTTCTCGGATACGTCCTGTCAGCACGTCGAATAATTTTTGGATGCCAGCCCGCATCCGCGCCATGCAACCGAGCGCAGTTCAAGCAAGGAGTGCACGAGAGATGAGCCTTACATGCCATAAATGCGGCGCGTCCGTTCTCGAACAAAAAGCGTTCTGCCCGAATTGCGGAGCCTCGATGAGCCAGCGTCCGAAGTCTGACGACGAGCCGCTACCCAATCTGGCGGCGACCGTCGTCGGACAGAAATTTCCCGTGCTGCCGCCCGCGACCCCGCCCGTCCCGAAACCGCCGCCCGCCAGTCCTTCGATAGCGGATAGACCCGCGCCGCCGCCCGCGTCTTCCGGCGCACCCGCCAGAGCGCCGATTATGCCCGCAACCGCTCCGCCGGCAGCAGCAGCAACGATGCCGACCGCTCCGCCGGCGCGGAAAAACACGACGCTTTTTATCATCCTTGGTCTAGTTGCGGTTATTTTGATCGGCGCGATTCTGATGCTCGTCGCGCTCGCGTTGTTGGCCCGTTGACCCCGTCGGCGCGCGTCGCTTCCAGCAGGCGCAGCGGCGAACCGACTTCGAATCCACATGGATCGTCAACCAAATCAATGGAGTCCGAGCCAGTTCCCCGGCGCGCCGGACGCGGCCTCGTCGCACACGGCGTACGCGCGGAAACCGCCCGGTAGCCGGAGCGCGCTGAAGTGGGTCGGGATCGGCGTCGCGTCGCTCGTCGCTGCCGTGCTCGGACTCCTCACGCTGCTCTTCATCGGCTTCGAGACGGGGCCGGTCGCGCTCGTCCTCGGCTTTATCTTCGCCGTGCTGCCCGTGCCGCTCTACGTCCTGTTCGTGTTGTGGCTCGATCGCTACGAAGCCGAGCCGCTGTGGATGCTGGCGACGGCGTTTGTGTGGGGCGCGGCGGTCGCCGTCTTCATCGCGCTGATCGTCAACTCCATCGGCGAGTATGTCGTCCTGCAAGCCCTCGGCACGGAGGCGGCCACGCTCTACGGCAATTCGATTTCGGCGCCCGTCGTCGAGGAGTTGGCTAAAGCGAGCGCGCTCTTTACGCTCTACTTTTGGAAGCGCGACGAGTTCGACGGCGTGCTCGACGGGATCGTCTACGCCGCGATGGTCGGACTCGGCTTCGCAATGACGGAGAACATGCTTTACTACGGCAGGTCGGTGGCCGAAGGCGGGACGGTCGGCGTGGTGATCGTGCGCGGGATGTTTTCGCCCTACGCGCACCCGCTCTTTACGAGCATGACCGGCATCGGGCTTGGACTAGCCAGCATTTCGCCGCGACGCCTGACGCGCTTCGTCGCGCCCGTCTGCGGACTGGCGCTGGCCGTAATTCTGCACAGCGTGTGGAACACCTCGCTCCTGCTGAGCCAGCGGTTTGACAACGGCTTCATCGCGCTCGGCATGTACTTCCTGATAATGGTTCCGGTTTTCGTCGGCGTGCTCGTCGCGGTCGTGCTGGCGTTGCGCCGCGAAGGGCGCGTGGTGCGCGAGCATCTCCACACGGACTTGCAGCGCGGGCTGCTGACGCCGGAAGAATACGAACGCCTGTGCTCCGTCCGTGGACGCATGAGCGCGTCGTTCTCGGCGCTCACGGGCAACGGCTTCGGCGCGTGGCGCGTTCGGCGGCGCGTCAACGGCGTCGCGAGCGAACTCGCCTTTCACCGCAACCGCGTCGCGCGCGGCATCCGCGCCCGTGACGGCTCGGACGACGAACGCGAAGCCGCATACGTCCAGACGTTGCACGAACTCTACCGGCAGATCGGTCTTCGCTAAGATGAATTTATGCCGCGCTGTTGTTTCAACCGACATCGGTCTTGCGCGCCGCCCGACCGCCGCGACGCAGATCGAATTGAAGAGGTGAGTTTAACCGGACATCCCCTGTGAAAATCCAACTCCTTCCAAGCACCTTCGACGAGAAGGGCTGCGCCACGCCCGAACAGCGGCTCAGTTGTTTCCTCATCGATGATCGCGTGACGATCGATGCCGGAAGCATCGCCCTCTCGCTCAGCGATGCGCAGCGCAGCACCGTGCGCGATGTCATCGTGACGCATCCGCACATGGATCACATCGCCACGCTGCCGATTTTTGTCGACGACCTGTTCGGGCTGCTCGAAGAACCCGTCCGCATCCACGCGACGCAGGAAGTCATCGACCTGCTCGAGCGCGATGTGTTCAACGGCACGGTCTATCCGCGCTTCTCCGGGCTGACCAACGGGCGCACGCACGTTATGCAGTACGTGCCGTTTGTGCCGGGCGAAGAGTTCAAGGTCGCGCATCTGACAGTCACCGCCGTCCCCGTCACGCACATCGTCCCGACCGTCGGGATGATTTTGTCCGACGGCAAAGTCACCATCGCCTTCAGCTCCGACACCGCTGCGACCGACGATTTCTGGCAACTCGCCAATCGCATGCCGCGCCTCGACGCGCTCCTCA
Source organism: Pyrinomonadaceae bacterium (assembly GCA_041746175.1). Taxonomy (GTDB): domain Bacteria; phylum Acidobacteriota; class Blastocatellia; order Pyrinomonadales; family Pyrinomonadaceae; genus JBGTHJ01. The sequence goes on from JBGTHJ010000366.1 coordinate 3,740, forward strand.
TCGAATCATCATTCCCGAACTCGATGTCGCGCCTCGCTGAAATCTCCGGCCACCTGACGCCCGCCAGTCTCGGCGAAGAACTCCGCAAGCTCAAACACAAACACATCGACATTCTCGCGATGCATCTCAAACCCACCTACCGCGAAGCGTTGCTCGCCGAACTCGCCGCGCTCGGCGTGCCCGGCCTCGTCGCGATGGAGCCGGGACACGAATACGTGTGGTGACCAAAACGGAATCTTGAAACGACAATCCGCCGCCCCCTTCCGGCGCACTCGCGCTCTGTCTGTACGTCCTCGCGGCGGCGCGCGCGCGCGACAACGACCCGCGCCAAACCGCGCTCGACGCCCTCCACTATCGTCTCCAACTCGAACCGACCAAGACGGACGACGCCACCCGCGCGCAAGCCGAAATTCCCTTCGCAATATAGCAAGTTGCAATTGCATATAGCACATAAAAGAGCGGCATCGCCCGGGAGCGCGAGCGTCCCGCTCGCATTGAGCGTTCGGAGAACGCGAACCATTGAACGTGCTCCGAGCACGCTTGCC
>JBGTHJ010000367.1:0-2512 GCA_041746175.1 Pyrinomonadaceae bacterium
AGACACCGCGCGAGAGCCTGCGTCAGCGCCCCCGACCCGCCGCGCGGACGCTTCACCCCGCTGCGGTGAATCATCGAATGCCAGCCGAGAAAATCCCCGGTCGCGGCGGCTCCGGGTGGCGGCCCCGACTGCGCCGCCAGCCACACCAGCGCGGCGCGCAAGCCTTCGTGCTCGAACGTCTCGCGCGCCAGCCCGCCGTAGCTCGTAAAGAGTTTGCGCGTCATCTCGACGGGGTTCACCCGCTCGCCCGTGCGCCGGAAGATCATGTGGCGTCCGAGATTGAGCGCGGTCGGGGGCTTGAGGAAGGCTTCAAAGACGCCCTCGTTGAGCGCGCCCCACTCGCGGACGAAGCGGCGGTAGGCGTCGGCATCGACGGGGCTGACGCGTGCGATTGATTCGCACGTCCGCTCCACGTCGCGCCAGAAGTAGATCGCTTCACCTTTGGCGGTCGGTGCGAAGGCGAACGGGTCGCAGTCGATGTATTCGAGTCCGAACCGTTCGAGTTCGAGTTCGGCGACGACGGGCGTGAGATGAATCATGATGTGCGCGCTTGAGCCGACATCGATCCGGTAGCCGGGTATCAGATCGTCTTCGGTGCACACCGCGCCGCCGACGATGTGGCGGCGTTCGACGACGACGACGCGCAACCCCGCCTTCGCCAGATAGCACGCGCAAACCAGCCCGTTGTGCCCGCCACCGACCACCGCCACGTCGTAGATTTTCTCTTGCTTCAAACACGCCTCCCGCCCTTGCGCTCAAACGTCGTTCGCAAGCATGATAGCCCGCTGTAACAAAACAATAACACCGCCTTCACAAAGGACTGCGCATATCGTGTCAGACACCATTTCGGTCGAGCCAACGATTCTTCATACCGACATGCCCGCCGGGCAACTCATCTGCCCCGTCTGCGGGCGCGAATCGGTCGATGGGTTGGTTGATTTCAACCACCTCGCCGACGAGTTGCGCGGCATCATCGCGGCCAACGCCCCTTCGGGGCATCTCCTCTCGACCGTGTGCCCGCGCTGCGTGCGGCTGTACGAGCGGGCGCGCGTCCAACTTCAATCCGATGGGGCGGTCTTCGAGCAGGGCGGGCGCGTGCTGCCGACCGCGCTGCGGCTCGGCGCCGACCCGCGTTTCGCCGGGCGCGGTATCACCATCGCCTTTCTCGATTCGGGCTTCTACGCGCACCCCGACCTGACGACTCCGCACAATCGCATCCTCGCTTACCACAACATCCTCCCCGGCGACACTTCGACGCTGGAGACGAGCGAAGCCGCGAGCTGGCACGGCATGATGACTTCGGTCGTCGCGGCGGGCAACGGCGCGTTGTCGAACGGCTTTTACCGGAGCATCGCGCCCGAATCAAACGTCGTGCTCGTCAAGATCAGCAAGTCGGGTCGCATCTCGGAGCGCGAGATTCAAGAGGGACTCGAATGGGTCATCAAGCATCGACGCAAGTACAAGATTCGCGTCGTCAATATCTCGGCGGGCGGCGACGAGGAAAGCTCGTATCTTCACGACCGGCTCTCGCAGACCGTCGAGCGCGCCGTGCGCCAAGGCTTGATCGTGGTCTGCGCGGCGGGCAACGCCGGGATGGAGCCGGGGCATCGCGTGTTGCCTCCGGCGAGCGCGCCCGCCGCCATCACGGTCGGCGGTCTCGACGATCAGAACTCGATGGATCGCGCGCGGCGCGGCATGTATCGTTCGTCCTACGGCCCGACCTACGACGGTCTGCAAAAGCCCGAAGTCATCGCCCCCGGAATCTGGGTTCCCGCGCCCATCCTCCCGCACACTTTGACCGCCGACGAAGCCGAACTCTATTCGCTGCTCGACCACGCGCCCGACGACCAACTCCGCGCCATCATCGACCAGCACGCCGAACTCGATCCCGACCTCCACGAAGCGCGCGACCTGCCCACCCCGCTGCTTCGTCATCTGATTACCGTCAAGCTCCGCGAGGGCGACGTTATCAGCGAACACTACAAGTACGTTGACGGCACGTCGTTCGCTGCGCCCATCGTCGCGTCAATCGTCGCGTGTATGCTCGAAGCCAACCCCAAGCTGACGCCTTCGGAAGTCAAACGCATTCTCATCCACACGGCGGAACGTCTGCCCGCCATTGAAATCGACCGGCAGGGGTGGGGCGTCGTCTCACCCCGTCGCGCGCTCGAACTCGCGCTCTCGCTTCGTCCCGTCGTCACCCCGTCGTGAGCGCGCCGCCGGACGTGCCGATGCCTTCCAGCGCGATTTTTTCATCCGCCGCGCCCCCCGCCGCGTCTGCTAGACACTTGCGGCGGGCGTGTGCCACAATCTTCCGCAATTCATCACCGCACGAATAAAATTTTAGTAATCGAAGAGAGGGACAGGCATGGCAGAAAACGAAGAGAACATATCCGGCAACGCCTCGGGCGCACCATCGGCGGACGCGCCGGACTCGGCGAACGCGAACGCGACCGCCGACGCGACCTCGACCGCACCCGCGCCAGACGCAGACGCAAACGCCGACACCCAG
>JBGTHJ010000368.1:0-2515 GCA_041746175.1 Pyrinomonadaceae bacterium
CGCCATTCGGGTTCGGCGCAACCTGCCCGCCGGCGTCGCGAACGTACTCGCGCAACGCGCGCGCGCCGGCCAGCCTCGTCAGAGTCGCTTCGCGCGTGTGCAGCCGCTTTTCGACCTTGCGCGCGATTCGCACCGCGCTCGCGTTCAATTCCCCGCGCAACATTCTATCGACCGCGCGCACACCGTTCACATAATTGACGACGCACGCGACGAACAGCGGCAAGATGCCCAGCCCGATAAAGACCGCCAGCAATTTGAATCGGATACTCACAGCACGTTCGTCCGGGAAGGATGAAGTCGGAAGTTCAAAACCCGAAGTCGAACGACATCGACACGGGTTGCCGTCTTCATTTCGAGAACTCTTACGACAGCTATCGCTAAACGGGCAAGCCTTACCGAAAGGCATCGTCGGCGATGCTAACCTCCGCGCCCGCGCGTGTCAAAATAATAAGCCCGAAGCCGGGACGACATCAGCCGCCCGCCCGCGAACCCGCACCGCCGCACCGGGCTGTAACGCTGAAGTTTGGAGTTTGAACCTTTAAGCGCTAGACCACCGCTTCAAACACGCGCGCGTCCGAAGCCGTCGAGCAGGCGTGCCAGCGTGCTGATAATCGTCGGGTGAGCGACACCGTTAGAGGCGACGATGCCGTTGCGGTTCAACACGTCGGGCGTGTTGTATTCGAGCGGCGCGCCCCACAGGTCAGTCATCTGGCCGCCGGCTTCGCGGATGATGGCTTCGGGCGCGCAGGTGTCCCACTGTTTGGTGCCCGACGAAAGGTGTATGTAGATGTCGCATTGCCGCTCGACGATGAGGCCGACTTTGATGCCGACCGAATTGCGCCGCACTTCATCGGGTACGCCGAGCGCGCGCACCACCGCGTCCATGCGCGGGCTACGGTGCGAGCGGCTCGCCGCCAGACGCATCCGCCGCATTTCCCGCTGCTCCGAAACACGCAGCGGTTCGGGATCAAGATTGGCCCGTGCGACCCATGCCCCGTGCCCGCGCGCCGCCCAGTAGAGCACATCGACGGCGGGTTGAAAGACGACGCCGAGCACGCTCTCGCCACGTTCCGCGAGGCCGATTTGGACGGCGAAGTCTCCGCTTCCGGCGATGAAGCCGCGCGTGCCGTCGAGCGGATCGACCATCCAGACGCGCTCTTTGCTCAGGCGTCGCGCGGTGTCGACCGATTCTTCGGCGAGCACTCCGTCGTCGGGAAAATCGCGTTGCAGACGGCTCACAATCAGTTCGTTCGCCATGCGATCCGCCTGCGTTACCGGCTCGTCGAACTCGCCCTTGCGCTCGACCTCGAGCGGCCCGCCGTAGAAAGCGAGCGCCACCGCGCCCGCCGCCCGCGCCAACTCGACCGCGACGCGCAACTCGCGCTCATAACCTTTGCTGGTCATCACTTCATCAACCGCTTTCATGATTCGTCTCTGACGATGCCTCGCGCAAACCGGAAACGTGTCGGATTGGCGGAGCGCCCAAACCCTACCACATCGCCCGGCTTTGGCTAAACGCGCATGTGCTACACTGCGCGGAAAAGTTATGAACGAACGCGAAGGAGCACGGGCAATGTCAATCACAGGTTGTGCGACGCCGGAGGGCACGGCGCGTTATCGCGACCGCATCCCGGATGCGGCGGAGCATCATTTTCGTCTCGAACAAGACCTCTGGATTTCTTCGGTCGGCATCGGCACGTATCTCGGCAACCCCGACGAGGCGACCGATGCGCGCTACGCCGGGACGGTCGAGCGTGCGGTCGAACTCGGCGCGAACGTCATCGACACGGCGGCCAACTATCGTTTCCAACGCAGCGAGCGCTCGATCGGCGACGCGCTCCGCAAGTTGATAAACGACGGCGGGGCGTACGCGCGCGACGAGTTGGTCATCTGCACGAAGGGTGGCTATCTACCCTTCGACGGCGCGCCGCCGGATGACGTACGCGCTTATATCGAGGAGACTTTTGTTCGCACGGGAATCGCGGAGCCTTCCGACTTCGCCGCCGGAAGCCACTGCATGACGCCCGCCTACTTGCAGCATCAAATCGACCAGTCGCTAAGCAACATGGGGCTGGCGTCGCTCGACGTTTACTACATCCACAATCCCGAGACGCAACTCTCGGTCGTCTCGCGCGTCGAGTTCGAGAATCGACTACGGGCGGCCTTCGAGGTGCTGGAGAAAAACATCGCCGAGGATAAAATCCAGCGTTACGGCGTGGCAACGTGGAACGGCTTTCGCGTCGCGCCCGACGCCAAAAGCTATCACGCGCTCGAACGCATGGTCGATCTGGCACGCGAGGTCGGCGGCGAGCGGCACGGCTTCCGCTTCATCCAACTGCCCTTCAACCTCGCGATGCCCGAAGCCCTCACGCTCAACAATCAACCCTTTGAAGGCGCGCGCGTGTCGCTGCTCGAAGCCGCCCGCGCGCTCGGCGTGACGGTGGCGGCGAGCGCGTCGATTTGGCAGGGCAAGGTCGCGAGCGGCCTGCCCCCGCACCTCCATGAACCGCTCGGT
>JBGTHJ010000369.1:0-6404 GCA_041746175.1 Pyrinomonadaceae bacterium
AGAGCGGCGGCGCCTGGGAGCGCGAGCGTCCCGCTCGCATTGAGCGTTCGGAGAACGCGAACCATTGAACGTGCTCCGAGCACGCTTGCCAGCGGGACGCTGGCGCTCCCGGCACTCACCCAATTGCAAACCGCTATAAAATCCGAAGTCTGAATACTTCTCACAGCCCGGCGTCCAAAGACACCAGGTCAAGAAGCGCGCACGCATCGTTTGCACGCACTTCTCGACCCGTTGAGTTTGGGCTTCACGCTACTGCACCCGCCCGTTGAGCGAGACGGTTTCGCGGTAGACTTCGATTCTGGTGGCCGCATCGTTCCACGCCGCGTTGAGTAGTTCGCGTTCGAGCGCACGTTCGGCTTTCGATTTGCCGAGTTGGCGTCCGACGCCGCTTCCGGGCGTCCAGACTCGCGCGAGGAAAACCCGTTCGCCATACCTGTGGAAATCGAGCCGGGCGGTGCGTGGCGAGGTGCGCGATTCGACCGAGTGCGTCGCGACCAACGCCGCGCGGCGTCCGTCCGCGCTCTGCACGAGTAGCGATGCCTGAGAGTTTCGCGCCACGCGCCGGACGATGTACTCGCCCGCCGGGAGCGTCTTCTGCCCGACCGTGAACTCGAACGGAATGGTCACGACCACGCTGCGCGACGACTGCGCGGGGGCGACCGTCGCCGCCGTCAGGATCAACGCCGCCAGCAGACTCAACATGCTCGCCGCTCTCAGAATATCTTTTTTCATACGACCTCCAATCGTTTTCACGGCGGGCGGCGGAAGCTTTTCGCCCGCGCGGAATGTTCAGGTGGCGCCGGTTGATTCTTCCGGCGGCTTCCCCGTCGATGACGGCTCTGCGAGAGAATCCCGCAACCACGAGGCAACGGCATTTCGTATAAGAGGCATCGTCATTACCTCGCGCACAGACCATACGCCGGGGTTCGCTAAATGCTTTTCAAATGACGGTCAAAGAGCGTCCAAATTATTTTGAAAGAAATATCAAAGCGGTTATGAAAAGCGAAATCAGCCATTTGTACGAGTTCGGCCCGTTCCGGCTCGATGTGTCCGGGCGCGTTCTGACGCGCGACGGTGCGACCGTGCCGCTCACGCCGAAGGCTTTCGAGACGCTGCTCGCGTTGGTTGCGCGCAGCGGTCACGTCGTCGGCAAGAATGATTTGCTGAAGGAAGTCTGGCCGGACACGTTTGTCGAAGAGGCAACGCTGGCGCAAAACATTTTTACGTTGCGGAAGGCGCTCGGCAACGGCAAGAACAACGGCCAGACGTTTATCGAAACCATCCCCAAACGCGGCTATCGCTTCGCCGCTCGCGTCCGCGAAGTGACGGAGGAAGTTTCGACGATGCCGAACGCCAGCGGCAGTATGACGGGCGCGACGGATGCGACGGGCGCGACAGACTCAGCCGAGGCGACGGAGACGACGGATGACATCGCGATGGAATCAAGCGGCAGTTTGCCGCCGACTTTTCAAAAGGATGAGGGAGACGCGGCGGCGGGCGGGCGACCGTTGTTGGGAGCGTTCGTGATCGGCGTCATCGTGCTCGCCGCCGCGTTCAGCGTCGTCTACGGGGTCTTCAGATTTTCCGTCCGCCGGCAGACGGCGTTGTCGCCGCCCGTCGCATCGCCGTCGTCGTCGTCGTCGTTCCAGTCGATGAAGGTTATGCGTCTGCCGGTTTCGGGTCGCGCGGTCGAGTCGGTGATTTCGCCCGACGGTCGTTACGCCGTCTACGCGGAGGAAGAAAGCGGGCGCGGTAGCCTGTGGGTCAAACAGGTAGCGGCGAGCGGTTCGGCACGCGAGATTATTCCACCGGCGGAGGCGCGGCGGCGCGGGCTGGTTTTCTCGCGCGACGGCGAGCACGTTTACTTCGTCGAGGTCACAGAAATCGGCGGCGCGCAGCCGCTCTATCGCGTGCCGGTGTTGGGCGGCACGGTGGTCAAGGTGGTGAACAACGTCAACAGCCCCGTCACGATTTCTCCCGACGGCAGCCGCATCGCCTTCGCGCGCACTATCGCTTCCAAAAAAACAGACGAACTCGTCATCGCCAACGCCGACGGCACACAGCCGCGCGTGCTCGGAACACGGCAGTTTCCGAACTTCTTCGGGATGCCCGCGTGGTCGCCCGACGGCAATGTCATCCTCTGCGCCGAACGTCGTTTTGATCCGAGCGGCGAGTCTTCGAGCGTGGTCGCGGTCGATGTTCGTGACGGCGGCGAGCGACCCGTGACCGCGCAGCGTTGGCACAGCATTGGACAGTTAGCGTGGTTGCCGGACGGCAGCGGGATCGTTTTGAACGCGGTCGAGGATGAGTTGAACCCGTCGCAAATCTGGCGGATTTCGTCGCCGGGTGGCGAGGTGCGACGCATCACTAACGATTTGAACTCGTACGAGGGTGTGAGCCTGACGGCGGACGCGGGCACGCTCTTGACTGTGCAAACCGACCGCATCGCGCGCGTCTGGGTCGCCCCCGGCGGCGACGCCACGCGCGCCGCGCAAATCACCTCCGGCACAGGTAACTTCGACGGCTTCTACGGACTTTCGTGGACGCCCGACGGCAGCATCGTTTACGCCTCAATCGCGAGCGGGGCGTGGGACATCTGGATCATGAACGCCGACGGCAGCAACCGGAAACAACTGACCGCGAGCGCACGCTCGAACTACGGGCCGGCGGTATCGCCCGACGGACGCCACATCGTTTTTATCTCGAATCGCGCGGGCCGCGCGTTCAACGTCTGGCGCATCGACATCGACGGCGGCAACCCGAAGCAGTTGACCTCCGGCAGCGGCGAAAACTTCGTCCACGTCACACCCGACGGGCGTTGGGTCGTCTATGCCAGCGTCGGTCTGAGCCAGCCCAACCTCATCTGGAAAGTGCCGTTTGAGGGCGGCGAGCCGGTGGCGATGACCGACCGCCCGACCTCGTGGCCGACCATCTCGCCCGATGGAAAATTCGTCGCCTGCATCATCAACTCCGACGCCGGCACGCGCGCCAAACTCGCGCTCGTCTCTATCGACGGCGGCGCGCCCGTCAAACTCTTCGACCTGCCCCCGACCGCACGCGCCAACACCGTCTTCGCCCCGGACGGGCGCGGCGTGATGTTTCTCGATGCGCGTGGCGGCGTCGGCAACATCTGGATTCAACCCCTCGACGGCGGCGGCGCGCCCAGGCAACTCACGGACTTCAAGTCCGACGGCATCCTCGCCTACGACTGGTCGCTCGACGGCAACCAACTCGCCGCCGCGCGGGGCGTCGAAAACACAGGCGTCGTGCTTATTCGCGACTTCAAATAAAGCGCGAAGGATGACAGAGCGTGGCGTCGGAAGGTTCGGAAGGTTAGGTCGAAGGTCAGTTGTTGAGTGTCAGAGTTTTGGCGTTGCGTCCGACATCAAACGTCTCGCCGCTCCTGCTCCCTCCTCCTCTTCAACGTGTAGAAGACGACGGCGGCGATGATGATGCCGCCGCCCGCGAGCGCCCATGCCGAGGGACGCTCGCCGAGGAAGATGTAGACCCACAACGGATTCAAGACCGGTTCGATGTAGCAGATGATTCCGGCGTCGAGCGAGCGGACGCCGCGCGCCATCCCGAGCGTGAACAGCGCGTAGGCGATGCCGATTTGAAAGACGCCGAGAAAAACGACCGCGCCGAAATCGACGCCCGTGATTTTATGCGCGCCCGTCATGAACGCCGGAACGCACACGAGCGCGAGCAACAGGTTGCCGTAGATTGCCGACGATGCGTGATTGACTTCGCGCGCACGCGGGTGGCGTAGCAGCAGTATGTACAGCGCGAAGCAGACGCCCGACGCCAACGCCGCGAAGTTTCCGCCCACGTCCTCCGGTCGCAGTTTCCCGACGAAGAACAACAGCATCCCGACCCCGCACACCCCGACGACCGTGAGGTCGCGCACGCGGAACTTCTCCTTATAAAACAACGGCTCAAGAATCAGAATGTAAATCGGCGCGGTGTACTGTAGAAAAATCGCGTTGGCGGCGGTAGTCAACTTTGTCGCGACGACGAATAGAATCAGCAGCGCCGCGTAGAGCACGGCGGCGGTGGCGGTGCTGAGGTTGAGCCGAAAACCTTCGCGGCGCGTGACGTAAGCGAGCGTCGCCGCCGCCAACAGCGAGCGTCCGAAGGAGAGTTCGTAAGCGGAGAGCGATGTCGCCTTGATGAACAGCCCACCGGTGCTCCATAACAACGCCGCCGCAACCACCAGCATGAGCGGCGATAGCCCCGCCCCGCCATCGGCATCAGAACCCGATTTCTCTACAAACATTTTTTCCATGCGCAAGTTTGCTGTCGGTCTGATGTTTTACCGCTCGATGACGGGTCGCCCAAGCCAAAAGGCCGGAGAAGCCTGAGCAGCTTGTCCGGCCTTTCGGCAGCGACGTTCGGCGGGCGGGTTAATTGGATGCGCCGATTGTGAACGAGTCGAGAATCCCGGCCAGTTCGCCTTCCGCGCCGACATCTTCGACGCTCTTAACGGCCTTTTGATTTCCGGTCGCGAGCATGATTAGCGAGACGCCTTTGGTCGCGCTGCTGTCGTCTCCGGTCAGGACGACAACCCGCCCCCAGTAGGGCAGTTGGCCGCCTGCTACTTGACCAGCCTCGCGTTTGAATTTCAACTCGTAGGCGTCGTAATCGTGGATTTTCGTAAAACCTTCGGAGACCTTCTCGTAACCGGGGAAGTTGCCGGAGATTTGCGTGCTCAGATTGTTGACGACCTGCGACAACAACGTCCGGTTCGACATCGGCGCGCCGGTGGCCGCGAACCAGCCGACCGAAAAGTTTTCGACCGTATTGCCGTTTTTGGCCTTGCGCTCGATACGGACGTAGCTCGGCGCGGGGTCGGGGTCAACTTCCCACGTGTCCGGATAGTTGAACGAAAAATCGACGTAGTTTTTCTCAAGATCGCCGGTGCGTCCGACGGGCGAATTGACGTAGCGCGTCATGTCGTCGCCGGGCGTCGGAGCGGTTCGAGGCGTTGTCTTTGGAGTCGTCGTCGTGGTGGTCGACGTATTTCTGTTTGACGAATTTGTCTCCTCGATATTTTGGGCGACGAAGTACCCGCCGACGAGCAATACCACGAGGCCAATCAACAACACCACGACACAACCGACGCCGCCGATGATGATCCACTTCTTATTCGATTTGGGGGCGGCCGGCGGCGGCGGCGATGGATATTGACCGGGCGGGGGGTAATTTTGCATAAAGTCTCCTCAGGTTAAAATGGTTTGGCCGAAATTCGATTCGCTTCACCGTCGCACACGGACAAAATTGACGTGGGAACTTTGAAGCCGGAAGCGGGCGAAAAGTCGAACACAAAAAAACTCTCCGCCACGGAAGTAGTGGATGATAAAACATCGGCGGGCGAAAATCACTATCCGGCGCGCAGACTTAAAAGAAAATCCGCTCGCGCCGGACTCCGGGGCGGAGCAGATACGTCGCGGGCGAGAGTTGGGCGGGGCGGCGGTGGTGTATAATCGCGCCGGTGCATCCGCGTTTCAGAAGCCCGCATCTAAACTTCGCGCAAGATAAACGGCGCGGGATTTGGTTCCCCAAATTTTTAAGGAAGGACTACATGAACGAGTTTCAATCTCAAAATCAACGCTTCAATCAGTCGCCGCAAGGATGGACTCAGGAAGGCGGATGGGGCAGCTTACAGGCGCAAACCGCCGCGCAGGCGACCGTCGCCGAACGCATGGGTTTCATCCGTAAAGTTTACGCGCTCTTTTTCGCGGGGACGCTGTTCGCCATCGGCGGCGTGGCGCTCGGCTTCTCGATTCCGGGCGTGATGGAGTTCGCGTTTCAACACCCGATTGTGATGTTTCTGCTGATGATCGGCGGGGTCATGGGCGCGCAGGCGGTGCGACACGTTCCGGTCGTCAATCTGCTCGCGCTGTTCGGCTTCACGACGTTGACGGGCGTGCTGATTTCGCCTCTGATGGCTTACGTCGCGGCGACCAACCCGGCATCGCTCTGGCAGGCGGGCGTGCTCACGGTCGGCATCTTCGGCGGGCTGACGGCCTACGTCTTCATCTCGAAGCGCGACTTCAGTTTTATGCGCGGGTTGTTGTTCACGGGTTTGATCGTCGTCATTCTCGCGGGCGTGCTGAACCTCTTCCTCGTCGGTTCGAGCGCGTTCGGTTTCGCGATTGCGGCGGCGACGCTGCTGCTCTTCTCCGGCTACGTGCTCTACGATACGTCGAACATCATCCGACGCTATCCGACGAACGAGTACGTCGCGGGCGCGCTGTCGCTCTACCTCGACGCCTTCAACATCTTCCTCGCGCTGATTCGCTTGCTCAACGGGCGACGCTAGACGCGAAACGCACGGGTTCGTCACCGAACTGTTTACCGGAACAAAAGAAGCGCGGCGCTCAGCAAGCGCCGCGCGTCTTTGT
>JBGTHJ010000370.1:0-8525 GCA_041746175.1 Pyrinomonadaceae bacterium
CGGGGCTGCGCATGGCGCTGGCCGCCAAAACAATCAGGGCGCACGGCGGCGAGGTCGCGCACGCGGCTGACACGCTCACCGCGCGGCTGCCCGTCGCCCCGTAACGACGACGACGAGGTTTGGAGTCCACCCGGCGGACAGGTTTAGGTTTGTCCTTGAACTTTTGGACTTGAGATTTTTTACCCCGACAATGTTTTGAACAAGGAGAGAGCGTAAGGTGGAACGTAAAGAAGTGCGTATTCTGGTGGTTGACGACGAGCCGATGATGGTCGATTCGCTGAAGCAGAATCTGGCCGAAGACGGCTACACGGTGGACACCGCCTCGAACGGGACGGAGGCGATAGAGTTGTTCGACCGGGGCGGTCAGCACCTCGTCATCTGCGATCTGCAACTGCCGGAAACCGACGGCATGGAAGTTTTGCGCCACGTCAAAGAGATGCGTCCCTCGACCGAGGTCATCGTCGTCACGGGTTACGGGACGGTGGCGCGCGCCGTCGAAGCGACCAAAGCGGGCGCGTTCTGGTTTCTCGAAAAGCCTTTCGACTTCGAGATGCTGCAACCGCTCGTCGAAAAGGCGCTCGAACGCCGCGAGTTGATGGCCGAAACCGAGACGATGCGCCGCCAACTCTCGACGCGTACCGAATATTTCAACATCATCGGCGCGTCCAAACTGATGCAGACCATCTACGAAACCATCGAGTCGGTCGCCAAGTCGGACGCCAACGTGCTCATCGTCGGCGAGTCGGGCACGGGCAAGGAACTGATCGCCAACGCGATTCACTACAATTCTTTACGCGCCAAGAAACCCTTCATCAAGGTCAACTGCGCCGCGCTCCCCAAAGAACTGATCGAGTCGGAGCTGTTCGGCCACACGAAGGGCGCGTTTACGGGCGCGCACGCCGACAAGGACGGCTTGATTCAACACGCGGCGGGCGGCTCGCTGCTGCTCGACGAAATCGCCGAGATGCCCGTCGAGCTACAGCCCAAACTCCTCCGCGTGTTGCAAGAGCGGAGCTATCGCAAGATCGGTTCGGAGAAGACCTACGCCGTCGATTTTCGGCTCATCACATCGACCAACCGCCCGCCCGCCGACGCCATCCGCGACGGCATCCTCCGCGACGACCTCTTCTATCGCATCTCGACCATCACGATTCACGTTCCGCCCCTACGCGACCGCACCGAAGACATCCAACTCCTGACCGAGTATTTTCTCAAGCAGTACGCGCGCAAGTATCAGCGACAGATCGGCGGCATCTCGCAGGCGGCCTATCAACGTCTCTTCGCGCACGGCTGGCCGGGCAACGTCCGCGAGTTGCAGAACGTCATCGAGCGCGCCGTCCTGCTCGCCAAGAACAACAAGATCGACCCCGTTGACCTGCCGTTTGAAAACGGCTCGATGCCGGAGAAGACCGCGCAAAGCTCGGCGTGGGACGTGCCGCCCAACCTGACGCTCGAAGAGATCGAAAAACTCGTCATCGAAAAAACCCTGCAACGCACCGGGGGCAACAAACAAGCGGCGGCCAACCTGCTCGGCATCTACCGCCCGCGCCTCTACAGCAAAATTCGCAAGTACAACATCGACATCCCCGCCCTCGTCGCGACCTAAGGCTACGTAAAAAAGGTAAAAGGCAAAAGCGAGAGCACCGCGTCTCTCGACTTTTGCCTTTTACCTTTTGCCTACTCCAGACCATCCGCGAAGGCGACGGCGGGGTTCATCGACGCCGCAAACATCCTTCGTAAAACTACGACCACCGGCTGCGCTCGAACAACTCGACCCGTTGGGTGTGGTTTCGCATGTGGAGGCAGAGAGACGCCATGGCCCGAAAGCCTCGATCAACAGTGGCGCGCGGAACCTTATTGCGACAAAGTTTCGACCATTTCAAATCTCAGACTACAAATTCAATCGACTTGATAAGTGGCGACGCTCGTCGGCGTCTCGAAGCAGCGGACTTTGTAGACCTGGACGCGTTCGTCGCCGACGCGTGCGGCGACGCGTTCGAGGATGTAGCGCGCGAGGTTTTCCGCCGACGGATTTAGTTCCACGTCGAAGGGCGGCAGTTCGTTGATGTTGCGGTGGTCGAGATAGTTGACCACTTCGTCAGCCGCCGTTTTCAACTCGCCGAAATCGACCAGCAGACCGATGTTGTCCAACTCGCGGCCACGCGCGAAAATCTCTATCTTGTAGTTGTGCCCGTGCAGGTTCTCGCACTTGCCGCGATAGCCGCGCAACTGGTGCGCGCTCGAAAAGTTGCGCTCGATCATTATTTCAAACATACGCGGAAGTCTAAATTCTCCACGCCAAACGCGCAAGCCGTCGTATCAGCCGAACGCCCGGAAGCCCGCCCTCCGCACAGCGCGACTCTCAACCGCCGGTTTTGACTCTGGACTTCGGGGTTTTGACTTGGGACGGTGCTTTACTTTCGCCGTCGAAGACGCGCGCGACTTCCCCGATGTCGGAGGTGACGCGGCAGGGCGGGAGACTTTTGAGAAAGAGTCGCCCGTAGCCCTGCGTCCGCAGGCGCGGGTCGAGCACGGCGAGCACGCCCCGGTCGGTCGCGCTCCGGATCAAGCGTCCAAGTCCCTGCTTCAAACTGATGATCGCCTGCGGCACGCTGTACTCGTAGAAACTCGAACCGCCCTGCTCTTCGATAAAGCGTTGCCGCGCGGCGACGACCGGGTCGCTCGGCACGGCGAACGGCAGCTTGTCGATGATGACGCACGACAACTGCTCGCCGCGCACATCGACGCCCTGCCAGAAACTCGACGTGGCGAACAGCACCGCATTCGGCGTCGTGCGAAACTTTTCGAGCAGTCCCGCCTTCGACGCGCTGCCCTGCACAAAGCACGGGAAATCGACCGCCGGCGCGATGCGTTCATACAGTGCGCGCATCCCGCTCAAACTCGTCGAGAGCACGAAGGCGCGTCCGCGCGTGATCTGCAACAGCTTGACGACTTCCTTCGCGGCTTCGTCGGCAAACTGCGGTGCGCGCGGTTCGGGCATTCGCGGCGGCAGATAGAGCACGGCCTGTTGTTCGTAGTCGTAGCCGGACGGGGCGACGAGTTCGTCGGTCGTCGCGAGCAGTCCGAGACGCTCGCGCACGAAGCTGAAACTACCCGCGCTCGCCAGCGTCGCCGAGGTCAGGACGACTGTTTCGACGCGCTCGAAAAGCTTGTCCTGCAAGAGCGTCGAAACGTCAATCGGCGAGGCGCGCAGGAAGACGCCGCGCCCGCGGCGTTCGAGCCAGTAGACGTAGCGGCGGTCGTCGCCCGCGACGATAAACTCCAGATTGAACTGCAACTCGCGGATGCGCCGCAGGATGTTCTCGGTCTCCGGGGCTTTGTCCTTGAGCGCGTCGAGGGTCGTCTCCATTCGTTCGAGCGCGCCGTCCAAACTCAGGTAGGATTCGCCGAGCGCGGTCGCTTCGACCTCGCCGTCAGCACGCTTGCGCGCGAACGTGCCGGGCACGATAGGAGACCGTCCCTCTTCGCCGCGACCCTCGCGAAAGCCCATCCAGAATTGGTCGGCGAAACGCATCACGCGCCCCGCGCTGCGCGTCAACTCGCGGTTCGTATCGACATCGGTGACGGGAATTTGTTGGAGGTCGCGCACGAGGTCTTCGATGGCGAAGTTCGAGAGTTGCGCGCCGAAGTATTCCGCCGCGATGTCTTCGATGGCGTGGGCTTCGTCGAAGATGACCGCCGCGTAATCGGGGATCACCTGACCGTACTCGCCGCCGCGCAACGCGAGGTCGGCGAAGAACAGATGATGGTTGACGATGATGATGTCGGCGTCGCTCGCGCGCTGGCGCATCCGCGTGATAAAGCACGCATCGTAGTCGGCGCACTTCTGCCCCGTGCAGGTTTCGGAGCGCGCGTCGATGTGCCGCCAGAATGAGAGATATTCGGGGAGTTCGGTCAACTCGGCGCGGTCGCCCGCCTGCGACTGGCGCGCCCAATGACGCACCTCTTCAAAGTAGTCAACGTCGTCAAGACCTTCGAGGACGGGCATGTCTTCGGCCTTCTTGATCCGGCTGAGACACGCATAGTTATTCCGCCCCTTCATATACGCGGCGGTGAATTTCTTCGGCAGCACGCGCTGCAAGAACGGGATGTCTTTTTCCATCAACTGTTCTTGCAGATTCTTCGTGCCCGTCGAGATCACGACGCGCTGGCCGCGCGCGGTCGCCGCCGCAATCGCCGGAACGAGATAGGCGAGCGTCTTGCCCGTCCCCGTCCCCGCCTCGACGACGAGATGCTGCTGCTCCTCGAAGGCGCGCAGCACCGCCCCCGCCATCTCGATTTGGCCGGGACGATACTCGTAGTCCGGATGAGCGCGGGCGATCAAACCGTCGCGCCCGAAAACTTCTTCCATCGCGTTATGAGGCAAAGTTGTTTCGATGTTGGGACTCACTCTGCGGATTTCCGTCGCGGCGTTCGCTGCTGTTGTGGCGCTCGACGGTGTTGATGAGCGCGTTCGGTTTCACGTCCGTGTGTTTCCGGGTTTCCGCCGGCTCAACAAATTATAGTCCGCGCCCATCGCTTCGACTTCCGGCGACTTCCGGCACGCCCGCTTGCTTCAGTCGTCGCGGATAGAGCGGGAAGCGCGCGGAGAGTTCGTAAACCTCACGCTTGACGCGCGCGCGGACTTCTTCCGATTCCGGCGCGTGGAGGACTTCGGCGATGAACCGCGTGACCGTGCGCATCTCCGCTTCGCCCATGCCGCGCGTGGTCAGCGCGGGCGTTCCGAGACGGACGCCGGAAGCGGTGAAGGGCGAGTTAGTATCGAAGGGGATGGTGTTTTTGTTGACCGTGATGGTCGCGGCTTCGAGGGCTTTTTCGGCGACCTTGCCGGTCACGCCCTTGCCGCCCATGAAGACATCGACGAGCACCAGATGATTGTCCGTCCCGCCCGAGACGAGCCGGAAACCCTGCTCGCGCAAACCCGCGGCGAGCGCCTGCGCGTTGCCGAGCACACGCTGCTGGTATTCTTTGAAATCTTCGCGCAGGGCTTCGCCGAACGCGACCGCTTTGGCCGCGATGATGTGGACGAGCGGGCCGCCCTGCACGCCCGGAAAAACTTTTCGATCGACTTCTTTGGCGTGTTCTTCGCGACAGAGGATGAGACCGCCGCGCGGGCCGCGCAGGGTTTTGTGCGTCGTCGTCGTAACGTAGTCGGCGTGCGGGACGGGCGACGGGTGGAGTCCGGCGGCGACCAGTCCGGCGATGTGCGCGATGTCGGCGATGACACGCGCCCCGACCGCGCTCGCGATCTCGCCGATGCGCGCGAAGTCGATGGTGCGCGGGTAGGCCGACGCGCCGCAGATGATTAGTTTTGGCCGGTGTTGCTCGGCGAGTCGCTGCAATTCGTCGTAGTCGATTTGCTCCGTCTCGCGCGAGACGCCGTAGTCGGCGACCTTGTAGCTGATGCCGGAGAAGTTCAACGGATGACCGTGCGTGAGATGCCCGCCGTGCGAAAGATTCATGCCGAGAATCTGGTCGCCGTACGAGAGCGCGGCGAGGAAGACCGACATGTTGGCCTGCGCGCCGCTGTGCGGTTGGACGTTGGCGTGCTCCGCGCCGAATATTTGCTTGGCGCGGTCGATGGCCGCCTGCTCGACCACATCCGACCACTCGCACCCGCCGTAGTAACGCTTCTTCGGATAGCCCTCGGCATACTTGTTCGTAAAGACCGAACCCATCGCTTCGAGCACAGCTTCGCTGACAAAATTTTCCGACGCGATCAACTCAAGCCCCTCGGCCTGCCGCGCCACCTCGCCGTTCACGGCCTTGCTTATCAAGGGGTCAACTTCGCCCAGCGACGCATTCAATAATTCGTTCATCTCTTTTCCTCTTTCGTGCCCGGCATTCGTCGGCGGGAATGATTTGCGTGTTAAAGAGCGATGTTATAACACGTTCCCAAGCCGCGCAACGAGCAGGAACTGCCCGGTGCGCGGCAGTTAGCTGGCGTTGAGGATCGAACGTGGAAAGGAGGCGTGAGTCAGCCGCCGCGACGCCAGCGCGTCCTTATCTGACTCTTGACTCCCGGTCTCTTTCCATCGTTCTGCCCTTCGCCTTGCGGCCTCCGTGTTTGTCGAAAACCGTCCGCCGTCGCTTGCCAGTCGCGCCGCCTTCCCGCAAAATGGGGCATCCGGATGAGAGCTTTCCCCGCTATCAAAATTGAATAAACTTACGGGAAGAAAGGGTCGTGTGATGAACTCTATTTCTAATTTTGTGCGAGTCGCATCGATGTCGTCGGCGTGCGTGGTGGCGTTGGCGTGTGCGCTTCTCTCCGCCGGGGTTTCGGCTCAGGCGCAAACGTCATATCTCATTCGCCGGGCGCAGGAAACCGGTGCGACCAAAGAGGAGCCGAAGAAAGAACCGAAACTGTCGGAGAACGAACGCAAGGCGGCGAACAAGATCAACACCGCCGCGAGTCCGGCGGACAAGCTTCAGGCGGCGAGCGAGTTCGTCAAGAAGTATCCCAAGAGCGAAGTCCGCGACGATGTCGCGCAGTATGTCGCCGAGCAGATCGCGACCGTCGCCGACAACGCGCAGAAGCTCGCGCTCGCCCAGACCTTTCGCCAGAACTTCAACGGCGCGGGCGAAGCCGACCTCGTGATTCCGGCGCTCGTCGATGCCCACGTCGGCAACAAGAATCTCGAAGAAGCCTTCAACCTCGCCGCACCGTGGTTGACGAAGGACACCGATCAGGTGCGTTCACTGGTCGTGCTCGTCAACGCCGGGACGAACGACGCGACCGCCAATAGCGGCTCGAAGTTCATCAAGCCCGCGCAAGCCTACGCGATCAAAGCCATCGGCATCATCGAAGCCGACGCCAAACCCTCGTACCTCGACGCCGCGACGTGGACGAGCTACAAGACGACCTTTCTGCCGCAACTCTACAAGTCGCTCGGCGTCCTCGCGCTGACGAGCGGCGACACCGCCGACGCCCTCTCGAAGTTGGAAGCCGCGAGCACGCTCAATAAGACCGACCCCATCGTTTATTATCTGATTGGCGACATCAAGAACAAGGAGTACCAGCAGTTGGCGCAGCAGTACAAAGGCGAGCCGTCGGACGAACTGTTGAAACAGGCGACCTCGAAGCTCGATGAGATCATCGACTTCTACGCTCGCGTCATCGCGCTCGCGGCGGGCAACGAACAATACAAGGCTCTCCACGATCAGGTCATGCTCGACCTCACGTCGTACTACAAATATCGCAACAAGAATTCGACCGACGGCTTGCAGCAGTTGATCGACAAACACAAAGCGTCGCTGAAGTAGACGCGCATCGGCAGACGTGGACGCTGACGGATGAGGCGAAAGGCGCACGCGCGGGCATCGCAGACGGCTTCCGCCCGCGCGTGTGCTTTTCGCCTTCTTCGTTTGATCTGTCCGTCGCGCCGTGCGGCGTTGCATTGCGCGGCGCGGCTGCGCCAGAATGGATGCCGGATAAAACCCATCTCTCGATTTGAGGAGCTGGCAGTCAGCAAAAAAAATCTATGCGCTGGTCACAATATTTCATCCCGACGCTTCGCGAAGACCCTTCCGACGCCGAGGTCATCTCTCACAAACTGCTTTTGCGCGCCGGGCTGATTCGTCAACTCGGTGCGGGCATCTACTCGCTGCTCCCGCTCGCGCAGCGTGTCGCGTTAAAGGTCACGCGCATCCTGCGCGAAGAGATGGAGTCGGTCGGCGGGCAGGAATTTCTCTTGCCGGGGATTCATCCGCGCGAGATTTGGGAAGAGTCGGGACGCTGGCAGGCCATCGGCGGCGACATGTACCGGCTCAAAGACCGCAAGGGTTCGGACATGTGCCTCGGCATGACGCATGAAGAAGTTTTCACCTCCATCGCGCGCCACGAAATCCGTTCGTACAAGCAACTGCCGCAGGTGTGGTTTCAGATACAGACGAAATTCCGCGATGAAGCGCGACCCAAATCCGGCCTCATGCGTCTCAGAACCTTCAACATGAAAGACGCCTACACGTTCGACGTGGACAACGCCGGACTCGACCGCTCGTTCGACGACCAGCGCGAAGCTTACAAGCGCATCTTCACGCGCTGCGGCATCAAGTTCTCGATCGTCGAAGCGTCTTCGGGCGCGATGGGCGGTACGCAGTCCGATGAGTTCGTCGCGCGCACCGACGCGGGCGAAGACCTCATCGCGCACTGCGCAAACTGCGACTACTCCGCCAATCTCGAAAAGGCGACTTCGCGTCTCGCGCCCGTCGCGGACGAAGCGGGGATGGACGCGCCCGAAGAATTCCCGACCCCCGGCGTCCGCACCATCGAAGACCTCACGACGTTTCCCGGCGGCGCGGCGGCGGCGCGTCAAATCAAAACGCTCGTCTACGTCGCGACCTCGGCCACGACCCAAGCGCAGCAGATGACGCTCGCGCTCCTGCGCGGCGACCATCAGTTGCACGAAACGAAATTGGCCGATGCGCTCGGCGCGTCCGAAGTGCGACCGGCGCATCCGGAAGAGATACGCGAGTTGCTCGGCGCGAGCGCGGGGAGTCTCGGC
>JBGTHJ010000371.1:0-1594 GCA_041746175.1 Pyrinomonadaceae bacterium
GACGTGTTCTGCGCGCATTGCGGAGCGCGCCAACCCCTGGCCGGAGCCAGCGCGGCGCTGCGCGCGGCACGCGCCACCGCCAAACTCGTCGTGATGGGAACAACCGAACTCGACGGAGCGTTCCAGTTGCATAAGGAAAACAACCTCGTCGGACGGAGCGACCCGCACTCGAACATCTTCCCCGAAATTGATCTTTCAAAATTCGACCCCGAAACCAAAATCTCGCGCCGCCACGCGCGAATCTTCCGGCAGGGCGAAATGTTTCTGGTTGAAGACCTCGGCTCGGTCAACGGGACGGTCATCAACGATGCGCTGCGACTCGCGCCGCGCCAACCGCGCGTGCTCGAAAGCGGCGACAAGCTTCGCCTCGGAGAAACCACGCTCCACTTTTTGATTGGATGAAACCACCTGTCATCCGTCAGCCAACGGCCATCAGCCCGGAAGTGTTGTCTGCTTCCGCTGATTGCTTTTGCTGATAGATGACGATTGACCGGCTCAGTCGATGACTTCACGAATAGAACAAACTACGTTGCCCGACGCTCCAAGCGCGCGTTCCGCCTCGCGCACTACTTCTGGTGCTGCTGCCCCTGCGCCTGCTGCGACACACGCGCCATTCTCTCTGCGCTGCGGAGCGATGCTGTTGGACTACACGCTGGTCGTCGCGATTCTGGCCTCTACGACGATACTGGCGCGCGTGTTTGATCGTGGCGCGGCGCGCGAGACCGTGTTGTTCGCCGGCTATCTGACGGCGGTGGTGGTGGTCATTCTGAACTTCGTCATGCTCGCGGGCTTGAGCGGGCGGACGCTCGGCAAGTGGGTGACAGGCTTGAGCATCGAGCGGCGCAACGGCACGCATCTGAGCTTCGGGCGCGCGACGTTGCGCCATCTCGTCGGCTACCCGCTCTCCGTGTTCACCTTTGGCCTCGGTTTTCTCATCGCCGCGTTCAATGCGGAGGGGCTGGCGCTGCACGACCGTCTCGCCGGTACGGTCGTCGTGCGCGGGCCGCAACACGTACGCCGGACGCGCTCGCACAGTTCCTCGCGTGGAGTCAGAAAAGTTTAGGATGACCAAGTCGTGTCCAAATTGCGGGGGGAGCAACGCGCCCGAATCGCGCTTCTGCCGACGCTGTGGCGTGCCGCTCAAATATCCAACCGGCGGCGGCGACTCTGCCGCCCCCGTCTCGCCGTTGGCGAACACCGTTCCGCTCATCGCTGAAGAAGGGCGTTTGACCGACGGCTTGGCGCCCGACGACCCGCGCCGCGCCGCCGCCTCCGACACCACCCGAGTCAACCGCGCCGACCTCGACTCGATTCTGCGCGCCGCGCAACCAGCGCCCGACGGAGACGACGCCGCCGATGCGGGTGTCGTCTCCGTCGGGCACGAAAACATCTTTGACCCGTCGCTTCAGTTCAGGGCGCCGCGCGCCGATGAGACATCGGAAACCGAGATTCAATTTCCGCCGCCGTTAACAGTTGCGCCGTCGTCTCCGGCGACCAACGACGGTGATTCCGAAGACGAGTCGCCCGGCGTCGCCGCGCCCGCCGCGCCGCCGCCGCCGCCACAACTACTGACGAGTCACGCGCCCACGCTCCC
>JBGTHJ010000372.1:0-3242 GCA_041746175.1 Pyrinomonadaceae bacterium
GAAAGAGCGGCATCGCCTGGGAGCGCGAGCGTCCCGCTCGCATTGAGCGTTCGGAGAACGCGAACCATTGAACGTGCTCCGAGCACGCTGGCCAGCGGGACGCTGGCGCTCCCAGCACTCACCCAATTGCAAACCGCTATAGAAACCGCCGCGATGGTTAGCGTTCGTTGACGACCAGATATTTATCTATCGCGGGGTTGTTGATCGTCTGCTTCTTGCCGCCCGGCCAGCGTATTTCGACGGAGCGCACGCCCGTCGCCGCGCCGATGCCGAAGACGACGCGCGGGTCGTTGGACGAAAGATAGCTGCCCGCGCTGCTCACGTCGTAAATCTGGCGAACGCCCGCCGCATCGACGATGGTGATGCGCGCCCCGATGCCTTGCCGGTTCGACTTTGTGCCCGCGAGCGCGACGCCGAGCCAGTGATTCTTCGTGCCGTTGTTGCGCAGGACGACGGGCGCGGCGTCCGTGACGGAGAGGATGATGTCGGTGTCACCGTCGTTATCGAGATCGGCGAAGGCCGCGCCGCGCGCCGCAAGCGGCACGTTGAACGGTTGTCCGGCTCCTGCCGAGACGTTGACGAAAACTTTTCCGGTGTTGCGCATCAACAGCGGCGACTGCCTGTAGGTCAGATACGCGGAGGTCTTTTCGATGGTGTCGAGGACGTGGCTCTGCGCGACGAAGATGTCGCGGAGTCCGTCGTTGTCGGCGTCGAGAAAACGCGCGCCCCAGCCCGAATAGAGCAGCGTAATCTGACCGACGCCAGCCGTGTTGGTCGTGTAGGTGAACGACATGTCGCCGTTGTTGTGATAGAGCGGGTAGGTTTCGTTCGAGAGCGCGGTGATAAAGATGTCGGGCGCGCCGTCGTTGTCGTAGTCGGCGGCATCGACGCCCATCCCGGCAAAGGTCTTGCCGTTCTCGTCGTAGCCGACGCCCGCCGTCAACGCCACGTCCTCGAAAGTCCCATCGCCGCGATTGTGATGGAGCGACTGCCGCACGCTGTCGTGCGCGACGATGATGTCTGTCAAGCCGTCGCCGTCGAAATCGGCGAAGGCGACGCCGAGACCTTTGCCCGTCGTGTCGGCGATGTTTGATGCCGCGCTGGCATCTTCAAACGTGCCGTCGGGTTTTTGTCGATAGAGAATGTTAGTCGTGCTTCTGAAATTGTCGGGATGACAGTAGGCGCGGAGTCCGGGGCGGTTCTCGCCGCAGAGGATCGAGCCGCGCTCGAAATCCCAGTCGAGATAGCGGACGACGAAGAGGTCGAGCCGCCCGTCGTTGTCGTAGTCGAACCAGCCCGCGCTCGTCGCCCAACCATCGGCGGCGACGCCCGCGCGCCGCGTCGCATCCTCGAACGTCCCGTCGCCGCGATTGCGGTAGAGACGGCTCGTCAGGTAGCCCGTCACGTAGAGGTCAACCCGGCCATCGTTGTCGTAGTCGGCGGCGGCGACGCCCATCGAATAGCCCTCGCCTTGCAGCCCCGCGCGCATCGTCGCATCTTCAAACGTGCCGTCGGGTTTTTGTCGATAGAGACGGTTCCAAAAACGCGCGTCGCGTTTGTCGGGGAGCGCACCTTTGGGTTGCGGGTCGTCGAGCCGCGCGCCGTTGGTGAAGAAGAGGTCGATGCGCCCGTCGTTGTCGTAGTCGAAGGCCGCGACGCCGCCGCCCATTGTCTCAAGCAGGTACTTGAGCGAGGTCGGCGACGCGGCGTGCTCGAAGTTGACGGCGGTCTGCGCCGTGATGTCTGTGAAGGTAACGGGCGAGGGCGACTGCGGCAACGCGGGCGGCGGTCGCCGGACGGGATCGCCGCCGCTGTAGGAACGTCCCGTCCGTACGGGCGTTACGGACGGCGAGGGCTGCGGAGTTGGCGTTGGCGTTTGCGCGTGCGCGTCGTGCCGGATGCCTGCGGGGAGCGTTGAGACGGCGAACAGGACGAGAATCAGCGCGAGCTTTGTCGGGCGGTTTGGCGATGAATTCATTCCAAGCTATGATTGCGTTAAATCAATCGAACATGTTCGGGGGCGGTGGGATGAGCGTTCAAACGTCACCCCGATTTCATCCATTGAAAGACATAGTACAGACTCGCGGCAGACACGGCAAACGATGAAAGGTGAGGTGGTCAAGAGCCAAGCGGGAGAAAGAGCAAGCCGCTTCGAGCCGTATCTTTCCCGTGTTCCGGTTGACCGTTTCACCGTTACCGCTTTGCGTTCGTCCTGCGCACGCGGTCGCCACGTTCCGTGAGTCACGTTTATAAATCAAGAATGCGCGAGCCATCATCTTCTAGTCGTCGCCGTGTGCTGCTCTCCATGTTGTTGTCTGGCCTGCTCGTCGCGGGGACGGGTGCGTGCCGGAGCGGTGCGCCCGATGTTTCCTCGACGGATTACCGCGCCACCGTCTCGGCCTTCTACGTCGGGCTGGCCGCGTTGCAAGTCGGCGACGACGTGCGCGCCGAAGCGAAGTTGCAAGAGGCGGCGACGCTCGCGCCGGACGAGCCGGCGGGGTGGGCTAATCTGGGTTTGCTGTATTTGCGCCAGAAGGAGTTTGAGAAGGCGTCGGAGAATCTTGAAAAAGCGCGCTCGCGCGCCCCCGGCAACGCGCCCATCCACGTCTTGCTCGGCACGCTCGAAAGCGGTCGCGGGCGATACGCAGAAGCCATCACGCAACTGCGTCGCGCCGTCGAACTCGACGCGAAAAATCTGAAAGCCGTGTACCTGCTCGCGCAGGAGGTCGAACGCGCGGGCGGCGCCGACAACGAGGCGGAAGCGCAACGGCTGTTTGAAAAAATTCTTGAGACGGCGCCCGACAACCTCGCCACCCAACTCGAAGTGACGCGCCTCGCGGCCAAGCGTGGCGACGCCGATACGCTGCGGCGCACGGTGGCGCGCGTCGCCGAACGCGCATCAGCGTGGCCGCCCGAAGTGCAGGAACAACTCCGCGCGTTGCAGGAAGCGGCGGCGGGAGCGAACCCGCGACAGGCGGGAACGCGCGTCGCTTTTATGCGCAACGTGTTGGTGCGCGTCGCCGAATATCGACAGGGCTTGAGCGCGGTCAGATACCCGCCCGAGGAGATTGGCGAACCGTTCACGCGCTTCGTCAAATTGCCCACGCCCGATTCGCAACCCGCGCCGCTCGATGAAGCGTTGTCTTTCGCGTTGGAGCCGCTCGCGGCGGGGGCGGCAGAGAACTGGTCGTGGGCGGGCGCGGCATCGTTGACGGGCGAAGGGACGCCCGCCGTGTTGACCG
>JBGTHJ010000373.1:0-10838 GCA_041746175.1 Pyrinomonadaceae bacterium
GAAGCGGGCGAGCCGCCGACCGAGGTCATCGCCTTCAGCCGCGACGCGCAACTACTCGCGACGAGCAACGGCGACAAGTCTTTACAACTTCGCGACCTCGACACCGGCACTCCGGAGCGCGTGCTGCCGAGTTATTCGAGCGGCATTTACGCGACGGCCTTTAGCCCCGACCGCCGCTGGTTTGCCACCGGCAGCAAAGACCGCACCGTGCGGATTTGGGAGGTCGCGACGGGGCGCAAGGTTCTGACTCTGACGGGGCACACGGGATGGGTCACGTCGCTCGCGTTCAGCCGCGACGGGCACCGGCTCGCGTCGGGCAGCCTGAGCGGTCAACTCAAAATCTGGAACGTCTTTACGGGGCGCGAATTCAAGGATTGGGCGGCGCACGACGGCAGCGTCAACAGCCTCGTCTTCGCGGCGGACGACAAACAGGTCGTTTCTGCGAGCGGCGACGCGAGCGTCAAAACGTGGGACGCGGAGACGGGCGCGCCGCTGAAAACTTTCGCGGGTCATACGGCAGAGGTCAATACGGTTGCCCTCAGCCCCGACGCGCGGTTGCTCGTCTCCGGCGGCGCGGACAAGACCGTCAGGGTGTGGGATTTCAAGACGGGAGCGGCACTCCGCACGGTCGAGCAGGATGGCGGCGGCGAGGTCTTCGCCGTCGCGTTTGGTCCCGACGGGCGGCAACTGTTCGCAGGCGGGCGCGGCGGCGCGATTCGCGTCTGGAGCACGGACGCGCTCGTCTCCGGGACGGACGCGAACAAGCCCACGTCTTTGGCAGCGCAGGAGGGCGGCGACGTGCGTGCGCTCGTCGTCAGTTTTGACGGCAAGCGGCTCGCATCGGGGGCGTCGGACGGCGGCGTTCGCGTGTGGGACATCGCGTCGGGGCGTGAGGCTTTCAAACTCGAAGGCCACGCCGATAGCGTCAACAGCGTCGCGTTGAGTCCCGACGGACGCTGGCTCGCATCGGGCAGCGAAGACGGTTCGACGCGCCTGTGGGATGCGTCTTCGGGCGCGCTCGCTGCGACGCTCGTCTCGATGACCGAGCGCGCCGACTGGGTCGTCGTCACCCCCGACGGTCTCTTCGACGGCTCGCCGCCCGCGTGGAATCAGATTCTCTGGCGGTTCGACGGCGACACCTACACCGTCGCGCCCGTCGAGATTTTCTTCAACGAGTTTTTCTATCCCGACCTGCTCTCGGAAATCCTCGCAAGCAAGCAGCCACGCGCCAAGCGAAGCGTCGCCGCTATCGACCGCCGCCAGCCCGCGCTCAAACTGAGCGTCGAAGGCGGCAGCAGCAGCGTGGCGGAGGGCGGCGCGGTTGCGTCGAGAAACGTCATGTTGAAGATCGAGGTCGTGCAGTCGCCCGCCGGGGCGCGCGACATCCGGCTGTTTCGCAACGGCTCGCTGGTGCGGGCGTGGCGCGGCGAAGTGGTCGGCGAGATGGGGCGCGGCGCGTTCGAGGCGGACGTGCCGATCGTCGCGGGTGAAAACTATTTTACGGCCTACGCCTTCAACCGCAACGACGTTAAGAGCGAGAACGCCGCGCTGCTCATCAACGGCGCGGCGAGCCTGAAGCGAACCCCGACCGCGCATATCCTCGCCGTCGGGGTCAACAAGTATGCGAATCCCGAATACAACCTGCGTTTCGCCGTCGATGATGCACGCGATTTCGCCGGAGAGGTCAAACGACAGCGCGCCATTATCGACACCGGGGCCAAAGTCGAAGTGGCGTTTCTGCTCGACGAGGAAGCCACCAAAGCGAACGTCCTGACGGCGTTCAAGCGTCTGGCGACGGGCGGCGCGCTTCCTGCGAGCGCGCCCGCGTCGCTCGCGAATTTGTCGAAGGTCGAGCCGGAAGACACCGTCTTCATCTATTTCGCGGGGCACGGCACCGCGCAGCGTTCGCGCTTCTACCTTATCCCGCACGATATCGGCTACACGGGGCAGCGCAACATCGAGGGCGAGTTCAGCCTCAAGTCGATTCTCGACCACAGCATTTCGGATCAGGAGTTGGAGCGCGCGGTCGAGCCTCTGAACGCGAGCCAGTTGGTGCTCGTCATCGACGCGTGCAACTCCGGGCAGGCGCTCGAAGCCGAAGAGAAGCGGCGCGGCCCGATGAACTCGAAGGGTCTCGCTCAACTCGCCTACGAGAAGGGCATGTACGTTTTGACCGCCGCGCAAAGTTATCAGGCGGCGCTCGAAGCCGCGCAACTCGGTCACGGCTTTTTGACCTACGCGCTCGTCGAAGAGGGACTCAGGAAAGGCGAAGCCGATCTTCCGCGCACGCGCGACGGCAGCGTGCTCGTCCGCGAGTGGTTCGAGTATGCTTCGGAGCGCGTCCCCGAAATGCAGTTGGCGACGCTCACACAAAAACGCGGCCTCGGCATCGACTTCTCGTTCACGCAGCCGGGCGGACAAGACTTGCAACGCCCGCGCGTCTTCTACCGCCGCGAACTCGACGCGCGCCCGCTCGTCATCGCGCGTCTCGGCGCGGGCAAATGACACGTCGGCTGTTGCAGCCGACGTGATGTGAGTATATTCTCCCGAACGTCAAATCGACCGGCGAAACCGGTCGTCATTTTTAAGCACGCGATTCAGACCGCCAAACAGCCGGAGTTGGCCGTCTCCCCAAACTTGTCATGTCTTCAAACGAGGCTCGTTCGCGGAGAGCTTGCTCCGCCGGGCTGTGTAATTCTTAAAACTTAAACCTTCGACAGATTTCAGTCGGCCCCGACCGAAGTCTTAATGGAGAGTGGAATGCCTCGCCGATATTTCCCCCTCGTAAGCCGTCCGCGACGTTTGGCTTGCTTATTGTTGGTGGTGGCGCTCGCCGGTCTTGCGTTGAGCCTGTTGCCGCGTTTTTTCGGCAGCCCGTCGGATCGACGAGCCGCCGCCTCGCACGCCTCCGCGACGCCGCCGCAACCGGACGCCGCGCGCGTGCGCCCGAGTGCGACCTACCAACAACTTCCGCTCAGCTTTGAAGTCAACGCCGGACAACTCGACGGGCGCGTCCGCTTCCACTCGCGCGGCAGCGGCTTCCACCTCTTCCTGACGCCGACCGAAACCGTTCTGGCCTTGCGACCCCCCGGCTGCGCGTCACCCAAGAAGGCCGCTTCCGCTTCACCGTCCGATGCTGCTTCGTCAACACCGTCTCCCGCGACTTCGGCGGCTTCATCGCCCGCGACGCCGTGCGCGGACGTTGATAAAACCAATCAGCAAGGTGCGGTGTTGCGGATGTCGCTCGTCGGGGCGAACCGCCAGCCGGAGATGAGGGGCGCCAACGAACTGCCCGGCAAAAGCAACTACCTCATCGGGAGCGACCCGTCGAAGTGGCGCACGAACGTCGCGCACTTCGCGCGCGTCGAATACGAAGCGGTCTATCCCGGCGTCGACGTTGTTTACTACGGCAAACAACGTCAACTCGAATATGATTTTCTGGTCGCACCGGGCGCCGACCCCGGCGTCATCCGGCTCGCCTTTCGAGGCGCGCAAACCGCGCGCCTCGACGATGCGACGGGCGATCTTGTATTCAAAACCGGGGGCGGCGAACTCCGGCAATTCAAACCGTTCATCTATCAGGAGACGGACGGTGTGCGACGCGAGATCGCGGGACGCTACCGGCTTCTCGATGCTCCCGGCGCGCGGCGCGGGACGCCTGACGCGCATCTCGTCGGCTTCGAGGTCGCGGACTACGACCGGAGCCTGCCGCTCGTCATCGACCCGGTGCTCTCCTACTCGACCCTGCTCGGCGGCACCTCCACCGAAGCCGGCAATGCCGTCGCGGTGGATTCCTACGGCAACGCTTACGTGACGGGGACGACCGATTCGGCCAACTTCCCAATCACGTCGGGTGCGTTCGACACGGCCAATACCGGCTTCGACGCTTACGTCACCAAGCTCAACGCGACGGGCACGGCGCTCATCTACTCGACCTATATCGGCGGCGGCGGGGTTGACGTGGCTAACGACATCGCGATTGACGCGACGGGCACGGCCTACATCGTCGGCCAGACCAACTCGACCAACTTCCCCCTCATCAACCAGTTTCAGACCAACCAACCCACGAGCGACGCCTTCCTGACGCGGCTGAGTCCGACCGGCGCGGCTCTCGCGTACTCGACCTATCTCGGCGGCGGCGCGACAGATCAAGCGGAGGGCGTCGCGGCTGACAACGCGGGGCGCGCTTATGTCGTCGGCCATACGACCTCGGGCGATTTCCCCACCGTCAACCAGTTTCAGACCGATCAGGGCGTGCAGGACGCGTTCGTCTCGGCCTTCAACACGAACGCCAGCGGCGCGGCGTCTCTCGTCTATTCGACGTACCTCGGCGACGCCGCTGCTGAGCGGGCGGAGTCCGTCGCGGTGGACGCGGCGGGCAACGCCTACGTCACGGGCGTCACCATGTCCACCGCGTTCCCCGTGAACGGCGGAGCCTTTGACACGACCTTCAACGGCGGAGACGACGCCTTCGTCTCGAAGATCAACACGAACGCCAGCGGCGCAGCGTCTCTCGTCTACTCGACATACCTCGGCGGCGACAATTCCGACCAAGCCTTCGGCATCGCGCTCGACGCGGCGGGTCGCGCCTACGTCGGCGGCGTAACAGCGTCAACCGACTTCCCTCTGCAAAACGAATATCTGCGCGTCCCGTCCGACGGCTTCGTGACGCAGTTGTCCGGCAATGGCGATTCGCTCGTCTACTCCACCTACTTTCAGGGAAGCATTCTCGACATCGCGGTTGACTCGTCGCGCGCCGTCTATCTCACGGGAACCATTCCCTCCGACGTCAGTAGTTTCCCACTCGTAGACGCCTTTCAACAGATGCCCACCGGCACCGCCGAAGCGGGCGCCTTCATCTCCAAACTGAGCGGCACGACCACCCCGGTGAGTCTCGCCTATTCGTCTTTCCTCGGCGGCTCGTCCAACGCCGGCGAAGTGATGGCGGACTTCGGCATCGGCATCGCCGTTGACACTTCCGGCAACGCCTACGTGGTCGGCGAAACCCAGGGGATGTCCAATTTCCCCACGACGGCGGGCGCGTTCGACACGACGCCCAACGGATCGGGCGACGGCTTCATCAGCCGCGTCTCTCAGTTCGGCGCGTGCGGCGCGCAGCCCGGCTTTACGATGGCTTCGGGGTCGCCCTTCGCCGCCAGCACGTCGCCCGTCTCCGTGGCTTCCGGCGACTTCAACGGGGACGGACTTCAAGACATCATCACGACTGATCAGAGTCCAGCCGGGAACGTCTCGGTGCTTTTGAACAGCGGGGGTGGGATGATGGGCGGGGCGAGCAACACCGTCGTCGGCCCCGACCCCTCGGACGTGGCGCTCGGCGACTTTAATAAGGACGGGCTGCTCGATGCGGTCGTCATCAACCAGACGCCGACGAATAACGTCCGCATCCTGCTCGGCAACGGGGCGGGGAATTTCCCGATCACCAACACCTTCACCGCCGGGAGCGACCCGGTCGCGGTCGCCATCGGCGATGTCAACGAAGACGGCAATCTCGATGTGGCGACGGCCAACGCCGGCTCCGGCAACGTCTCGGTCTTGCTCGGCGACGGGTTGGGCGGACTCGGCGCGGCGACGAATTTCACCCTCGAGGTGGGTGAGACGCCGCGCGCCGTCGCGCTGGCCGACCTCAACCGCGACGGCAATCTCGACCTCGTCTCGGCGCAGATGAGGAGCGGGACGGGAACATTCAAACACCGCAACGGCGACGGCTTGGGCGGCTTTGGCAGTTTCGCCAGCCATAACATCGGGGTTGACCCGCTCGACCTCGCCTTTGGCGACTTCGATGCGGACGGCGACGTTGATTTCGTGACGGCCAACAGCACGAGCAATAACGTCTCGGTGCTGCTCAATACCGACGGCCTAGGCAGCTTCGCGGTCACGAACTTTGTGACCGGGGCGCTCCCCAGTTCGGTCGCCGTCGGCGACTTCAATCAGGACAACCGGCCAGACCTCGCGACCGCGAATCAGTCCGACGAAAACGTCTCGATCCTGCGCGGCAACGGCGCGGGCGGTTTCGCCGCGCCGCAAAACTTCAACCTCAACCAGGGGCCGCGCGCCATCGTCGCCGCCGACTTCAACGGCGATACGCGCCCCGACTTGGCGACGGCCAATCAGACCGCCGACAGCGTTGCCGTCCTCCTCTCCGGCTGCGGCCTTCCATCCGCCCCCAACACCCTCACCGTCAACAACGTCGCCGACACGGACGACGGCGCGTGCGCGCTCCCCGGCACGGGCAACGGCTGCACGTTGCGCGAAGCCATCAACGCCGCCAACGCCGTCGCGGGCACTGATGCCATCGCCTTCAACATCCCCGGCGCGGGCGTCCACACCATCACGCCTGCCTCCGCGCTCCCGACCATCACGCAGCCCACCATCATTGACGGCTACACCCAGCCCGGCTCGTCACCCAACACGCTCGCCACGGGCAACGACGCCGTACTGCTCATCGAGATTGACGGCTCCTCTTTGTCGGGTCTCAGCGGCCTTGTTCTGTCCGCTAACGGCAGCACGGTGCGCGGCCTTGTCATCAACCGGTTCGGCGGCGCGCTCAATGTCGGCGGCGTCGAAATGCGCGGCAACAACAACGTCGTCGAGGGCTGCTTCTTAGGGTTGAACCCCGCGGGCGCGGTGGCGCAGGGCAATCAGGCGGGGGTCTTCATCGCAGGCTCGACCAATCGGATTGGCGGCACCACGCCTGCGGCGCGCAATCTTCTCTCCGGCAACCAGTTCGGCATTTACATCACGGACAATGGCGCCACCCCGACGGGCAATCTGGTGCAGGGCAACTACATCGGCACAGACGCGACCGGCCAACTCGATCTGGGCAACAACCAGTATGGCGTAATCGTGGAGGGACTTGCGACAGGCGCGCCGAATAACGTCATCGGTGGGGGCGCGGGCAATGTTATTTCGGGCAACGGCTCTAATTCCACGCGCGGCGGTGTCTTTATCGTCGGCAACCTCTCGACCGGCAATCGTGTGGAAGACAACATCATTGGTCTTGCCGCCGACGGCGACACGCCGCTTCCCAACAACGCCGTCGGCGTCCGCGTCCTCGCGCCCGGCACGATCATCGGCGGCACCGCCCCGGGCACGTCCAACGTCATCTCCGGCAATCTTGGCCGGGGCGTGTTGATTTTCGATCTGGAAGCGATTGGCGTGCAGGTACAGGGCAACTTCATCGGCACGGACGCGACCGGCCTGCTCGCGCGCGGCAACGGTTCTGAGGGTGTTCATATTTTTCAGGGCGCGTCCGGCAACACCGTCGGCGGCACAAGCCCCGCGGCGCGCAACGTCATCTCCGGCAACCAGCGCGGCGTCAACATCCAGAGTCAGGGAGCTGCAAATTCGACGCTCAACAGGATCACCGGCAACTTCATCGGCCTCGGCGCTGACGGCACGACGGCGCTGGGCAACACGCTGGAGGGCGTTCTCGTCACGGGCGGCGCGACCAACAACACCATCGGCGGCACGGCGGGGGGCGCGGGCAACACCATCGCCAACAACGGCGGTGGCGTCACCGTCGGCAACTTTGGAACCGAAGCGGGCAACCGCATTCTCGGCAACTCGATTTTCTTAAACAGCGGGCTGGGGATTGACCTTCTCGCGGACGGCGTGGTGACCCCGAACGACGCGGGCGACGCCGACACCGGCCCCAACAACCTGCAAAACTTTCCCGTCCTGACGCAGGCGCAGTTCTTCGGCGCGAACACCAACATTCAGGGCACGTTCAACTCCGCGCCCTCGACCACCTACACGCTTCAGTTCTTCTCGAACCAGAACTGCGACGCCTCCGGCAACGGCGAGGGTCAACGCTTCCTCGGCGCGGCGCGTGTAACGACCGACGGCGCGGGCAACGCCGCGTTCGACGTGACGTTCTCCATGCCCGCCAACGGCGAAGGCGTTGCGGCGACCGCGACCGACCCCGCAGGCAACACTTCGGAGTTCTCTAACTGTCCGATAGTCGCGCTCGCCGACAGTTGCGGTTCGACGAGCTTTGCGCCGGCCTCCAACTTCGGCGTCGGCACCAACCCGTTCTCCGTGGCGACGGGCGATTTCAACAACGACAGCCGGCCAGACCTTGTGACGGCCAATCAAGGTTCGAGCGATGTCTCGGTCTTGTTCGGCAACGGCATGGGCGGCTTCGGCGCGGCCTCAAACTTTAGTACGACCAATCCCCCAATCGCGGTCGCGGTCGGCGATTTCAACAACGACGGCAACAAGGATTTAGTCGCTGTTTCCGCCAGCTCAAGCGACGTGTCAATCTTGTTGGGCGACGGCATGGGCGGCTTTGGCGCGGCGACGGACTTCGCCAGTGGTGCGCCTCCGCGCTCGGTGGCGGTCGGTGATTTTAACGGCGACCGCAACCAAGACCTCGCGACGGCCAGCTTTGGCTCAGATAGTGTTTCGATCCTCTTGGGTAATGGGTTAGGCGGCTTCGGCGGAGCCAACGACTTCGCCACGGGGAGCGGCCCTTTCTCGGTGACGATTAGCGACCTCAACAACGACGGCAACCAAGACCTCGCGACGGCCAACTTTGGTTCAGACGACGTGTCGGTCTTGTTGGGCGACGGGACGGGAGGTTTTAGTGCTCCATCGAACTTCGGCGTTGGCTCTTCGCCATCCTCAGTGGCGGCGAGCGATTTCAACGGCGACGGCAATCAAGACCTCGCGGTCTCGAACCTCAACTCAAGCGACGTGTCGGTCTTGTTGGGCGACGGGACGGGCAATTTCAACTCTCCCATCAACTTCAGTGTCGGCGCTGCCCCTACTTCGATCAGGGTCGGCGACTTCGACGGCGACGGCAATCAAGACCTCGTCACCGCCAACAACGGCTCAAACAATGCGTCCGTCTTGAGGGGCGACGGCGCGGGCAGTTTTAGCTCCGCCGGCAATTTCCCCGTCGGCACACAACCCCAATCGGTCGTGACCGGTGATTTCAACGGCGACGGCAAGCCCGATCTGGCGGTGGCGAACACCGGCGGAGGTAACGTCTCCGTCCTCTTGAACAACTGCGCCGCCGCCGCGACCTTGACCGTCAACACGACGGACGATGTTGACGACGGCGCGTGCAACGCCGCGCACTGTAGCTTGCGCGAAGCCATCAACGCCGCGAACGCGAGCGTCGGAACACCTGAGATCATCGCCTTCAGCATCCCCGGCTCCAGCGTCCAGACCATCGCGCCCACCTCGGCGCTGCCCAACGTCACCGACCCGGTCATCATTGACGGCTACACACAGCCCGGCGCATCGGCCAACACGCTCGCCACGGGCAACGACGCCGTGCTTCTTATCGAGTTGAACGGCACGGGCACGCCCGTCGGCACGCGCGGTCTTATCATCTCCGCCGGCTCGACGACCGTTCGCGGTCTCGTCATCAACCGTTTCACCTCGAACGCCATCGAGCTCCAGACCAACGGCAGCAACACCATCGTCGGCAACTTTATCGGGACGAACCCGGCGGGCGACACCGCGCTCAACAATCAGGCCGGCATCTTTCTGAGCAACTCTTCGCCGAACACCATCGGCGGCGCCAGCCCGGCGGCGCGCAACATCATTCTCGGCGGCGCCAACCCGGCCATATTCGACACCGGCGCGGCCACCGGCGGCGGAAACACGATTCAGGGCAACTACATCGGCACGAACGCTGCGGGCACGGCTGTCCTCGGCAGCACGGGCATCTCTCTCGCCAACGCGAACAACCTGATCGGCGGCACGGCGGCGGGCGCAGGCAACCTCCTCTCGACGCAGTCCCGCCCCGCCATCTTCTTCAGCGAGAGCGGAGCCACCGGCAATAGGGTTCAGGGCAACTTCATCGGCGTCACGGCGGACGGCAATTCGACGCTCGGCAACGGCAGCAGCGGCGTCTCCATCCTGCGCGCCGGCGGCAACCTTGTCGGCGGCGACGACGCGGCGGACGGTGCGACCGACGGCGTGGTGCGGGCGCGCAACGTGATCGTTGCGAGCGGGGGCGGCGTCAGCATCTTCGGCTCCGGCATCGCGCTCAACAACACGGTGCAGGGCAACTTCATCGGCACCAACGCGGCGGGCACGGCCAGACTTCCTTCCGGCGGCAGCGCGGGCAGCGGCGTTAACATTGATAACGCGACCACCAACACGGTGGGCGGCACGACGGCGGGCGCGCGCAACGTCATCGCGGGCTTCAACATCGGCGTACTGACAAACTTCTCGAACTCCAACACGGTGCAGGGCAATTACATCGGCACCAACGCGGCGGGCACGGCGGCGCTCCCCAACACCACGGGTCTCTCCATCTTCGGCAGCACGCCCGCCAGCAGCAACAACACCATCGGCGGCACGACGGCGAGTGCGCGCAACGTCATCGCCGGCAACGCCGGCAACGGCATCATCATCAACGGCGGCGATGCCAACACGATACAGGGCAACTTTATCGGCGTCGGCAGCGACGGCGCGACCGCGCTCGGCAACGGCGGCAACGGCATCGAACTCGACGCCGGTCTGAACAACTCTATCGGCGGAACGGTTGCGGGCGCGGGCAACGTCATCGCCAACAACGGACTTGACGGCCTCACCCTCCCGCTCTCAACCGGCGTCACCGGCAACGCCATCCTCGGTAATTCAATCTTCTCGAACGGCACGACCGTCAACCACCTCGGCATCGACCTCGGCTCAAACGGCATCACCCCCAACGACGCGAACGACCCCGACACCGGCGCGAACAATCTGCAAAATTTCCCCGTCCTCGCTTCGGCTACGTCGGCGGGCGGCAACACCAACGTCACCGGCACGTTCAACTCGACGCCTTCGACCAACGGCTTCCGCCTCGAATTCTTCTCTAC
>JBGTHJ010000374.1:0-12744 GCA_041746175.1 Pyrinomonadaceae bacterium
CATTCAGGGCGAGGGCAAAATCGTCGCGCGGCAGTATGTCGTGCGCGAGGGCGGAGGCTGGCGCGTCGCGACCGGCGACGCGGCGGCCATCCGGCCATTGCTCGCGACGAACCCGGCCTTTGCACGTAAGTTTCCGCCGACGCAGCCGCGCGTCTTCCTCAAACAGAACGGACGTTGGATCGATGTGAGCGTGCTCGCGGCGTCGCAGAAGAGGCTTCTAATCAAATGATGCCGCCGCGCAGCAAACGCCGCGACCGGATGCCCTATCGCGTGCTCCACGTCGTCATCGTCGGCGGCATCCTCGCGCTGCTCATCGCGGCCTTCTCAAGCCCGTTGCCCCTCGCCCCGCGCACGTTGCTCGTCGTCCTCGCGGGGTTGCTGCTCGTCCTCGCCGTCTTGCTCGAAGTCGTCTTCCGCGACATCGCCCGCCTGCGCGAACGCGTGCGCCAACTCGAACAAAAGAACCGAGGATAGACGGCGGAGATTATAGCGGTTTGCAATTGGGTGAATGCCGGGAGCGCCAGCCTCCCGCTGGCAAGCGTGCTCGGAGCACGTTCAATGGTTCGCGTTCTCCGAACGCTCAATGCGAGCGGGACGCTCGCGCTCCCAGGGGATGCCGCTCTTTTTATTAGCGCGACATGCAATTGCAACTTGCTATAAGGGTGTTGGGTTTGAAACCGACCGCTGAGATCCGCCATTTATCCTGTTGAAAGAATGTCTTCAAAGGAGAGTTGGGCGTTGGTGTCGCCGTTGTCGGGCGACGTTGCGGCGGCGGCGTGGCGGCGGGTCGAGCGCGAGCGGTTGGCGTGGCCGTCGAGAGCATCGCGGACGGCTTGGAGGTTGAAGCGCATGAGGCGCGGGGTGAGCCGCATGACGGGGATGCGGCCTGCGTGCGCGAGACGGCGGACGGTGGTTTCGCTCACCTGCAAGATGGCGGCGAGTTGGCGCGCGGTCAGGAATTCATCACGCGCGGCGTCGGTTGGAGGCGGCTCATCTTTCACGGGAGAATGTCTCCGGGAAAACCATCCTACTTCGCGGTGGGAGCGAGCGATAGTGCGACGCGATACACTTGCGCGCCCTCGATCTCGATGTCTTTAAAGGCGGTCTCCATCCCGTCGAGCTTGGCGGTGATGCGATAGCGCGCCGCTTCGGGCGTCAGGCGAAAGGCAAAGGAGCCGGAGAAGTTAGTGATGCGCCCGTCGAGCTTTTTGAGTTCGCCGTCGGGCATGACGCGCGCGAGTTCGACCTGCGCACCCGTGACGATGCGCCCGTCGGCGTTGAAGACGCTGCCGCGTATAAAGGCGATGCTGCCCTCGTCGACCGGCAGAAAGAGACGGTCGCTGAGCGAGCGCGTCTTCCCGGCGCGCACCTCGACCTTCTCCATCGTGCCGACGCTCAGGCCCGGCTTGCGAAAGGTCAGCGCGTAGATGCCCGGCGCCAGCCCCTTGATCTCAAACTCCCCTTTGTTGTTCGTGACAGAGCGCGCGGCTTCCGTTTCGCCCTGCCGCGCGATGACCGTGACGCCGTTTGCGGTCGCCCCGCTGTCAACCCGCACGCGCCCCTTGAGATTGCCCGTCGTTTGCTTCTGGCCGAACGCGGGCGAGGCGAGCGACATCAAAGTCAGCGCCCAGACGACGAATGTTTTCCGTAAATTCATTTCAAATGATTCTCAAAAAGATGGGCGCTTGCCGAAGAGCGCGCATCAAAAGGCGTTGCGTTTATTGTACCATGTCGCCCGCGCGTCGAAAGAGGCGGCGCGTGCGCGCGGCGACCGGAGAGAGACCGCATCAGTTGATGCGGCGCGGGGCGTGCGGTGTTGCTTCGGCGGCGCGCGGATTCATCTGGCGACCGGTCGCCCGACTTTTGTATAATGCTGAGACGATCAGACGAAACGCGCCGGTTGAGCTTTTGATTTCCATGCAATTCCCAGACGAATCGACGAGCGCCCCCGCCCGTCTTCGCACGCGAAGTCTGGCGGCGATTTTTTGCTTCGCGCTGTCGCTACTCATCGCGTCTTCCGCGAGCCTCGCGCAAAATCCGCCGCCCGGCAAGCCGGAGGAGCAACCGCGACGCGACGCGCCGCCCCTTAACACGGAAACGCCGCGCCAACAGGCGGACGACCCGGTCGAGGACGACGTGCTGCGGATCGACACCGACCTCGTGCTGCTCGATGTCGCGGTGACGGACACGGCGGGGCGACCCGTCAAGAATCTGCGCCCACAGGATTTCAAAATCTATGAGGACGGCGAAGAACGCGCCGTGTCGTTCTTCAACGTCGCCCGGCGCGGGGGCGCGGAGCGTCCCGTCGCGGTGGTCTTCGCAATAGACGTGTCGGGCAGCATGACGGCGGGGGAGATGTCGCGTTTGGGCGACGCGATGCAGGTTTTCTCGAAGCGTCTGGCGGAACGTCCGGCGGTGTTCGCCGTGATGAGCTTCGGCATGAACGCCAAAGTGATTCAATCGTTCACGAACGACACGCGCAAACTCGAACGCGCCTTCGAGCGTCTCGCCCGCGACCTCAACGGCCTTTCGACCCACACCTACGACGCGGTTGACGACGCCATCCGCCTACTCGTCCGCTCGGCGCCGCGCACCCGCGAGCGTCGTTTGATGAAACGCGCCGTCGTCGTCGTGACCGATGGTTTTCCGGTCGGCGATACGGTGTCGTGCGCGACCGTCATCGAACGCGCCAACGCCGCCGACGTGAGCGTCTACACCGTGACGCTGCCCTCGTTTACGCGCCTGCTCGCATCGGCGGCGGACAAGCGCACGCCGCTTCCGACGCCGCTCGACGTGAGCGGACTAACGGAGAAGACCGGCGGCCTGAACATCTACGCGACGAGTCAGGACTACGAGTCACTTTTCAAAGCCCTCGCCGAAGAAGTCACTTCGAGCTACGTGCTCGCCTTCTATCCACCGGAGGCGAAGCGGCGCGACGGGCGTTACCACACGATTCGCATCGAAGCCCCGCGCGGACTGGTCGTCCGCCAGAGCCGTCCCGGTTACACGGCGGAAGGCAAAAAATAGAGAGCAGACGACCGGCGGCGGTCAGCGGTCAGGTCGGATGATCTGTTTTTTTGACCGCGGGCCGCGCTTCGGCGTCTGCGTTGCGGGCTTAATAATCGTCGTCGTCGTCGTCGCCGATGTCGTCATCGTCCTCTTCGACGATGTCCAGTTCGACGGGATCGAGTCCGACGATTTCCAACTGCATCCCGCACTCGTGGCATTTAACCATGTCTCCCTTGTCGGAATCCGCATCAACGTGAACATCTTCTTCGCAGTTTGGGCATGCTTCGGTCGGCACTTGTCTCTACCTCCAGCGTTTTTGATAACGTAGAGGCGCACCCGTTTGCACTTGGGGGAGACCTCCACCTTGAATATTGCAGAACCAGCGACAATCTAACTGCGCACACCATCGAAAAGCAAGCATCAAGGCGGAAGAATAAAGACAAAATACGAATGGCGGACATTCCATCTTCCGCCCGCCACCTTCACACCTGCTTATCATTCTGACCCTCGCCCGCGACGAGTTTGCGAACCGCGTCGAGCGTGTCGATGTCGGCGACGGTTTTGTCGTTGCGCAGACGCAGGATACGCGGGAAGCGCAGGGCGTAACCGCTCTTGTGGCGCTTCGATTCCTGCACGCGGTCGAAGGTGACTTCGAGCACGATCTGCGGCTCGACCGTCCGCACGCGCCCGTGTGCGAACTCCTCAACCGTGTGCGCGCGAAACCACCCGGTCAGTTCCGCGAGTTCCACGTCGGTCAACCCGGAATAGGCTTTGCCGATGTTGAGCAGTTCGTCGTCTTCCGCCGAGCGACGAACAGCGAACGTGTAATCGGAAAGAAGATGACGACGCTTGCCGTGCCCGACCTCGACCGAGGTGACGACGACATCGAGCGTCGCCAGCGCACGCTTCAACTTCAACCACTCGCGCCCGCGTTTGCCCGGCTTGTACGAAGCGCGCGGGTCTTTAATCATCAAGCCCTCGTTGCCGCGCGCGCGCGCCGCGTCGAACTCCGCGTCGAGTTCCGCCACGTCGCGCGTCCGCTTCGCCGTCGAGATGCGCAGCGTCGTTGCCGCCGCGTCTTCCGCGAACAGGCTTTCGAGCGCGCGGCGACGTTCGGCGAGCGGCTCGTCGATGAGCACGCGACCTGCCGCGTAGAGCACGTCGTAAGCGATGAAGACGACGGACGTCGCGGCGAGCAATTCCGCGCTGACCGTCTTGCGCCCCAGACGCTTCTGCAACTCGGCGAAAGACAGGATCGACTCGCCCCGCGCGGGCACGATTTCGCCGTCGAGCACCGCGTCGGACGCCGCCGCCGCGAGCGGCGCGACGAGTTCGGGGAAGCGGTGCGTCACCTCGTCGAGCGTCCGCGTGTAGAGCGCGATGCGCCCCGCGCCGACGTGCGCCTGCGCGCGGATGCCGTCGAACTTGTCCTCGACGTAGAATTCTTCGGGCATCGTCCGCGCGATGTCCGCGAGGTCGGCGGCGGCGGTCGCAAGCATGAACTTGATCGGATGAAACAGGCGCATCGCGACGCCTTCGAGTTCGCCGCGACGGGCGCGCACCGCCGTCTCGCCGATGTCGCCCGTCAGCATATTGACCTGCGCCACCGTCGCCAGCGGACGCTCGAACGCCCGCGCGATCGAATCTTCGACCAGACCTTCCTTCAAGCCGATGCGCAGGTCACCCGTCAACATTTTAACGAGATACTTCGCCTCCAGCGCGCCCGCGCGTTGGAGCGCTTCGACCAGCACGGCCTTCTTGTTCTTCGCGCCGCGCGTTGCGCTCAAACGCTCGATGAGCGTTTCGATTTCGGCGAGCGTGAAGGCGTGGGCGGCAAGGTTGCGCCCGACTTCGACGAACGTCTCGTGCGCAACCTCGCCCGGATCGCCGAGACGCACGTAGCGCGGTCGCAAGTTTTCCACGTCGAGACCGGTCACCTCACCCAGCGCATCGCGCAGCATTCCGCCGCCGACGTTGGTCGTCCGCGCGTCGTGCAGAGCGAACTGGTGTCCCGCGAAAAATCGCGCCGCACGCGCGAGGTCGGCATCATCCAACTCTTGAAAGTACGCGCCGAGCAGCGCGGCTTTTTCGAGCTTCTTGGTCGTCGCGGCGAGGCGCTCCGCCGTCTCCGCGAAACGCTGCCAAGACCCGCGCGCCTGCGGCGCATCGTGCGCGTTCGCCGTCGCGTTCGCCGTCGTGCTCTTTTTCGTGCGGGGCATATTTCTTTTAGAAGTTAGTCGTCCCAAAGACGCGACTCCGATCAGCCGCATCCCTCAGACCGCCATCTGTCCGGCGGCGACGCGGACGGCTTGCGTCTCGTCGGGTGCGCCGAAAATTTCTGGATGAAGAATGCGTGCGAGGATTTCCGCGCCCTCGACGACGCGCGGCCCCGGACGACTGAAATACGAAGTGGCATCGACCGCCCACACTTCGCCCGCGCGCACGGCGTCGAGGTCGTGCCAGCCCGCCGGCAGACGCGCACTCGCGAGCGCACGCAGGATGTCCTCTTTGTAGTAGCCGCACGGAATCAGCACGACGATTTCGGGCGCGTAGATGCGAATGGCTTCGGCGGTGGTTTGCCGCGAAGGTTCGCCCGCGCGCCCGAAAGTGTGATCGCCGCCCGCGAGCGCGACCTGTTCGGGAACCCAGTGGCCGGGCGCAAACGGCGGCTCAAGCCATTCGAGCATCAGCGTGCGCGGGCGTCGTTCGACCCCGGCCAGTTTCGCGGCCAGCGCATCAACGCGCGCCGCGAGTTGCGCGACGAGTGCGCCGGCTTCCGTCTCCCGCCCCGTCAACTCGCCGACCGTGCGGATGTTGGCGAAGATGTCGGCCAGCGTGTTCGGCTCAAGCGAGACGACGCGCACGTCGGTCTCGAAGACGCGCGCCGCACGCTCGACCGTCCGGTAACTGACCGCGCACACGTCGCAGAGTTCCTGCGTGATGATTAAGTCGGGTTCGAGCGCGCGGAGTTGTTCTTCGTCGAGATCGTAAATCGAACCGTGCCCGTCGAGTTGCGAGCGCACGGCATGATCGATTTCCGCGCTCGTCATCGTCTCGTGCGAGATGCGGCTTGCCGTCAAACGCGGCACGCCCGCGACCGCGCCGGGCGGAAAATCGCACTCGTGCGTTACGCCGACCAACGCCTCCTCCAACCCCAGCGCGCAGACGATCTCGGTCGCCGACGGCAGCAACGACACGATGCGCGGCGTTTGCCTGCTCATGATTTGGCTCCCTCTCATGTCATGGTTTGGATTAGCTGCTGACAGAGTTGCGCAGGCGCGTCGCGCGTGTCAAGACGGTGCGGCGTCACAAGACGCAGGATTTCGCTCTACGTCGGGCGGACGACGCACCGCTCGCTGCTCACCGCGCGCGGCTCGTGTTACAATTCTTTCGTTCTACGAATCAACTGTTTTTAGCGAAAGTGATTTTTTGATGCAGGACAAGCCGACGAATTTCCCGACGACGCAGCCCGATGGAAAGCCGCTCAAATCTCTGACGGAAGTGTTACTCGACCGTCGCGCGACCGATCAATTCAAGACGGACGACGATGTGCCGGACGAGTATCTCGACGCTATTCTTCAACTCGGAACACAGGCTCCGTCCGGTTATAACTTGCAGCCGTGGCGGTTCATCGTCGTCCGCGATGCCGAGAGCCGAAAGCGGCTTCAGCAAGTCGCTTTCGGTCAACCGAAGGTCGGGCAAGCGCCGGTCGTCATCATCGCCGTCGGCATGAAAGAAGAGTGGAAAGAGCGCGCCGACGAGGTCTTTCAAGAGGGCGCGCGACGCGGCGCGGGCCAGCCCGAAACTGTCGAGAAGGCCAAGCAGGGCGCGATTCAATTCGTCTCATCGATGCCGCAGGACTTGTGGGTCAACCGACACACGATGATTGCGTTCACGACGATGATGCTCGTCGCCGAGGCTTACGGCTTCGACACCGCGCCGATGGAAGGCTTCGACGCGGCGGGCGTCAAACGCGAGTTCGGGCTGCCAGATGAAGCCGAGGTCGTCGCGCTGCTCGCCATCGGACGCGCCGAACAACCCGACAAACCCTACACCGGACGCTTTGCACTCGACCGTGTCGTCTATCAAGATAAATACGGCGAAACATGGAAGGCTTAACGGTAGATGTCGGATGTGGGATGTTAGGGAAAGCGATTTTGTTAACCGGCATCCAGCCTTCGACCGTTGCTTTTGGAGTTTGAGAGATGCAGGAAGAGAACGAGCGACGTTTTGCGGGGGCGGTCGACCACATCGCGGTCGAGTCGGAGGACTTGCGGCGCGACGTGAGCGAATACGAGCGGATTGGTTTTCGTCTGGAAACGCTCTACGACGATTGGGCGATGCTGCGCGACGCGCGCGGCTTCGGCATCGCGTTGCTCGCCCCCGGCTCGAAGCACCCGCCGCACATGGGGCTGCGCGTCGAAACCCGCGAGGAGTTGACGGCGGCGGCGCAACGCGAGAACCGCCCGCTCAAAGTTCATCGCGACCACACCGTCTCTTTTTACACCAAAGGCGTCGGCGGTCGCGCCATCGAAGTGATCTACTATCCGCCGGAGTACGAAACAACCGTGACAAGCGACGGGGGACAAAAATAAGACGTGGCGGTTGCCGGTCACCCGTCGCTTGTTATCCATCGCGCACTGGAAGAGAGCAGTAGCCGTGCCTTTACTCGTTTTTGAATTCATCGGGACAACTGAACTGGCGATCATCGCGCTGGTCGCGCTGATTATATTCGGGCCGCGCAAGTTGCCGGAGTTGGGGCGGACGCTCGGCAAGAGTCTGGGCGAATTCAAACGCGCGTCGGAGGATTTCAAACGGACGTGGGAGCGCGAGGTCGAGGTCGAGCGCACGCTCAAAGAGGCGCGCATCGACAACGCCATCCTCACCGACACGGTTACCGAGCCGGTCATCGACACGCCGACGCCCGCGCTGTCTCCCCCGTCGCCCGTCGTAGAAGAGAGCGGAGCCAACGCAGAAGAATCGCCCGCGACGATTCCGCGCACGACCGCATCGGCGGCCAACGCCGGACACAGCGCCGGACACAACGCATCTGCCGCGCCCGCCCCGGACACAGGCGTCGCCGCCGCCGCCGCCACCACCACCACCACCACCGAACCCGGCGGCAAACAGGATTGGTTGTAAAAGTTCGCCCGCGCAAGCACCACCACCAGCGATGGCTTCAACCCTTCTAGCAAGCGGCCCGGACGAAGACGAGCGCGACGAACGGCTCGGCGGCCAGATGTCTTTTCTCGAACATCTCGACGAGTTGCGCCGTCGGGTTATGCGCTCGGTCGCGTTTATTTTCATCGCGCTCGTCGGCTGCTGGTTCGTCTCCGGCTACATCTACAATTTTCTCTCCGTGCCGATTCGCCGCGCGCTCGCCGACGCGCAACGCCGCCCCGTCGCGCTGCAAGGCTTGACCGGGCAAGAAGCCATCCTGCCGCTGAGTTCGCTCAAAGAAGGCGACACCGGGCGTTACGTGTTCGGCGAAGCGACGCGGCTCGGCGAGAGCGTGATTCCGGCGGGCGCGTCGGTGCTGGCGCGCGTCTACCGCGACGCGCAGGGGC
Organism: Pyrinomonadaceae bacterium; assembly: GCA_041746175.1. Classification (GTDB taxonomy): domain Bacteria; phylum Acidobacteriota; class Blastocatellia; order Pyrinomonadales; family Pyrinomonadaceae; genus JBGTHJ01. Next base: position 8,577 of record JBGTHJ010000374.1, read on the forward strand.
AGCCCGGCGTCTACACTGCCGAAGCCCTCTTTGCGGGCGCGACCGTGATTCCGCAGGGCGTGCGCCTGCCCGTCGACATCACCACCGCCCCCGACGCGCTCGCGGGCATCGACGACAAACTCGTCGTGCGTACCGCCATCGAACCGTTTTCGCTCTATCTGAAAGTGGCGCTCTACGCGGCGGTGTGTCTGTCGGTGCCGTTTCTGCTGTGGCAAATCTGGTCGTTCGTCGCGCCCGGACTCTATCCGCACGAACGCGGCTACGCGCTGCCGTTCATCGGACTCTCAACCATCTCGTTCGTCATCGGCGCGGCCTTCGCTTACTACATCCTGTTTCCGCCCGCCGTCACCTACCTGCTCGGCATCGGACAGGAGTTCCGGCTCTTTCTCAACGCCTCGGACTATTTCGATTTCATCATCCTGATCATGCTCGGCATGGGGCTGGTGTTCCAGATGCCCGCGATAACTTACGTGCTTTCGCGCATCGGCATCGTCACGGCGGGACTCTTGCTGCGCGTCTGGAAGACTTCGCTGATCGTGATTCTCGTCGCGGCGGCGGTGCTCTCGCCCACCAGCGACGTGCTCAACATGATGCTGTTCGCCGCCCCGATGGTCGTCCTCTACATCGTCTCGATTTTCATCGCGTGGTTCTTCGGCAAAGAACGGCGGATCAGAGCCTAGAGACTTGGGGCCGCGAGCCGGCGGCTGGCCGCTTTGAATACCGGAACATCTTTCCAGCAGCCGTCAACAAGTACCCAACCGCCAGCCCCAACTCTCTCGCGCAGAGGCAACCGGATTGCGGTCCTGGCGCATCTTGACTCTATTCAAAACTGGACTCTGGAATCTCTGTCGCGTGCGTCCGGCGATGCCTCGAATCGGGTTCTGTGGTGGTAGAATGCAGCATATTCGGCGTCGTTCCCGGCTTCCGGCTTCGCGGTCGAGTCTTCAAGATAAACAACTTCGCCCGTCTTCGGACGCTCAGAGGTGGGCGCAATTCGCGTAAAAGTTTTTGATTGAACAGGAGTAAAGCGATGTCTCGTCACCCGTCGTTGATGCGCCAACTGGCGCTGGCTTTCATGCTGTTGGCGCTGGCCGCCCCCACCGCATGGGCGCAGAAGAATGACAAGGACAAAAAGAATCAGCAGGATGTGTCGGAGCGGCAGCGCAACGTCAAGCCCGAACTCAAACAGGCGTACAAACGGTGGCTCGAACAGGATGTCGCTTACATCATCACAGACGCCGAGAAAAGCGCTTTCAAAAAACTCGTGACCGATGACGAGCGCGAGCAGTTTATCGAGCAATTCTGGCGCAAGCGCGACCCCGACCCCGACACCGACGAGAACGAATACCGCGAGGAATACTACGAGCGCATCGCCTACGCCAACCAGCACTTCGCCTCCGGCATCCCCGGTTGGAAGACGGATCGCGGGCGTATCTACATCACCTTCGGCAAGGCCGACGAAGTCGAGTCGCATCCAGCCGGCGGCATCTACGACCGACCGTCGTATCACGGCGGCGGATCAACCTCGACCTACCCGTTTGAAATCTGGTTCTATCGCTACATTGCGGGCGTCGGATCAGGCATCGAAATCGAGTTTGTCGACCCGACGGGTTCGGGCGAGTATCGCATCGCCCGCTCGCCCGACGAAAAAGACGCGCTGCTCCACGTGCCCGGCGCCGGTCTGACGCTCTCCGAACAACTCGGCTTGGCGAGCAAGTCCGACCGCATCAGCGGCGTCAACAGCTTCGGCTATTCGGGGCGCGGCGGACGCGAACAGGACAACCCCTTCTCGCGCCTCCAAATTCTGACCGACCTCCAGCGACCGCCGCAAATCAAGTACAACGATCTGGCGACCGCCGTGAACACCGGCGTGGTCGAAGACAGCCCGCTCGATTTCGACATGCGCGTCGATTTCTTCCGCCAGTCGGACGAGCGCGTGATTACGGCCTTCACCATCCAGACCGAAAACAAAGACCTGACGTTCCAGAACGTCGGCGGCGTCGAAACGGCGCGCATGAACATCTTCGGGCGCATCACCTCCGTTTCAGGACGGCGCGCGGGGATTTTTGAAGACCCGGTTATCACCACCGCCACCGTCGAAGAACTGACGACGGCCAGAGAGCGCAAGTCGGCCTATCGCAAAGCGCTGCCGCTGCCGCCCGGCACTTACAAGGTCGATGTCATCGTCCGCGACGTAGCCTCCGGCGCAACGCAGATCAAACACCTCGGCTTCACCGTGCCGAAGTACGACCCCAAACTTCTCTCGACCTCGACGCTCGTGCTCGCCGCCCGGTTGCAGGGCATCGGCGACCAAATCGACGCGGGACAGTTCACCATCGGCCAGTTCAAAGTCATCCCGAACGTCTCCGGCACGTACCGACGCGGCGACCCCGTCGGCATCTACATGCAGGTCTACAACGCCGGAATCGACCAGACGACGCTGCGCCCCTCGGTCGATGTCGAATACGTGCTGCTCAAGGGCGGCAAGGAAGTCGGCAAGCAGGTCGAAGACTGGAAGGGACTCAGCGACAGCGGCCAACGCCTGACGCTCGCCCGCCTGATGCCGACCGAGGGACTCGCGCCCGGCGAGTACGAAGTCGCGATCCGCATCCGCGACCGCGTTTCCGGCCAGTCGCTCGCGCCCTCCGAGAAGTTCACCATCGTCGCGCCGCAACAACCGTAACCAAACCGCACCGCGAACACAGTCCGGGCGGCGCATCTTTGACTTTGCCGGTCAAAGATGCGCCGCCCGAAGTTTTTATAGCGAGTTGCAATAAAGTGTAGCACCCAAAAGAGGGGCGCCGCATGGGAGCGCGAGCCTCCGGCTCGCATTGAGCGTGCACGCCTGCCAGCGGGACGCTGGCGTTCCCAGGAATCATTGAGCGTGCACGCCTGCCAGCGGGACGCTGGCGTTCCAGGAATCATTGAGCGTGCTTGGAGCGCGCCTGCCAGCGGGACGCTGGCGTTCCCAGGATTCACCCATTTGCAAAACACGATACGGGCGCTTGTCGCCTCGCTCATCACGTCGGTGCGCGCTCGCCGCGACGAAGCGCGTTGACGAGGAGGTGCGCGCGGCGCGTCGGTTCGGGTTGACGATAGCCGCCGTCGCAAGCGAGCGTAAGGTCGATGGCGCACGCGAGGTCGATCAGGTGGCCGGGCGAGACGTAGATCGGATGGACGCGCGTCTTGGTTCGCAAGGCCGCGCCAATCGTTTCGCCCTTATCGACAAGCGGCGTCCAGTTCCCGCGCTCCGTCGGCGGTTCTTCATACTTTCCGACGAGCACGGACTTCGCGCAGCCGAACGTCGGGCGGTCGATCAACAGCCCGACGTGCGAAGCGATACCGATACGGCGCGGGTGCGCGATCCCCTGCCCGTCGAACATCACCGCGTCGGGTTCGGTCTTCAACTTTTCCCACGCCTCCAACAGCGGCGGCGTCTCGCGAAACGACAGCAACCCCGGCACGTACGGAAACGTCGTCTCGCTCACCACCCCGACCTCTTCGACCACTTCGAGCGACGGCAGACACAGCACGACGATCCCCGCGTACAGCGTCGTCGAAAACTTATTGAAAGAGATGTCCGCGCCCGCGACCGTCTCGACGCTTCCCGTTAACGGCCCGATACGCACCCGCGCACGCAAACTTTTCTGAAGCTCGACCGCCTCACGCGGCGCAAGCGCCCACTCGTGCAGTTTTTCGTAAGTTGCCATAATTGAAACAAACGCCGGAGGTCACGCATCAGAGGTTAGCCCGGAAGTCTTGCTGACATCCGGCGTCCGGCTTCCAACCTCTTCGCTGAAATCGATGGTTTCGCTGGCGGAGATTTCCGCGCCGTCGCGGATAATCGAATGGACACGCCAGCGCGCGTCATCGCGTTGGGGAAAGTCGAGACGGAAATGCGCGCCGCGCGATTCTTCGCGCCAGAGAGCGGCGCGCGCGATGATGGTCGCGACCGTCAGAAAGTTGCGCGAAGGGATGCGTAACGACGCCCGCGCGATCTGCTCGAACTCGCGTAGCGCGCGTTCGAGCGTCTGGCGCGAGCGCAGGATGCCGACGCGCTCCCACATCAGGCGACGCACGCGCTTGCGTACCGCGAGCGCAATCTCGCCGCGCTTCGTCGCTTGTTGAGAGACGCGCTCCGGTTGACTTTGTTGCGACGCCTGCTGCC
>JBGTHJ010000375.1:0-3246 GCA_041746175.1 Pyrinomonadaceae bacterium
GCGCGCGGCGGAGGTCGTTCCAGCCGTCGAGATGCTTCAACTTGACGCCGAGCACCGCGCCCTGAATGCCTTCGAGACGAAAATTATAGCCGATGATTTCGTGCCGGTACTTCTGCTCGGAGCCGTGATCGCGCAGGAGCCTGACGCGCCGCGCGACTTCGGGGTCGTCGGTCGTGATTGCGCCGCCTTCGCCGTACGCGCCGAGATTTTTGCCGGGATAAAAACTCCAGCACGCGATGCGTCCGAGCGCGCCGACGCGCCGCCCCTTGTACTCGCTGCCGTGCGCCTGCGCCGCGTCTTCGATGACGGCGAGATTGTGCCGCGCGGCAATCTCGAAAATCGGGTCGAGGTCGGCGGGTTGCCCGTAGAGATGAACGGGCATGATGGCGCGCGTGCGGTCGTTGATCGCGGCTTCGATTTTGTTCGTGTCGATGTTGTAGGAGAGGGGATCGGCATCGACGAAGACGGGCTTCGCTCCGGCGGTCGAGACGCCTTCGGCGGTGGCGAAAAAAGTATTCGCGGGAACGATCACCTCATGCCCCGCGCCGATGCCGCAACCCATCACGGCGAGTTGCACCGCCGCCGTGCCGCTGTTGAGTCCGACGCAGAAACGCGCGCCGACGTACTCCGCGAATGCCGCTTCAAATGCCTCGACCTCGCGTCCGAGGATAAACGACGTGTCTTCGAGGACGCGCGCGATGGCTGCGTCAACTTCCTGTTTTATCGCCCGGTACTGGGCTTTGAGATCGACAAAGGGAACAGTCATTATCGTGACAGATGACGGGTGACAGGGGATAAGCAAAGCAAGACTTATAGCTGGTTACTCATCGTCTATCGCCCGTCGTGTTTTTATTATCCGCGCGGGATTGCCCGCGACGGTCGCTCCGGCGGGGACGCTGCGGGTCACAACCGCGCCCGCGCCAACCGTCGCCCGCTCGCCGATTTCGAGTCCGCCGAGGATGGTCGCGCCCGTGCCGATAGACGCACCGCGCCGGACGACGGTGGGTTCGAGCGGCCAGTCGGCTTCGGTCTGCGGCGTGCCGTCGGCGCGTGTTGCGCGCGGATGACGGTCGTTGATGAACTGCACGCCGTGGCCGATAAAGACCTCGTCCTCAATCGTCACGCCTTCGCAAATAAAAGTGTGGCTGGAAATCTTGCAGCGGCTGCCGACCCGCGCGCCCTTCTGAATTTCGACGAACGTGCCGAGGCGTGTTTCGTCGCCGATTTCGCACCCGTAGAGGTTGACGAAATTATAGATGCGGACGTTGCGACCGAGTTTCACATCAGCCGCGACGACACAGAATTCGCCCATCATCCGCGCGTTCCGCTACCACCACCACCACCACCCGTGTCGGCGGGTTCGGCGCCCTCCGGCGCGTTGCCCTCCTCATCGCCGCCATCATAGTAGCTGGCGTAATAGTTCGAGTAGTAATAGTAGTCGTTCGACTCAATCTTGACGTTGTTCAAGACGATGCCGAAGATGTGCGCGCCGACATCGAGCAACTGCTGCTTGGCGCGTCGCACGACCGCACGCGAACTGCGCCCGCCGTGTACGACGAGCATCACGCCGTCAACCAGCGTCGAGAGAATCGAGGCATCGGTGAACGAGATGGCGGGCGGCGAGTCGATGATGATGTGCGAAAAGTTTTCGTTGAGCAGCGCGAGGAACCGGCGCATCTCGTCCGAGCCGAGCAACTCCGCCGCGTTGGGCGGAACCGGCCCCGACGTGATGACCTTCAGATTCGGCATCTTGTCGGATGTTTGAATCAGCGAGCCGATGTCGGTTTCGCCCGACAGATAGTTGCTCACGCCGCGCGTGTTGGCGAGATTGAAATGCGCGTGGATGCGCGGGCGTCGCAGGTCGCAGTCAAGGATCAAAACGTCCGCGCCGGTCTGCGCGAGCATCATCGCGGTGTTGACGGCAGTGGTCGTCTTGCCCTCGGACGGCTGGCTCGACGTGACGAGCACCGTCTTCGGCGGCTGACCCGCCGACGACAACAGCAGCGACGTGCGCAAGTGTCGATAAGCTTCGGCAATCGGCGAGCGCACGTCTTCGATGAGCGCGAGCGCGGCGCTGTCGCTCGGTTCGGCGATGAGGCCGCGTCCCCGCAGCATCTTCCGTTCGGCGCGCGGCGCGGGGATCAACGCGAGCGTCGGAAGATGGATGTGGCGGTCAACGTCTTCGATTGACTTGAGCGTGTCGTCGAGGTAGTCGAGCAGGAATGCCAGACCGATGCCCGCGCCGAGACTGAGCAGCAACGCGATCATGATGTTGCGCACGCGCGGCGGGCCGATCGGGCTGCGGGGCAGTCGTGCGGGCGTCGTCACGCTGACGTTGTCCGTCCGGTCGCTCGACGTGACTTCGAGTTCTCGCTTGCGTTGGAGATAGAGTTGATACGTCTGGCGTGCGGATTCGATTTTCTGGTTGAGATCGTTCAACGACGTTTCGGCGAGGCTCTGCGCGTTGGCCGCGCCGCGCTCCTGAAGATAAGCGCCACGCAATTTGCTTTCTTTCGCCGTTGCCGCTTCAAACCTCGTCTTCATCGCGGTGACGATTTCGCGCGGCGCGTTCTGCAACTCTTTGTTGAGCTGGTCGATCTGCCGGTCGATCTTTTTGACCTCCGGCCACTCTTCGGTGTACTGCACGGTCAAGGCCGCGCGACGCTCATTGAGCGCCTCGATCTTCTCGCGCAAGCGTTGGACGGTTTTGCTGTCCTGCACCTGCGGAATCGACCAGATATCCGGCGTGTTTTGCGCGGCGCGATACGCCGCTTCGAGGTCTTTGCGTTGGGCTTCCGCCTCCAGTAATTGCGCACTCAGAGTTCCCAGACGCGAGGCGGTGAAATTCTGCCCCTGCAACTGGCCGAGCGGCAGATCGTTGTTGCGCTTGTAGTTGATCCGCGTCTCTTCGTCGCGCTGAATCTGGAGTTGGAGTTCGGAGATTTGTTTCGCCAGCGTGTCGCTCGCCCTGTTTGAGCCGGTCGCTTCACGCGAGTTATCGTTATAGATGAAGACCGCCGCGAGCGTGTTGGCGACCTTCATGGCGATTTCCGGTTCGGTGTGCTTGTAGGCGATTGTCACCAGACTGGTTTTCTCGACCGGCTCGACCAATAGGTTTTCGCGCAACGTGTCTTCGTAGGGTTCGAGACGCTGCATCTGCTCCGGTGACAGCGCGGCGGCGTTAAACGACACGTCGCTCACGACGGGCACGCCGCCCGCGTCCGGGGCGGGCGCGGCGGCGGCCTT
>JBGTHJ010000376.1:0-3100 GCA_041746175.1 Pyrinomonadaceae bacterium
GCCAAAAGTGAGCTTCGACGCGCGCGGGTTGCTCGCGCGGCGCACGCGCGCACACGCGGGTCGCACGCGCATGGTGTTCGCGCGCTTCCGCGCGTTCGGTCGCTTCCTGTCCGAGGAAAAAAAGCGCGCGTCCCATCCGCCACGCAGCATCGTAAACGTGCGCGGCGAAAGGTCGCAGCAGTTCGACGCACGCGCAAACATTTTCGCGTCGCTCTCGTAAGTCGTAGAGCGCGTCGGCGCGCCGGACGGCTTCTTCGGTTGTTGGATTCATAAAGTTTTCGGACGCCATCGGACTGTTTTGCAAGCCCGGTCGAAACCGTCGGCTCGACTTTGACGAACGGGCACGGCGAGGCGCAGAATACAGAGGAAGGTAAGCGCCAAACAAGCCCGCGTCGGTCATCTAAGACGCACGCGCCGCGCGCCTTCCCGGACGCGAAGGAGTTAATCGACGCATGACACAGAGCAAAGACGACGCGGTCAAACAAGCGCGGAGCGATCTGGCGCAGCGTCTCGGCGTCGCGGAAAGCGACATCACGGAAGACGCGGTCGAGCAGGCGGACTTTCCCGACATGGCTCTCGGCGCGCCCGCCGACGGCGAGATGAGCGGCATGATGATGACGCCGGGCTGGCGCATCCGCCTGCGCGCGGCGGGGCACGCCTACGAGTATCGCGCGAACAAAAATCAGTTGCGACTTTATAATTTCAAGGGCGCGAATCATCGCGTCTGAATTCAACCGGCTCTCTTTCGGAGTTGTGAGGTAATAGCATGAACCGACAGAATTTTCTCGGACATTTGGCGTTGGCGTTGGCGATTGTTTTGGTCGCCGCCTTCGTGGGTCAGATGCGACGCTGGGAACGCAGCGTGCGCGACTCCGCACCACACGACGAAGCGGTGTCGGCGGAACCGGAGACCATCGTCGAGATGGAATCGCAACCGGCCCGCGCGGAGGTGCTCGTGCGTTTTCGTCGCGGCACTTCGATTGATAGGATTCGCGCCGTCACCACGCGACTCAACGACCGCATCGCCGACCGCTTTGAATTGCTCGACGGGCTGACCGTCGTCAACGACGGAGACGGGTTGACCGCCGAAGCGGTCGCGGCTGAGTATCGCGCGCTGCCCGAAGTCGAGTATGCCGAGTTGAATTTCGAGATCGAACTCGTCGAACCGGTGGCGGACGACGATGCGGAGGACGAGAGCGCGGCGGGGCTGCCCTACGAGGGACACATCGCGCACGCGCTGCGAGCTTCGCTGCCCGACGACCCGCAGTTCAACGAGCAGTGGGCGCTCAACAACACGGGGCAGCGCGACGGTAAACTCAAAGCCGACATCAACGCGCTCGACGCGTGGGTGAAGACGAAGGGGAGCGAAAAGGTCGTCGTCGCCGTGCTCGATAGCGGCGTCGATTACACGCACCCCGATCTCGTCCACAACATGTGGATTCGCCCGCCCGACATCGCCGCCTACGCCGACGAACAACTCGGCACGATTGACGATGCGCACGGCTACAACGCCGTCGCGAACAACGGCGACCCGATGGACGAGAACGGTCACGGCACGCACTGCGCCGGTATCATCGGCGCGGAAGGCAACAACGGCGAGGGCATCGCGGGCGTCAACTGGAAGGTCGAAATCATGCCGCTGAAGTTCATGTCGGCGGGCGGCTTTGGCACGACCAAAGATGCTATCGAAGCTATCAACTACGTCGTCGAACGGAAGAAGGCGGGCGTCAACGTCCGCGTCATCAGCGCGAGTTGGGGATCGACGATGTACTCGCGCGCGCTCAGAGACGCGATTGCCCGCGCCGGCGAAGCGGGCATCATGTTCATCGCCGCTGCGGGTAATTCGAGCGTCAACAACGACCGCTCGCCGCACTATCCGTCGAGCTACGACCTGCCCAACGTCGTCAGCGTGGCTGCGCTCAACCGCCGCGACGACCTCGCTTCGTTCTCCAACTTCGGCGTCAAGACCGTCCACGTCGCCGCCCCCGGCGCGGAGATTCTGAGCACGTGGCTGGGCGGCGACTACGAAGAACATTCGGGCACGTCGATGGCGACGCCCGTCGTGTCGGGCGTCGCGGCGCTCGTGCTCGCGGTCGATCCCGACCTCTCGGTCAAAGAGTTGCGCGAGCGTCTGTCGAAGTCGTCCGACCCGCTCGATTCGCTCAAGGGCAAAGTCGCCAGCGGCGGACGTATCAACGCCGCCCGCGCCGTCGTCGGCAACTAGCCGCGCGACGTTTCAAACGCCCGACGCCCGGAAGCCCCTTCGACTCGCACGAGTCGAAGGGGCTTCGGCATTTCGATTCATCGAATCAATGCGCCGAGGCGCCTTGTGAATCAAACCGGCTTGGTTCGTTTCTGCTTCGGCGGTCGATGAATGTATGATGACGACGGTGCAACACGGACATGAAAAAGACGCGGAAGAGGTGAGCGCGGGCGAGGCGCAGACGCCGCTCGTGCTCGCCATCGACATCGGTACATCGAGCGTGCGCGCGGCTTTTTACGATGCGCGGGCGCGACGCCTGACGGGGACGCTGGCGCGCGTCGAACGCGAGTTCGAGACGACGGCGGACGGCGGCGCGGAGGTCGATGCAGAGGCGGCTCTGGCGGATGTCGTGCGCGTCGTTGATGAAGCTCTCGCGCACCGCGACGAGACGATGGCAACGGCGGCGGCGGCGGGGCGCACGGGCGCGGTCGCGGTTTCAAGTTTCTGGCACAGTTTGGTCGGCGTCGATGTGGACGGGCGGGCGTTGACGCCCGTGTTCGGTTGGGCTGACACGCGCGCGGCTTCGGAAGCCGAAGACTTGCGGCGACGCTTCGACGAGCGCGCGATTCATGCGCGCACGGGCTGCCGCTTTCATCCGAGTTATTGGCCTGCCAAACTTCGCTGGCTGCGCCAAACGCGCCCGCAAGTTTTTCACGCGCGGACACGTTGGATGTCGTTCGCGGATTTTCTCGCGGGGAAACTGTCGGGCGATTGGGCGACGAGCGTTTCGATGGCTTCCGGCACGGGGTTGTTCGACCAGCGGCGTTGCGTGTGGGACGCCGAACTCGTCGCTGCGCTCGGTCTCGGCGTCGAACAACTTCCCGCGCTGGCCGGGTC
>JBGTHJ010000377.1:0-4776 GCA_041746175.1 Pyrinomonadaceae bacterium
GAGCGGGAGCAGTCCACGCGCGGCGGCCATGCGCGCGGGCTGCGGCGCGCTGCCGCTGACGATGGCCTGCACGACCGGATTTGTCGAGGTAATATTTGAACTCATGAAATTGGCCGGAACTAAAGCGTCACCTAATAGGTAAAATTGTATTCGATGGTGACGAATTGCGAGACATTGCGCCCGTCAAAAGTCGCGGGCGTAAACTTGATCCGGCGCGCCGCATCGAGCGCCGCTTCCGTCAAACCGTGACTCAAAGCTTTAAGAACGATAGCGTGTGACACCGCGCCGTCAGCCGACACCCTGTTTGTAGAGTCGGATGCCGGTGGCGGTGTCGGCGGCGGGCATCGCCGCCGGTTTTTGAGCGCGCGTCGTCGGAGCGACGGAAAACAAAAGAACGGCGCCGAGGAAAGATGGTACGAGGCGAAGCATTGATAAACCCTTTGACGCTTTCGCGCGCGCGCTCCGTGTGGAGCGACGGAGTTGCACAGGACTTGAGTAGTGCCCGTCGAAATATAAAGGCAGACCGGGCGGCTTTCGCTAGGTTGCCGTCGAGATAAAATCGACCGCGCGTGCGACGAGGAGGAACGACAAAACGTTCATCCCGCCTCGTCGCTCGCACGTCAGTCGCGCGGTGTCCTCATGCGCCGCAGCACTTTTTGTGCTTCTTGCCGGAGCCGCAGGGACACAGTTCGTTGCGCCCGACTTTGGGTTGATCGCGCGTCACGGTTTTGATTTTGCCCGCCTCTTCACCGGCGGCGGTCGCGCCCTGATTCGGCCCCGTAAAAGTAAGCGACGAGGCGCGGCGTGGCGGACGACGCTGGAGGGCTTCGGGCGGCTGCTCGGCGACGACTTGAAGGTTAAAGAGCGAGCGGACGGTGTTGGTATCGATGCGGTCGAGCATCGCCTGAAACATGTCGAAGCTCTCCTTCTTGTATTCGACGAGCGGGTCTTTCTGTCCGTAGCCCACCAGCCCGATGCCCTGCTTCAAGTGGTCGATGGCGAGAAGGTGGTCTTTCCACTGCGCGTCGATGATGTTGAGCATGATGATGCGCTCGTAGGTGCGCATCGCTTCGACGCCGACCGCCGCTTCCTTCTCCGCGTAATGAGCCTTGAGCTTCGACCAGATTTGATCGTCGATCTCTTCGGAACTCGCCTTGTCGAAGTCGATGCCCTCGGCGTCGGCGTCGAAGGCGTAGACCGAGACGAGTTGGACTTTGAAGTTGACGACATCCCAATCTTCCGGCGCGACATCGGTGCTGATGTACTGCTTGACGAAATCGCCGAGCAGGTCGCGGGCGACGCCCGACTCGCCCAACAGATACGCGCTCTGGTCGGGCTGTTCCATCAACTGGCGACGCAAACCGTAAATCGTCTCGCGCTGCTTGTTCATCACGTCGTCGTATTGCAGAAGGTGTTTACGCGATTCAAAGTTGCGCGCCTCGACCGATTTCTGCGCCGCCTCGATCCGCTTGGAAACCATCTTCGATTCGATGGCGACGCCCTTTTCCATCCCCAGACGCTGCATCAAAGATTTGACTTTGTCGCCCGCAAAGATGCGCATCAGATCGTCTTCGAGCGAGAGAAAGAAGCGACTTGAGCCGGGGTCGCCCTGCCGACCGGCGCGCCCACGCAACTGATTGTCGATGCGCCGCGATTCGTGCCGCTCGGTGCCGAGGATGTGCAGGCCGCCGAGCGCGACGACCTCTCGGTGTTCGGCTTCGACGATGCGTTTGGCACGCGCCTCCGCTCCCTCCCACTGTTCATCGGTCGCTTCGTCGGGGTCAACCTCGTCCTGTTTGAGAAACTCGCGCGCCATGAATTCGGGGTTACCGCCGAGCAGGATGTCCGTGCCGCGTCCGGCCATGTTGGTCGCGATGGTGACCGAGCCTTTGCGTCCGGCCTGCGCGACGATTTCCGCTTCGCGCTCATGATGTTTGGCGTTCAGCACATCGTGCGGAACGGAAGACTTTTGCAGACGGCGCGCGATGTGTTCGGAGTTTTCGACCGACACCGTGCCGACGAGCACGGGCTGCCCCTTCTCGTGGAGTTCCTTGATCTCTTCAACAACCGCGTCCCATTTCTCCGGCAACGTGCGATAGATCACGTCCGAGTTATCTTTGCGCACCATGTCGCGGTGGGTCGGGATGACGGCGACTTCGAGTTTGTAGGTCGCGTCGAACTCGGAGGCTTCGGTTTCCGCCGTGCCAGTCATGCCGGAGAGTTTTTCGTAGAGACGAAAATAGTTTTGCAGCGTGATGGTCGCGAGCGTCTGATTCTCGCGCTCGATCTTGACGCCCTCTTTGGCTTCGACCGCCTGATGCAGACCGTCCGACCAGCGCCGCCCCTTCATCAGACGCCCCGTGAATTCATCGACGATGATGACCTCGCCGTCCTGGATGACGTAGTGATGGTCGAGACGATAGAGCGTGTGGGCTTTGAGAGCCTGTTCGACGCAGTGGAGCATCTCCATGTTCGACGGTTCGTAGAGGTTGCCGACGCCGAGCAGACGCTCCGCCTTATCGACACCGTCTTCGGTCAGCACCGCCGAGTGCTGCTTCTCATCGACGATGTAATCGCCGCTGGTCGTTTTGTCTTCCTCGCTCTTCTCGCCGCGCTTGAGGTGCGGGATGACGGCGTCGGCCTTGTAATATTTATCGGTCGCTTCGTCGGACGCGCCGGAGATGATGAGCGGCGTGCGCGCCTCGTCGATCAGAATCGAATCGACTTCGTCAACGATGGCGTAGTAGTGCGGACGCTGGACACAGGTGGCGAGGTCGAACTTCATGTTGTCGCGCAAGTAGTCGAAGCCGAACTCGTTGTTCGTGCCGTAGGTGATGTCCGCGCCGTAAGCGTCTTTGCGTTCCCAATCGTCGAGGTCGTTGACGATGGCGCCGACCGTCAGGCCGAGAAACTTGTGGATGCGTCCCATCCATTCGGCGTCGCGCGAGGCGAGATAATCGTTGACGGTGACGATGTGGACGCCGCGCCCCGTCAGCGCGTTGAGATACGAGGGCAGCGTCGCGACGAGCGTTTTACCTTCGCCGGTTCGCATCTCCGCGATCTTGCCGGTGTGGAGCGCGATGCCGCCGATAAGCTGCACGTCGAAGTGACGCATCCCGGTCGTGCGGACGCTGGCTTCGCGCGTGACGGCGAAGGCTTCGGGGAGAATCTCGTCGAGCGCGGCGCGCTCGCGTCGCTGGCGGTCTTCCTTGTCGCGCGCTCCCTCGACCGCTTGCGCGATCTGCTCTGTGAAGGCGGCGGTGCGCCCGCGCAGTTCGTCGTCTGAAAGCTTCTGAACGGACGGCTCGAGCGAGTTGATGCGCTCGACGAGCGGCCCCACCGATTTGATATAGCGTTGATTGCTGCTGCCGAAAACTTTGGTCAGAAATTTGTCGATCATGGCTTGAACCTTATCTGAATGGACGATAGACCAGCATCCGTCGTCGGTGGTCTATCGTCGGATATGCGCTTCGCGCGCAAGACGCGATTGTAAGTTAGCGGTGGTAATCGAGGCAAGCAGGGGATATTTTTGACGAAAGCCGTGCTTGCCGCCGGAGGGTTAGTTCGGCGTGATGTTTTTGAAGAGTAGATTGCCGGTCGCCGCGCGCGACAGTTCGAGCCGCGTCGAGAGTTGTTTGCCGTTCGCGGAAGCCGTCATGTTGTTTCGGACATCCGTCTCCGGCGGGTCATTCACGGCGCGACCGCCGCCGCTGTAACGAATGCCGCCCGCCGCGCGCGTCATCCCGGCGGCGCGCTGCGACGATTCGAGTTCCGTCAAGGCGTGCGCGGAAATCAACCGGTGGTCGAGTTTGAGCAGCGGACGCAGATGTCGGCGCGCGTCTTCGAGCAGCGCGGGGAGCGTGTGGCTGTCGCTAACGGCGGCGGCGGTTTCTTCGAGCAGCGCGAGTCCGGTCGCCGATGCCGGAAGGGTGACGAGCAACAGCACGCCGACCATCGCACACATCACGAGCAGACCGGCGGCAGGACGTGATGCCGACGTTGCGACCGCGACGCGCTCACCTGTCAGGGCGCGGCGCGCGGACAAAACTTCAAGCTGTGGTTCGTCTCTCACGGTTTGCAATGGAATCACTCACACACGACCCGTAGGCCGGAGTTTGACGTTTGCTCGCGTCTCAGGTGCCGGCGGCTTGCTTGTCGATTTGTTTGGAGAGCATCCGTCCCGCGTCTTCGCGCTTCATGTCGAACTTCATCGTGATCTTTTTGTCCTGAAAGGAAACCTTCATGTTCTTCCAGATTTCGCCCTCGTCGGTGCCCTTCTTGTTGAACTGCCCGAAGAAGAGATAGCCGTTGAAGCCTCTCGACAACTCTTCGGCGCGTTCCGACGTAGCGACTTCAGTCACCACTTCGACCGCGACCTTCTCTTTATCGAGCGTCAGATTCATCGTCACATGGTTGGCGTCCTGGATGAACGAAAGCGCCTTGCTGTCGCTGAGCGCCTGAAGGAACTCGCGCGCGAGCGCGAGCATGTCGGGACTCGTCTCGCCTTTGATTTCGAGATTGTCGAGCGCGCCATCGGGCTTGAGGTCGGCTTCGACGCTCAACTGTAGCGGGCTGTTCAAATCGAGTTTGCCCGCGTCCCTCATCTCCTTGCCCTTGCCGAGCAGTTTCTTGAACGGTTCGGCGTTAATTTTGGGCGGACGTTTGGAGTTGGTCGCCGCCGCTAACTTTTCAACGTCGGCTTCGCTCTGTGGCTCGACGCCGCCGGCGGGTGACGGCGATGCGGCAGGGTCGGGCGTCGTCGTCGGGGTCGCGACG
>JBGTHJ010000378.1:0-2076 GCA_041746175.1 Pyrinomonadaceae bacterium
GAGGTCGCTATGCGCGAGCGCGTTGGCGATTCCTTCGCCGACCGCGCCGCGATGGTAGTTGGCGCGCGGCGCGACGGGCGACTCTTCTTCGGCGTCGGCGACCGGTGCGCCGGGAAAGATGCGTGGGCGCGTCTCCCACAGGTCGCAATAGCGCGCGATGAACTTGTGCGCCGACTCATAGAGCGTATGGAGGTTGCCCGTGAGATGCGCGCTTTCGACTCTGGGCGACTGCACGGTGTCGCCCGCGTAGCGCGTCGCGGTGATCGAGGCGCGCGGCAAGAGTTCGGCGACGCGCGCGTCGCGACCGAACAACAGCAATCCCGCGACCGTCGGCGCGGGCGCATCGATGTTTGAAGGGACTGACAGCAGCAGGTCGCGTTCGAGCACATCGCCGGTCGGATAGTCGCCCGCGTGCGCCGACGAGTCGAAAGCGTCGCCTTCAAACTCGCGCATGAAACTCCACAGATGCGCCTCGTCGATGTCGTCGATGGTCGCGCCAATCGCCGCGATGTTTTCAAAAAGGATGGGACGCGCCTCGTCCATCAGCGCGGAAAGCTCCTCGCGCGAGGCTTCGCGTTTCTCCGCGCCGATGCGCAGGTAATAACGCCCATCGCGGGTGCGGTAGGGGCGTCGCTTGCCTTCCACGTCGAGCGCGACGACGCGGTTGCCGTTGTCGAACGAAATGATGTCGATGTAGGGAAAGAGGGCGGGGACGATCTGCTCACGGCAGATGCGGACGAGTTCGTCGCGGACGGCATCGGCGTCGTCCAAACCCTCGACGCGCAAGTTGTCGTTGACGCCGAAGACGATCACGCCGCCGCCCGTGTTGGCGAGCGCGACGATGCCCTGCGTAATCTTTTCCGGATTCGAGAGTTTGACCTTGAGTTCGAGAAAGGTGTCTTCGCCGCCGCGTACGAGCCGCATCAGTTCGGTGCGTGAGGTCTGGGGCGCGGGGGTCGAGAAAACGTACTCTTGAAAAGAACGTTCGGTCGATGGTTCATGCCGTTGGTTACGGTATTTTCTGCGAGCCATTTGTGTCTGGACGGGGCTTGCTCCACCCGCCCGGATGGTTGCCCGCGCGCGTCCGAAAGACGGTTGATGCGGGCCACGCATCGCTGGATTAAAATAGAATTGCTTCAGCCCGAAATACCGCCGCCGCCATCGCTCCGACCGCTGACGACATCGAGTATTTCAAGCTCGCGTGCGGCGAGTTGGCGTCCCTGTCGCGTGATGTGCGCGCCGTAGAGCGCAACGCCCGCCCCCGCGAATGCCGCCAGTATAACATATTTGACGAGGTGGCTTGCCACGCCCGCGCCCACCCACACGGCCAGCGCGGGCGGGATCAACATCCCGATAAAAATCGGAATCAGCAACAGCCCCGCGACGCCCGCCGCGCCCATCCGCCTGTCGAACTGCAAACGCTTTGGATAACGTATCGAGACCGCGTTGCCGACGAGCGCGAACAGCGCCGCGAAGAAGACGTAGCAGAGCGCGGCGAACAGCACCCCGCCCCACGACCCGCGACCCGCAAACGCGCGTCCGACCACGACGACCGCCAGCGAGAAGACGGACGCGACCACCGTCACCGCGATGTTCTTCGCCAGCAGAATTTTCCTTCGATCAACCGGCGAGAGAATCAGCGTGCGCATCCCCGCGCCGTCGTAGGCGAACAGGTTGCACGAGAGCGACGAGAGAATCATGAAGACGTAGGCCGCGCCCGTCGCCTCGCGCCAGCCGTCGGCGTAAGCCGCAACCCGCGCGAACCGTTCGCCCGCGATGGAAGCTCCGCCGTCGCCGCTGAAGGCTACATTCGTCCAGAAGATGAAGAAGATGGGAACGAGGACGAGCGTCCGCAACTGCGGGTTGCGCGCGACGTAGCGCAATTCCTTCTCGACGATAGCCGAGAGTTCATCCGAGATGAACGGCAGACGCCAACCGCGCAGCTTCGGATCGACTTCATTCGTCTTCGTCGCTACGAGCCGTCGGGTTTTCGTCGCGCCACCGCCGCCGCCCGCCACCACCGCGCGACGCGCGAGCAGGTACGCGAGCGCGATCACGAGCGACGTGTAAGCCGCG
>JBGTHJ010000379.1:0-2295 GCA_041746175.1 Pyrinomonadaceae bacterium
TCTGCTTCAGGCGGGCGACGTTCCACCCGGCACAAGCGAACAGGAAGCCTTAGCCCGTCTATGGGAGCGCGAAGCAGCTCTCGGCGGCAGCATCCTCTTGATCGACTGCGACGAGGCCGATGGCGAAAATTCCGTCCCGCGCTCGGCATGACTTTGTGCGTCATGTCGGCGCACGCCGTGCCGACCGCGCCGGGCGAGTTAGAGGCGCTTGTGCGACTGTGGGAACGCGAAGCCGCGCTCAACGCGAGCGCGCTCGTGCTCGACTGCGATGAGATCGACGCGACCGACGCGGCGCGCGAGCGAGCCGTCGCGCAGTTCATCGAACGCACGGGCGGCGCGCTCTTCATCCTCAGCCGCGAACGCCGCACGATACGTTTTCGCACCGCCTTCACTTTCGATGTCGTCAAACCGGATGCGGGTGAGCAGCGCGCCATCTGGCAGCGTTCGCTGGCCGACGCCTTCCCGAACTTGAACGGCGAGGTTGAACAGCTTGTCTCACACTTCAGCCTCGGCGTGCAGGGCATCCACGCGGCGAGCGCGGAAGCTCTCGGTCGTCTGTCGCTGATGCGCGCCGGGCCGTCGGCGGCGCAGGCTTCTGTCGAAGAACTCGCGCCGCTGTTGTGGGACGTGTGCCGCGTGCAGGCGCGACCGCGTCTCGATGACCTCGCGCAGCGCATCGAACCCGTCGCCGCGTGGGACGACCTCGTTTTGCCCGGCGCGCAAAAGCGGATTCTCCACGAGATTGCGGCGCACGTCCGGCAGCGCGCGACCGTCTACGAAGCATGGGGCTTCGCCGCGAAAGGCGCGCGGGGGCTGGGCATCAGCGCGCTCTTTGCGGGCGCGAGCGGGACGGGCAAAACGATGGCGGCGGAAGTCCTCGCGGGCGACCTCAAACTTGACCTCTACCGCATCGATCTCAGTTCGGTCGTCAGCAAGTACATCGGCGAGACCGAGAAGAACCTCCGGCGCGTCTTCGATGCGGCGGAAGAAGGCGGCGCGATTCTCCTGTTCGACGAGGCGGACGCGCTCTTCGGCAAGCGCAGCGAAGTCAAAGACAGCCACGACCGCTACGCCAACATCGAGGTCAGCTATTTGCTCCAACGCATGGAAGCCTATCGCGGCCTCGCCATCCTGACGACCAACATGCGCAACGCGCTCGACACGGCGTTTCTCCGGCGCATCCGGTTCGTCTGTCCGTTCCCGTTCCCCGACGCCGCGCACCGCGCCGAAATCTGGCGGCGCATCTTTCCCGCGAGCGCGCCCGTCGAGCAACTCAACGTCGATAAACTCGCGCGCTTGAACGTCGCGGGCGGCAACATCCGCAACATCGCTTTGAACGCCGCCTTCCTTGCCGCCGATGCGGGCGAATCCGTCCGCATGGCGCATCTCGCACGAGCCGCGCGCGGCGAGTGCGCCAAGATCGAGAAGCCCGTCACCGACGCGGAGCTTGGAGGTTGGGCATGAGCGTTCGACCAAACGTCAATCTCCACATCGAAGAACTCGTGCTCGAAGGCTTTGCGCCCGCCGACCGTCACCTCATCGGCGCGGCGGTCGAGAGCGAACTCGCGCGCCTCTTCGCCGAACAGGGCGTCCCGCCGAATTTGAACCAGAGCGCGTCGGTCGCAACGCTCGACGGCGGCTCGTTCAACGTCGCGTCCGGCGCGAAGCCCCAAGCCGTCGGCGAAAACGTCGCCCGCTCCGTCTTCGGAGGACTAAACCGGGGGGGGCAATCGCGATGACCAAACACTCCCCAACGCAAACTCAAATCTCATCGACGGCGAAAACTTTCACCCCCGCCGTGAGCGGACTGTTGCAACGCAAATGCGCGTGCGGCGGGGCGGCGCGTGCTCATGGCGAGTGTGCCGCGTGCGACCAGGAGAAAATGAGCGTGCAACGTCGCGCCACGCATCAAAACGCGCCTTCGGTCGTGCCGCCCGTCGTTGACGAAGTGTTGCGCTCATCTGGGCAGCCGCTCGACGGCGCGACCCGCTCAATGATGGAGTCGCGCTTCGGTCATAACTTCGGCGAGGTGCGGGTGCATGCGGACGGGCGCGCGGCGGAATCAGCGCAGGCGGTCGGCGCGCAGGCTTACACCGTCGGTCGAGACATCGTTTTCGGGGCGGGGCAGTATGCCACCGGAACGAGCGGCGGGATAAATCTGCTCGCGCACGAACTCACGCACGTCGTCCAGCAAGGACGCGGAGGCGTCGGACAGACGCGGTCGATAAGTCATCCCGGAGACAGCGCGGAGGTCGAAGCCGCCCGCATCGGCAACACGTTTTCCAACGTCCCACA
>JBGTHJ010000380.1:0-10658 GCA_041746175.1 Pyrinomonadaceae bacterium
CACCCCCGACGGCGGAGCAACCGTCTGCCCCGGCGCGGGCTGCTGCGTCGTCGTCGTTGTTGTCGTCGGCGTGCCCGGCGGCGCGGGAATTTGCTGGACGGTCTGCGGCGTCGGCGGCGCGGGCGTCACCGTCTGTTGAGTGACCGACGCCAACGCCGTCGAACCGGTCGACTCAAACACCATCGTCTCGACCGGGTTGCGCCGGACTTCGACATACGTCTCCGGCATCTTCCGCCCTGTCGTCACGCTCTCCGGTGGCGCGGACGGCGACGACTGCGCGAACGCTGCCGCCCCCGACGCGCAAACCAGCAGCGCGGCTCTCAACAACTTCCTTGCTTGATGATTACTCATGATAATTTCTGGTCAATCAATTCTCGTCAACCGTCAATCGAAGAAACCAACCGGCTAAACTCTCGTTCGTGCTTGTTCGCTCCCGATGACTGACGATTTACGACTTGATGCCGAACAGCGAACCGGCAGCGGTCGCGGCGCGGCGTTTCGTCCACGCGAACGCGCCGCCGATGCGCGACCCGATGCGTCCGAAGACGCGGCTTTTGCCGAGGTCGTCGAACAGCGAATAAAAGACCGGCACGGCCAGCAGCGTCAGCAACAGGCAGAGCGTCTGACCGCCGACGACGAGCACGCCGATGGAACGATTCGTCCCCGACCCCGGCCCGCTCGAAACCACCAGCGGCATCATCCCCGCGACGAGCGCGATGGTCGTCATCAGAATCGGGCGCAGGCGGTCGCGGTTGGCCTGAATGATCGCCTCGAGTCGTTCCATACCCTGCCCGCGAAGTTCGTTCGTGTGGTCGATCTGCAAGATGGCGTTCTTCTTGACGACGCCGAAAAGCAAGAGCAGTCCGAGCCCCGAAAAGATGTTGACCGTCTGCCCCGTGACGAGCAGCGCGAGGATGCCGAACGGGATCGCGAGCGGCAACGTCAGCAGAATCGTGATGGGGTGGATGAACGATTCAAACTGCGCCGCCAGCACCATGTACATAAAGATGAACGAGAGCGAGAAGGCGAGCATGAAGTAGTAGCCCGCGCGTCCGAGTTCCTTCGACCGACCGAAGACCCCCGTTTTATAACCCGCCTCAAGACTCATCGCGGCGGCGAAGGCGTCCAACTGCTGCGTGATCGCGGCCTGCGAGCCGCCCGGTTTGACGTTGGCCGAGAGAATCACCTGGCGCTGGCGGTTAATGCGGTCAATCGCGGACGGCCCCGTCCCCTCTTCGATGCGGACGAGATTGTCCAAACTGACGTAGCCGAGTTTGGACGACGAGACGATCATCCGCCGTAAGCCTTCGACGCCCGCGCGAAACTCGCCCGTCGCCTGGACGCGCACGTCGTACTGATCCGTCCCTTCGTTGAAGGTCGAAACCTTCTGCCCCGCCACCAGCGTGTTCAAAGCCTGCGCGATGTCGCCGACCCTCACGCCCAAATCGGCGGCGCGGGCGCGGTCGATTTCGACTCTCAATTCGGGCTTGCCCGTGACGAGCGACGTGTCGGCATCGACCACGTCGGGGATCGACTGCATCTTCTCGAGCAACTCGTTGGAATACTCGGTCAGCTTCGGGAGTTCGGGGCCGCTGACGACATACTGAATGTCGGCGTTACGCACGCCGCCGCCCGAAATCGCGGCCACCTGCTGCACGCTCGCGCGGAGTTCCTTCGGGTATCTCTGTAGCAGGTTGCGCGCCTCGACCATCAACTCTTCCTGCGATTGTTGGCGCGCGTCGATGTCGACGAGTTTGATGTAGATGCTCGCGCTGTTGACGAGTTGCTGCTGCCCGCCGCCGATGGTCGTGAGCGTGTCGGTCACGCCGGGGAGTTGTCGCAAGTCGGTCGAGATGCGCTCGACGATGGCCGATGTCGCGGCGAGCGTCGAGCCTTCCGGCGCGCGCAGACTGACCTCGAATTGCGACTGGTCGTCGACCGGCAGAAAGTTTTTGCCGATGACCATGAACAGCGGCACGATGCTGATGATAACCAGCACGCACATGGCGACCACCGCCCAGCGATGCGCCATCGACCAGCGCAACAGCTTCGTGTACGTCCGGTCAATCGGGCGATAGAAGCGCGACTGCTTCGAGCCGTGCCCCGCATGGTGGTGCTCGTCGGCGGGCGCGGATTCTTCGCGTGGCGACATTTCCTGCCGGGCGCGCGTCGCGCGTTCGGCCACGCCGTCGAGATACTCGTCGTCATGCTTGGCCGGTTCGCCCGCCAATACCTTCGAGCCGTCGGCGAGGAGCGCGGACGCGCCTGCGTCTTCCGGCGCGACACCACCACCACCACCACCACCGGCGGCGGCGGGTACGTCTCCTTCATCCTTGCGCTTGATGAGCCGCGCCGCGAGCATCGGCGTCAGCGTGAACGAGACGATCAGCGACACGCCGATAGCGAACGAAGAGGTCAGACCGAACGACGACATGAAACGTCCGACGATGCCCCCCATGAAGCCGACGGGGATGAACACCGCGAGTAGGCTGAGCGTCGTCGCCATGACCGCGAGGCCGATCTCGCGCGTCCCCTCGATCGCCGCCTGAAACGGCCCGTAACCCTTCTCTTCGACGTAGCGATAGATGTTTTCGAGAACGACGATGGCGTCGTCGATCACGATGCCGACCATCAGCGTCAGCGCGAGCATCGTGATTTGATTCAGCGTGTAATCCATCGCGGCCATTAGTCCGAAAGTGGCGATGATGGATGTCGGAATCGCGATCGCGGCGATGATGGTCGAACGGAAATTCCAGAGAAACAGAAAGACGACGATCGAGGCGAGCAGCCCGCCCTCGATCAGGTGCGTCTGGATGGATTCGACCGCCGCTTTGATAAATATCGACTGGTCGCCGACGACTTCGGCGCGATACCCCTGCGGCAGCGTCGGCTTGATTTCTTCGAGCCGCGCCTTGACCTCGTCGGCGACCGCGACCGTGTTCTGCCCCGACTGTTTCGAGACGACGAGCGTCACCGCCGGTTGACCGTTCAACCGCGCCGCCGTGCGCTGTTCTTCCGCGCCGTCGATGACGTGGCCGATGTCGCTCAGTTTGACGACGTACGCGCCGCGCGTCGAGACCGCGATGTTGTTGAAGTCCACCGGGTCGGCGATGCGTCCGAGCGTGCGGACGGTTAGCTCGCGCGTGCCTTCGTCGATGCGACCGCCCGGCACTTCGAGGTTTTGCTGGCGCACGGCGGCGGCCACTTCCGCGACCGTCACGTTGTAGGAGCGCATCTTGTCGGGGTCAACCCTGACCTGAATCTCGCGCCGCGCGCCGCCGACAATCTGCACCTGCCCGACGCCGTTAATCGACTCGATGTTTTTCTTGATGCGTTTGTCGGCCACGTCCGTCACTTCGCGCAAACTGCGCGGCGCGGAAACCGCGATGCGCAAGACGGGCGCGGCATCGGTGTCGAGCTTTTGGATGACGGGTTCTTCGGCGGTCTCCGGCAGGTCGGGCACGATCAGATTAACCTTGTCGCGGATCTCCTGCGCGGCGATGTCGGCGTTCTTCTCAAGCAGAAACTGGACGAAGACCTGCGACGCGCCTTCGACCGAAGTCGAACGCAGTTCGTCGATGCCGCTGATGGTGTTGACCGCGGATTCGACCTTGTCGGTGATTTCGGTCTCGATCTCGCGCGGGCTGGCGCCCGGATTGATGACCGTCACCGTGATGGTCGGGAAATCGATCTTGGGGAAGAGGTCAACCCCCAAAGTAAAAAACGAG
This sequence comes from Pyrinomonadaceae bacterium, assembly GCA_041746175.1. Classification (GTDB taxonomy): domain Bacteria; phylum Acidobacteriota; class Blastocatellia; order Pyrinomonadales; family Pyrinomonadaceae; genus JBGTHJ01. The sequence continues at coordinate 3,729 of JBGTHJ010000380.1, forward strand.
AACGCTCCGATAACCGTCAGCGACAGAATCAACATCGTCGCGAAAACCGGACGGTGGACGCAGATTTCAGCCAGCTTTTGCATGACAAGACTCGCTCATTGATTCGTTCGCTGAGCGGTTCATCCTGAGAATCAACCGACGCGCGAACGAGTAGATTGCTTTATTGGATGACCGGCGCGCCGTCGCTCAGTTTGTCCACGTTGGTTGTCGCGACCGCTTCGTCGGCGACGACGCTGCCCTTGATTTCGACGAGTTCGCCCTCGGCCTGTCCGAGTTGGACGAGACGTTGTTGGGCGCGTCCGTCCTTGATGACAAACACGCTGTTGGTCGTCCCCTCCGTACGGACGGCGCGTGCGGGCACGAGGATCGCCGGGTCGGTGGTCGGTTGAAGGATGCGGACGGTGGCGAACTGTCCCGGCTTGAGTTCGCCGCTGCCGTTCTCGACCTCGGCTTCGACCGTCAGCGTCCGCGAGGCGGCGGTCAGGTTGGGCGAGATGCGCGTCACGCGTCCGCCGAAGGAGCGTTCGGGGTACGCGCTCACCGTGAGCGAAACGCTCTGTCCCGGACGCACGCTGGCGATCAACTGTTCGGGGATGTCGATGCGCACGCGCAGAGGGTTCGTGCGGACGATGGTCGCGACCTTGGAAGAGGTCGAAACGTACTCGCCCAAATCCGCCGGACGCTCCGCCACATAGCCGCTAATCGGCGCGAGCACGTTCACATCGCGCACACCTTTGCGCGCCTGCTCGACCTGCACGGCGACGGCCTGCGCGCTGGCGCGTGCCGTCTGCACGCCCGCGTACAACTGCTGCGCCTGCGCGAGCGCGGACTGATATTGCTGCTGCAACTGGTCGCGCTGTGCCTTCTGCTGGTCGTAGGCCGAGCGCGACACATCGCCCGATTCGAGCAATGTTTCGTAGCGTCGCAATTGCTTCTCGGCGAGGTCGAGCGCAACCCGCGCCGCGCCGACTTCGGGCACGCGCACGGGGTCGAAACGCTGCCCCGCGCGCAAGCCGATGCGTTCCTCGGCCTGCCTGACGGCTGATTGCGCCGACGCCGACTGGGCTTCCAACTGGGCGAGACGGAGGCGCGCGTCAGCATCGTCGAGCCGCACGATCAGCGCGCCGCGCTGGACGTAGCTGCCGAGATCGACGTTGACCGCCGCCACGCGCCCCGCAACCTGCGGCGCAACGTCCGATTGCTCGTCGGCGGCGAGACTCCCCGTCGCTTCGAGAAAGCGCGGCAGTTGGCGCATGATGGCCGGAGACGTGGCGACTTCGACGGGGGGGGGGGCCGTCGTCGTCGCGGAGGCGTCCGCTTCCTGCTTACTCGACTCGGCCTTCGAGTTGCCGCACGCGGCGGCGAACAAACTCGACGCGGCCAGCGTCAATACGAGCGCAACTCGGATGGTTCTGGTTGGATGATTCATGACTACTATTTGTTCTTTCGGCCACGCCGGGCGGGCGCAGCCTGTTTACCGTTAGCGCCGCCGCGCCGCGCCGGGGATTTGCCGGAGGCGATGCCCTTCAAAATGATGTCCGTGAAGTCGCGCGCCGCCTGTTCGTTCGTGATGTCGAGCAAACTTCGCTGCGGGTCGAAAAGCGTGTTGACGAGCGAGTGGTTAACGATCATCCCGATGAAAGCGCGCGCCACGACCAACGGGTCGAGTTCGCGCATCGCGCCCTGTTGCTGTCGCTGCGCGATATAGCCGCGCATAAACGTCGCCGTCTCGCGGACGTTGCGCTCCCAAAACATCTGGAATAGTTCGTGGCCTTCGAGCGCGGAGTAAAACAGCAGCCGGACGAATTCGATGTCGTGTTCGTGGTGCTCAAGCATCCCGAGCGCGAACTCCGCGAAAACCGCACGGTCGTCGCCGCGTTCCATCGCTCCGGCCACGTCCACGCAAATGTCGGACATCGTTCCCGCGTAGCACGCCTTCAAGTCGAGAATGGCGGAGTAGAGTTCGCCCTTGGTCGCGAAGTGGCGAAAGATGATCGCCTCCGAAACGCCCGCCGCCTGCGCGATCTCTTTGGTCGTCGTCCCGCGAAAACCACGGTGCGAAAAAAGCCGCATCGCCACCGTGACGATCTGCTGGCGGCGTTCTTCGCTCGCCATTCGCGTCGCCGTAGGTGACGCGCCGACGGTCTTCGTAGCACCGGTCTGTCTGCTCATTCAAAAGTTCCTTTTGCTCGTTCCGTCTCAACTAAGTAAGCACTTACTTACCAGAATACGCGACACTCGTCAAGCCGGTTTCAGAAAAGTTAACCGACCGTTAAGATGTGTCACGCGGGCAGCGCCGGGCGCGCAACCGCATCCGCAACCAATCGCTTTGGACTCTGGTAACGAAGGGAAATCTCCAATGCGGCAGTCACGCAGATTGATGTATTGTTCCCGACCTTGTGATATCCTCCGGGCGTACCCTTTCGCAACAAGACATTACCCTTTCTGCCGCCGCGTCGATGCGTGGCGAGTAAGCTTTTAGCAAGCGTTTGGTCAGTCGCGGATGACAAGCGTTTACCGGCACGTTGTTTGCAGCCATCAACTGGTAAGGCAGATGCGGACGGGCTAATCACACATCCGTGAAAAGTTAAGCTGAGACACCAAAAATCAAAGGAGAATAAATAGAATGTCACAAAAAATTAATCCTAATGAGCCGTCGAGCACGACCACTGGAACAAACACGAGTTCAGCCGACACAGGAACGTCAAGCGCCACTTCGACCGGACTTTCAACTACCGGCGGCGGGGCGTCGAGCGGCGCGGGTACGGCAACCGCCACCGCGACCGGGCTCGCGTCTCAGGCACAGCAATACAAACAGAAGGTGACGGACGCGGCGGTGCAGGCCAAAGAGTTCGTGACGGACAAGGCATCCGTAGTCGGCGAGAAGTTTCAGGACTTGCGCGCCAAAGACCTCGGTCAAGTTGCCGAAGAGGCGAAGGAGTACGCGCGACAGAAACCCGGACAGGCGTTGTTGATTTCGGCTGCCGCCGGATTCGTCATCGGTCTTTTGCTGCGCGGCAGCAAGCGTCGTTAAAGCGTCGTTTTTAAGTTCACACAATTCCGTATCAGGTCGCCCGCGCGGGCGACCTGTACGGAGGAAACTAGACGGATGGGAGGCACGGGCGATGGCCGAGTTGGAGAGAAGAGTGGCTGACACGCCGGCGACGCAGACACAAGCCGACTTCGAAATGTTGCCGGGACTGTTCGGGCGGCTCGGCGACGACGTGATGACGCTGCTCGACACCAAGTTGAGTCTGGTGAAAGTCGAGCTTAAAGAAGATGCCGCCGTTTATGTGCGCGCGAGCGCGTTGATCGGGGTCGGCGCGGTGCTGGCGGCGGTCGGGTTTGCGCTGGTCAACGTCGCGGTGGCGTTTCTCGTCTCAAAACTCTTTACGTTCGACGATCCACGTCTCAATTACGCGCTCGGTTTCATCATCACCGGGGCGCTCTATCTAGTGCTTGGCGGCATCGTCATGATGATGATGAAGAACCGCCTTGCGGCGCGCACCGCCGTGCCGAATCGATCCATCGAGGAACTCAGAAAGGATAAGCAATGGCTGAAGAACGAAATGTAGGACTGGCGCGCGCGACCGAACCGGAGATCGCCGAGGATTCGACCAAAGAGGAACTTCAGCGTCGCATGGAAGAAGCGCGCGAATCTATCACTCAAACCGTCACCGAAATCAAAGAGACGGTGGCAACCCAGTATCAAAACGTGAAAACTACAATCAACGAATCGCTCGACTGGCGCGAACAGTTCCGCCGCCGCCCGCTACCCTTTGCCATCGGCGCGCTCGGCGTCGGGCTGGTGCTCGGCTACAGCATCGGCGGCGCGCTCGCCGGAGCCGGCAGCGACGACGACGACGACGACGACGATTACGACACCGAAGATGCGGCGTTGCTTTCCTCGACGGAGCGCACGTATGCGCCACAGGCCATCACGGGGGGCAGCGCGTACGGCTCGACCGCGTATCCGCAAGCCTTCGCCGCGTCGGCTGCCTCGGCATCGGATGTCGGACCGAGTTCGCGTCCGTCGTACAGCGCGGGCTACGAAGCGCAGGCGAGCGGCGGCAGCGCCCTCAGCAGTCAAGAGTCGGCGTCTGATGACGGGTCGAGCGACGAAGCGGACAAGCCCGGCTTGATGGATCGCTTCAAGGAGACCAAAGCCTACGACCGTCTGCAAGGCGAGCTTTCAACGCTCGGCGACCGCGCCATCGACGAACTGTCGAAGACGGCTCAAGCGGTGGTGCTGCCGATGATTTTCGGCAAAATCAAAGACCTCATCGGCATCGATCTTTCGACCCAGCGCGAGGTTGCGCAGCGCAGCCGGCTTGAGCAAGAATCGGCTAAAGCCGGAGCGGCCACTTCGGCTGCCACCAAACCGCAAGGGTCGTCCCAGGGCGGCTTCTAGGTCGGCGAAGAGGCTAGTCCTCTAAGCTAACGATAATCAGCACCAAGTCGTGAGCGGCACGCGGTGGCAAAGATTGAATGCTTTGCCACCGCGTGCCGTTCGCTGCTTGTCGCTTACTTTTGATTCTTGCGTGGGAGTTTTTGGTCCCGCATCGCGGCGTTATAAACGAAGGTGGCGACGACGACGGATGCTTGTTTGAGGTCGTCGAATTGGAGGCGGTCGAAGGTGTCTTGATTGGAATGCCAGGTACGTGTCTCGTATTCGATGTCGTCTTGCAGAAAGTCGAGACCGGGCAAGCCCACCGCGTCGAACGAGAGGAAGTCAGACCCCGAAGAGTTGCCGGGCGCGATGGTCGAAGCTCCGAGGTCGGCGAGCGGCGCGAGCCATTCGCGGAAGATGGGGCGGAGCGCGGAGTTGTCTTGCAAGTAGATGCCGCGTATTTTCCCCGTCCCGCCGTCGAGATTGAAATAGACGCTGAGCTTATCGTATTCGGGCTTGGTCAACGCGCCCGCGCCGCCCTTCGCCTCCAGAGCGGCGGGTTTGCCCGTGCCGAAGTGCCGGGCAACGTATGACTCCGAGCCGAAACCGCCCTGCTCCTCGCCCGTCCAGAGCGCGATCCGGATGGTGCGGCGCGGCTGCAATTTCAGAGCCTGGAGGATTCGCACCGCTTCCATCATCACGCCGACACCGGCGGCGTTGTCGGTCGCGCCCGTCGCCGTATGCCACGAGTCGAGGTGCGCGCCGAGCATCACCACTTCTTCTTTCAGGTCGCCGCCCGGAATCTCGGCGATCGTGTTATAGCCCATCAAATCTGCGTCGTGGAACCTGACCGCGATGTTGACCGCCATGCGCGGCTGCAAGCCCTGCTGGAGCATCCGCGCCAGATGGTTGTAGTGGTCGTTCGAGACGCCGATTTGCGGAATCAACTTGGGCGGTTTTACGTCCCACGCACGCACGCGTCCGTCCGGGTTCAGATGCACGGGCACGCGATAGCCCTGCACGAACTGCACCGCCCCGCCGTCGCCGCCCGGACTCGAATCAATGAGCAGCGCCGCGCCCTCTTCGTAGTAAAATTTCATCTTGCGCGCGGCGAAATTTTGCGCGGCGAGTTGCGCGGCGGAGGGCTGGCGCGGGGTCGGCGGACGAACGGTGGACGGGGGGTCGGGCGCGTTCGCCAGTTCGAGCAGCTTCTGGTCGGAGAGTCGTGTGGCGCGGGGGGCGAACCCCGCCGGAGTTCCGCGTATCGACCCGATCAGCACGAACGCTCCCTTTAGTTTGCCTTTGTAAGCCTGCAACGCGGCTTCGGTGTCGGCTTCGACATAGACGACATCGCCCGTAATCGCGCCGTCGGTTCCGGGCGACCACGCTTTCGGATAAGCGACGAGCGGAAAGCTCTGCGGCGCGACGACCTCGGCGGAGAAGCGTTCGAGCGACCACCCGCGACCGAACGGCCCCCACGCTTCGAGATGCGCGTTCGAGAGTCCCCACTGTTTGAGACGTTCGAGCGTCCAGTCGTTCGCCCGCCGCACGTTCGGCGAGCCGGTCAGACGCGGCCCGATAACCTCCGTCAGATAGCTCAGCGTCTTGGTCAACTGCGAGCGGTTCAAGCCCTCGTCCCTGATGCGCTCGACCGCACTTTGCGACGAAAGGGTCGGCGCAGCAACGGGCGGCGGTGTCGTTTGCACGCCGCGCGCCATCGTGCCGTTGATGAGCAGCAGAGACGAGAGAAGCAGGGCGACCACCACCACCGCCGCCGCCGCGCGTCGTGTCATTTGATGTTTCTCCAAAACCCTTGAATCCAAACGAAGCGGAGGACGGAGCGCGTCATGACTCCATCCTCCGTTCGGCAATCCTCGAATCCGTGCGGCTCTCATCAACTCGCCGCGCGCCGACCGCTCGCCGCCGGGGTTTGCGTGCCGGGCGCAGGCGGCAGCACGTCTTCACGATAGCCGCACTCTTCGCGGGCGCAGGCGCGGACGGTTCCCTTCTTGGTCGTCTTCTCAAGCAGGAACGGCGCTTTGCACTGCGGGCACGGTTCGGCGACGGGCTTGTCCCAGTAAACCGCGTCGCACTTCGGATACTCCGAGCAGCCATAGAAGGCTTTACCGCGTTTCGACTTCTTGACGACGATTTCGCCCTTGCAACCGGGGCGCGGACAGGCCAGTCCGGTTGTCTCGCGCTTGATGTATTTGCACGTCGGGTAGTTTGAGCACGCGACGAACTCGCCGAACCGACCGTGACGACGGACGAGACCCGCGCCGTCAACCGGACACGTCTCGCCCTCTACGGGCACGGGCGCGGGAGCGACCGCGCCACTGCGGTTGATCTTGCGGATATTGCGGCAATCAGGGTAACCCGTGCAGCCGAGGAACTGTCCGAACCGCCCGCGCTTCAGCGCCATCGGCTTGCCGCACAACTCGCACGTCTCGTCTTCGGTTTCGGCGGCGTCGCCGCCGCCGCCGCCCCCATCCCCCGCCTTCGACGCCGCGCCGTCTTCACCGCCCGCCGCGCTCTGCGGC
>JBGTHJ010000381.1:0-4443 GCA_041746175.1 Pyrinomonadaceae bacterium
GCGGCGGCGGCGAGTCGGATTTTTTCGCCGAGCGCGAGCGCGCCGTCGAGCGTCGTGGCGGGCGCCAGCACAAGAAACTCTTCGCCGCCGTAGCGACACACCACGTCCGAGCCGCGCACCGCTTCCGACAGGATGCGCCCGACCTGCATCAGCGCGGCGTCGCCCGCCGGATGCCCGTAGTTGTCGTTGACGGATTTGAAATGGTCGATGTCGATCATCAGACACGAGAGCGGGCGCTGGTAGCGTCGCGCCTCGGAGAGTTCTCGTTGGAGCGCACGCTGCAAGCCGTAGCGGTTGAGCAAGCCCGTCAGCGCGTCCGACATCGACATCTCCTGCGCGGTCTCGGCGCGCTGGCGTGCGTCTTCGGCGCTGCGGCGGAGGCGGTCGCGTTCGAGCTTCAAACGAATCGCGACCGCGACGCGCGCGATGAGTTCTTCGGGTCTGAAAGGCTTGCTGATGAAATCGTTGGCGCCGAGCGAAAGACCGTTGACGGTCGTTTCGGTGTCGTCGAGCGCGGAGAGAAAGATGACGGGCAGGTCGCGCGTCAGCACGTTGTCCTTGAGCACGCGGCACGCCTGTAGGCCGTCCATGACGGGCATCATCACGTCGAGGATGATGAGATCGGGCAGGAACAGTTTCGCTTTATCAACCGCGTCGCTGCCGTTCTGCGCGGTCACCACCGAATAATTCTCCCACTCCAGACGACGCTTCAAGAGCGACACGTTGAGCGGTTCATCATCGGCGATGAGAATCAAAGGCGGGCGGCCATCGGTCGGCTCCGGCGGCGGTTGGTCGGTTCTCGGTTCTGGTTTCATAAGCATCAAAGGGTGTGCTGCAAGCTTCCGACTCATCCCCGCAACGGTTGACAGGGAGCGCGCCGGAAGGGCAGAGAAACCATCGAGGCTGGACGAATCAGTGTGCCGCCGCAATCTTAAAGTAGATTCGACGCCGCCGCAACGGAAATGGATTTATCGCGCGCGCGCGTTGCACGCTTTCGTGTTAATCTCGCGCGCGAATCGAACGATTGATTCGATTGCCCGGCGGCGCATCGTTTCAAACGGAGATTTTCGTCGAACCGGCGAAGCCGATGAGCAAGCGAACAAGTCTCAAGGAGTGATTAGTGATGCGACGACGCGAGCTTGACGGGTGTCCGGTGACGGGCGCGTTGCAGTTGGTCGGAGACCGCTGGACGATGCTGGTCGTACGCGATCTGGCGCGCGGGGCGCGACGCACGACCGAACTGTTGAATGCGCTGCATCCGATCAGCAGTCGCACGCTCGTCATGCGCCTGCGCGACATGGAGCGCGACGCGCTCATCGAACGCCGCAACCTCGGCGGCAGCCCGCCGCACGTCGAATACTTGCTCACCGAACGCGGGCGGCGGATGATGCCGCTGCTCGACGCGCTCCGTCGAACCGGCGAAGCCCTCGACTGCAACGACTGCGCAGACCGTCGCGAGCGCACCGGCGCGTACTGCGTCGCGTGCCCGCACGACGCCGAACACGAACACCCCGCCCGCACGCCACACCCGCGACGCACGTTAGACGATCCGATAGTCTTGTTATAAGCGTGAGCCACTTTGCCAAACGCCCGCCGGAGTTCGGCGCTGCGGACGACGCATCGGCGCTCAGTCGCCGCTGGCGGACGCGCCCCCGGAATCCGCGTCGGCTCTGTTCGAGACGACCTCGCCGTCGGGCATGATGATGTGTTCGTGGTCGGCGGTGACGACCTCGCCCTCGATGGTCACCTCGGCGCCGCTCGCGATGGGGACGGGCAGATTATCGAGAAAGCGTTCGGCGTCGATGGCGGCCATGCAGCCCGTCCCGGCGGCGGTCACGGCCTGACGATAAAAGGAGTCCTGAGCGTCGCCGCAAGCGAAGACGCCGGGGATGTTGGTCGCCATCGAACGCCCGGCGGTCTTGAGATAGCCGACCTCGTCCATATCGAGCCAGCCTTTGAACATCGTCGTGTTCGGCTGGTGGCCGATGGCGACGAAAACGCCCTCGCACGCAAAGACGGTTTCTTCGCCCGTCTGATTATTGCGGATGCGCGCGCCCGTCACGCCCGTCTCCGGCGCGCCGAGAATTTCGACCACGTCCGTGTTCCAGATGAAATCGATCTTGGGATTATTGAGCGCCTTGTCCTGCATAATTTTCGACGCGCGGAGGTGGTCGCGGCGATGCACGACGGTGACGCGCGAGGCGTAGCGCGTCAGGAAGGTGGCTTCTTCCATCGCGGTGTCGCCGCCGCCGATGACGATGATCGGCTTGCCTTTGAAGAAAAAACCGTCGCAAGTGGCGCACGCGGATACGCCCAGGCCGCCGAGACCCTGCGGCGCGGGAGCCTCGCCCGGAATGCCGAGCCACTTCGCCGACGCGCCCGACGCGACGATCAACGTCTCCGCTTTGACTTCATGATCTTCGGTGCGGAGTGTGAAGGGGCGCTCACTCAAATCGACATCGTTGATCCACGTGACCAAAAATTCCGTGCCGAAGCGCGCCGCCTGTTTGCGAAACTCGTCCATCAATTCCGGCCCCTGGATGCCTTCGGCGAAGCCCGGATAGTTTTCCACTTCGGTCGTGATGGTCAACTGTCCACCGGGTTGCGGCCCTTCGATGACGAGCGGTTTCAAGTCGGCGCGGGCGGCGTAAATCGCCGCCGTCAGCCCCGCCGGTCCCGAGCCGATGATGACCACTTCTTTGTGCAGAGTCTCTTTTGCCATCGTGATTCTTTGCCTTCCTTTAGGCTCGAACAACGCGCCGCAGATTTCTTCGGGCGACGCTAATGCCGTATAGCCTTTTTCCTTGCGCGTGTAGTATAACGTCTCTTGCAAACGTAGTCGACTCACGGTTAGTGCGGGAAACAGGCGGCGAAACCCTGCTTCCTCCAGTGATTGAATACCTTGAGCACACCAGAAAATTCCAGCCCCGACACGCCACAGATTCAAACCATTGCGGTGCTCGGCGCGGGCACGATGGGACACGGCATCGCGCAAGTCGCAGCGGCGGCGGGCTTCCCCGTCATCTTGCGCGACACCGACCGCGACGCGCTCGTGCGCGGACTGCGCGCCATCGAAGCCAATCTCGACAAGGGACTCCGACGCGGCAAAGTGACCGAAGATGAGCGCGACATGACGCTGCAAAGACTGCGCGGCGCGATCGATTTCGCGGAGACGCGCGCCGCCGATCTCTTCATCGAAGCCGTGCCCGAACGGATGGACTTGAAAAAGGAGATGCTGCGCGCCGTCGAGGAACTCGCGGGCGAGCGCGCCGTCATCTTCGCGACCAACACTTCATCGCTGTCGATTACCGAGATCGCACGCGACGCCGCGCGCCCCGAATGCGTCGTCGGGATGCACTTTTTCAACCCCGTCCACCTTATGCGGCTCGTGGAAATCGTCGTCGGTGAACGGACGTGTGCGGCGACGGTCGAAGCTGTCCGGACGGTTGCGGCGCGGCTGCGGAAAGAACCGATTACGGTGCGCGATGTGCCGGGCTTCGCGTCGAGCCGGCTCGGCCTCGTCCTCGGACTCGAAGCGATGCGGATGCTCGAGCAGGGCGTGGCGAGCGCGAAAGATATAGATACGGCGATGGAGTTGGGCTACAATCACCCGATGGGGCCGCTCCGTTTGACTGACCACGTCGGTCTCGACATTCGCCTCGATATCGCCGAATATCTTCATCGCACGCTCGGCACGGAAAGTTTCCGCCCCCCCGAAATCCTCCGGCGCATGGTCGCCGAGGGAAAACTCGGACGCAAGAGCGGCGAGGGCTTTTACCATTGGGAAGATTCGACGGATGTGAAATCAGCAGCCGGAGGTTAGCCTTCGTAATAAATAATCGACGCGCCTTCGATCAGCTTCCGACCGGGCGTCGTTCTAACTTCCGGCGCGTTCATCATTTCGCCTTCTGATGCCTGACTTCTGACTCGCTATGACTTCGCCGATGAACGGAGAGAGACGTTTCGCGTTGCGCATGGCGCTGCGCCTGCCCATCATTGTTTCGGGTCGCGCCGAAGACGGCGGGGCGTGGAGCGAGCCGACCGAAACCGACGACATCTCGACGACCGGAACGCTTTTCCATCTCAATCAAAAAGTGACACGGGGCGACCAACTGTACCTGCGCGCACACCGTCCGGACGGTGCGCCCATCGAAGTCACGGCGCGCGTCGTCCGCATCGCGCCCGCCATCTACGGCACCGCGCGTATCGGCGTCCAGATCATGGAGCCGACCGACAACTGGCTGCGTCTCTTCGTCTCATGGGTCGCCGACGAACAGGCCGCCGCGCCGGAAACGGATCAAACATAAGCACCTGAGCAAAAGTTTTTCGGTAGAATAGAAGGGTCATGAAAACCCCTACACATTTCGTTAAGCCGCTTGATGCGGAACGACGTGCTACGCTCAGGCAACTGATGCTCACGCATCCCAATCATCGGGTGCGGAT
>JBGTHJ010000382.1:0-3050 GCA_041746175.1 Pyrinomonadaceae bacterium
GACCGCGCCCTGCCCTTCCGTCAGCACCTGCACGCGTTGCGGCGTCTGCCCGACCACGTGGCTCGCCGCCGCGCCCGCCGGTCTCGTTCAGTTGCAAAGCCCCGCCGCCGTCGTCAACGCCTAAACGTCAAACACAAAAATTCGAGCCGCAGCCGGACGCGCAGAAGAGAAGAGCAATCGACTCCCTCTGCCATCCGGTATCATCGGCGCTCATCCGCGACTATTGATGCTGCGTCTTTGCGCGGGATTATTGCGTGAGGAAGTTGCTGCTGCTGACCGTGTGGTCGAAGTTGAACTGATAGATATAACCGGGTAGCGGGATTGGTCGCGTCCAACGCACGCGGGCTTCGAGCCGGCCTGCGTTCTTCTTTACGGTTATCGCGGCATCGGGCGGGACGTTGTAGCCGGGGGCGTTGGCGCGCAGTTCGTTCTCAACCCATTCGGGCGTTCGCGATGTCACCGCCGCTTTGTCCACCGTGTCTTGCATGAAGACTTTGAATATCGAAGCATTGTACGCGATGGGCACGTATTGATAACCGACGTAAGCCACGACCGCGATGACGGCCACGACGACGAGGAAGTTCAGACGCGCCCCGCCGCGCTCCGACCGTGTGCGGCTCGTCGTCAGAGGGATGTCAGGTGAACGTCTCATCTCAAAAAATTCCTCCACCGGATGCGTGCTCACAAATCACGCGCGAGAGCGGCGCGGAGCGCGGAGCGGAGAAGACGCGCGCCGATCTCGCTGTCGCTGATAATGCGCGCCCGCCCGATCTTTTCGAGCAACACCCACTGCACATGCCCCCCGACCGACTTCTTGTCCGCCGGAAGCGCGCGCAAAATTTCCGCTAGAGCGAGGTCGTCAGCGCGCGGCAAGCGTCCGGCTAAACGGACTGTGCGCCGCAACGATTCTAACTCCGCGGGCGCGAGTAGTCCTAGCCCGACCGAAAGCTCGCCCGCCGCCAGCATCCCGTAGCCCACCGCCTCGCCGTGCCGGAAACGACGGTAGCCCGTCAGAGCTTCGAGCGCGTGCGCGACCGTGTGCCCGAAATTCAAGATGCGCCGCGAGCGATGGTCGGTGCGTCCGATTTCTTCGCGCTCGTCGTTCGCCACAATCTTCGCTTTGAAAGCGCACTGCGCGGCGATCAAATCAGCGAGACTTCCGTCATCATCCACCGAAGCCCGACCCGCCGTCGCGCGAACGTCGAGCGCCTGATGCGTCCGCTCGAACAGGTGACGGTCACCCGCCGCGCCCTGCTTGATCGCTTCGCACCAACCGGCGGTCATCTCGCGCGGCGGCAAAGTCCGCAGCGTCGCGGTGTCGATGACGACACCGCGCGGCTGATGAAACGCGCCGATAAGATTTTTGCCCGTGCGCGTGTTGACCCCGGTCTTACCACCGACCGAAGAATCAATCTGCGCGAGCAGCGTCGTCGGGACTTGCAGGTACGCGATGCCGCGCAGGTAAACCGCCGCCGCGAAGCCCGCCAGATCGCCCACCACGCCCCCGCCAAGCGCGATCACCGCGTCGCTTCTCCCCAAGCCTTTTTCGCCGAAGAACGCGAGCGTGCGCTCCAACGTCCGCCATGATTTGTGTCGTTCGCCGTCGCCCATCAACCACGTCGCAACGTCGAACTCCGCACCGCGCAAACTCGCCGCGACGCGCTCTCCGTACAAACCGAAGACCTTCGCGTTTGAAACGACGACGATGCGTTGCGCGTGCGGCGAGAGCGTGCCGCGCGCCACCGCTCCGATGCCTTCGAGCGCGCCCGCCGCGATTTCTATCCGGTAATCTTTGCCGCCGCCGAGCCGCACCTCGACGCGTCGCGTTCCGTCTCTGGTTAGTTGTGCGCGCACGTTCCTCTCATCCTCGCCCGACGTTTACGGATGCGGTTAAAGCGTGCGCCAGCAGGTCGAAGTCGAGTTCGCCAATCCCGAGAAGCCTCGCTAATTCCTCTACCTTGTAACGCCCGGCGGTGTTCCAGACATCGATCAACTCGTCGCCCGCCGCACGCGACGCCCACCAGCGATGCCCGTGTCGCTCACGCAAATGTTCGCGCCACACGACGGCAAACAGCCGCGCACGCAGCGCCGTCGCCGCTCGGAAACCGTCGCCTCTCTCGTACAAACTCAACGCTGCGTGATGACGAAATCCGGTCGCTTCGCCTAACAGTCCGGCATAACCATCAGCCACCATTTCGGAACGCACATCGCTCGCGTCGTCCGTCGCCAACGCATGACGCAGCGCGGCGCAGCAACGTCGTACATCGTGCAACTCGCGCAGCGCGAACGCGCGCGTAATCTCGTCCGCTTCCGACTGATTGACGTGGAGATGTTCACCGACCCACGCCGCATCTAGGAAGAGGTCTGTGAGCAGAAAAGCGTGTCCGTCGCGCGTCGCGCCGTCGGGCGCGTGGATAAACTCGGGATAGTGCGCCGCCGTCTCGCGCGACGACCAAGCGAACAACTGCGCGACTCCGGCGGCATGAAAAAGAGTTGCGTATGCCGCCGCCCCGCTCCGCTCCGCTCCGACCACGAACCGTACTTCTTCGGGCGGATTGACGGCGAAGCACTCCGCTCGCGACTTCATCAAAGGTCGCGTCGCATCATCCACACGAATATTCTTCTGTGTCCCCGTGCGGATTCCAAGACCGTTCATCGACGACTCGTAAACTCTTACAAGGTCGCGCCCCGTGAAGTGCGGATCGAGATGCGCGAGACGCCGGAAAAAAAGCGCGTCAGCGTAATCGGGCGCGGCGGCGTGCGGCGCGAGATGCCGCGTTTTCCAAAGCCCCAGATGCCTGCGGTAGACATCCGCTGTCCGTCCGAGAAAAGAGTCTGCCGCCGCTGCTAACTCTTCTAAATTGACGCCCGCAATCTCTTCATACAACGCGCGCCCGTCACCGAAGCCGAGAGCGCGTGCCGCACCCCTGTACAACTCGACACGCATCGCGCGCAAGTCGTCGCACGAGCGCAAAGCATCCTGCCATCGCGCCGAGAGTTCACGTCGGCGCGCGGCATCGGGGTCGTGCGCGAGGCGCTCCGGCACGTCG
>JBGTHJ010000383.1:0-15210 GCA_041746175.1 Pyrinomonadaceae bacterium
GGGTATTCCAAAGCCACAACGCGCCACCCATGCGGGCGCAACCACCACGTCAGCGGGAGCGGCGACTGCCGCCCCGGTGGTGGAGCATCGATGCCGATCTCGATGCCACCCTCCTCGCGAAAGACACGGCCCAACATCCAACCGGCGCGGCGCGTGTGATAGGGCGAAGTGACCACTAAGAAGGAGCGCACGCCTTTCGTCGCGGCATATTGGCGCAAGGCGAGAGCTTCCGCGAAAGTCCCCGAGAGGGGTTGCGGCAAGACCTCTATCTGGTCCGCGGGCACGCCCGCCCGCCGCAACTCCTCGAACGCGCGCTCGTAGTAAAACGGGTTACGCTGCTTCTCCCGCGACCAACCGCCGCGTTGATTATCATTAGTCAGGACGATGCGCGCCGCCCGTCCCTTATGAAAGAGTTGCGCCGCCCATTGCGCACGCTCAACATAAGCCGCCGATCCGCCAAGGACGACCAGGACATCAGCCCGCGGCAACACCGTGCGCCGGATGAGAGCTCGGGCCGCGCCCCACGCCAGCACGCACCACACGACGAGCAGCGATAGAATGAGGGGCCAAGCCCGGAAGAGCAGGCGGCGAATCATCCATCTCCGGGGCGGCTGCAGGTACGCTTGACCTCCTTCGCCGCGCGGCTGGTCGCGCGGGCCTACCAGCAAATTCCCTCATAGGTATCCGCCGTCAGACGCTCATCGAAGAGCCTGACCAAGTCGATCACTTTCTGATCGCCGCGGAGTTGTGCTTCGATCTCGCGAAACTCTTCGGCCTTGTTGCCGATGATCAGCACGTCGGAATTGTCCACCACCTCTTTGACGCTCGCGCGCATGAGCTGTGAGATGTGCGGAATCTCGCGCTCGATGTATTCCTTGTTGGCCCCGAAGAGGCGAGCCAGCGAAACGTCTCGATCATAGATCGACAACTGCATCCCCTTGCCGATCAGCGCCTCGATCAGCGTCACCATCGGAGACTCACGCAGGTCGTCAGTCCCGGCCTTAAAACTGAAGCCGAGAATGCCGAGCCGCTTGCGCCCGGTACGCATCACCATGTCGAAGGCGCGCTCGACTTGCCGGCGGTTGCTCGGCAGGATCGACGACAACACCGGCACGTCAACGTCCAACTCCTTCGCCTTGTAAGTGATCGCGCGCAAGTCTTTCGGCAGGCACGAGCCGCCGAAAGCGAAGCCGGGCTTCAGATAGTAAGGCGAGAGGTTGAGCTTGGTGTCTTGACAAAAGATCCCCATCACCTGATGGCTGTCGATGCTCAATTCTTTGCAGATGTTGCCGATCTCGTTGGCGAAGGTGACCTTCAACGCGTGGAAACAGTTGCAGGCGTACTTGACCATCTCGGCCGCCTTGATACCCGTCACGTAGAGCGGGGCGTCGATGTGGGCGAACAATTGCCGGAGAATCGTAGCAACTTCCTCCTCTTCAGCGCCGATCAGGGTGAAGGGCGGGGCGTAGAAATCTTTGAGTGAGGTGCCTTCTCGTAAAAACTCAGGGTTGATGCAAACGCCGAAATCGCGCCCGGCTTTCTGGCCCGAATGCATTTCCAGCGCCGGGATGACGACGCCTTCGATGGTCCCCGGCAGCATCGTGCTGCGGATGACGATGGTGTGCCGCGCGCGCTTAGCGTTTAGAGCCGCCCCGATGTCTTCGCAGACTCGCTTGACGTAAGCGAGATCGAGGCTGCCGTTCGCGTTGCTTGGCGTACCGACACAGATCAACGAGAGTTCGGAATCACGAATCGCCTCGGCGGCATCCGTCGTCGCACGCAGTTTTCCAGCTCGCACCATCTCCGCGATCAGCTCGCCAATGCCAGTCTCAACAATCGGGCTGTGGCCGTTGTTGATGATGTCCACTTTCGGCTGACTAACATCTACGCCAATCACTTCGTGTCCATCCTTCGCGAAACACGCCGCCGATACGCACCCGACATAACCCAAACCAAACACACTCAGTTTCATTATCGTCCTCGATGATTATTTTCGCGTGAACGCATCACGCCTCGATCAGAACCGGAATATAAACGCGCGTGGCGGCAATAGTTTGGGCGCGGCAGGAAAATTAACCTTCGCGATGTGATTTTTATCCTTGCGTGCCGCGGCCCCCCAGCACGGTCGAGCGAAATTTTTGATAGCCCCAGTTGCCCAGTGCCTTTTTGGCGACGCTCAACACCGCCTCCTGAGCCTGACGTTTCAGCAGTTTCTCCCCACGACAATACCGGTCAAACTCCGAAAGTGAGGTAGCTTGCATGACGGCGACGCGCGACAGGCGAAAGCGATCCGCCGTCCGGCCGTTCGCGCTGACGCGACTGGTGGCGACCGATTCGTAACCAGCGTCGCGCGCCATCAGCGCGACCTGCCGATTCCAACGGCCGCCGGGACAGGAGAAGTGCGCAATGCGTTTGCCGATCAACTGCTCAAGCTGGTCCTTCGCCGCGACGATCTCAGTGTGTAATTGAGCGGGCGGAAGATCGAGCAGCAGGCGGTGGCTCATCGAATGACACCCGATCTCGAAGCCGAGCGCACTGAGTTCCAGCAGTTGGCTCTTCGTCAAATAACCGCGCCGCCCGACGTGCCCGGTGGTGACGTAGAACGTCGCGTCGTAATTGTGCTCGCACAGCAGCGGCGCTGCCACTGTCAGATCGGTTTCGCAGCCGTCGTCAAAAGTGATCACGACGCGAGGAGTAGATGTCGCGATTTTGCAGGCTAAGGCGTCCGTGACATTCATCCCGCGGAAATTCCCGGCGCGAAGTTGGGCCAGTTGCGCGCGGAAGTTGGCGGTCGTCACCACATAGCGGGCGTATCCCGGATCGCCGTCGATCAGTTCGCGCCCCGGCGATCGGAGTTCGTGGTACATCAAATAAACGAGGCCGGTGTTCATCAAAATATCCTTCGCAGTTGTGCCTTGATCGGCGCCGGGAGGCTCGAACCGACGCGCCCGCTCATCTTTTTGGTCTGCTTCAGAAACTGTCGCAGTCGATGGTAACGTTCGTTCGTCGCCCGAAATTTTGCCAGAACCGCCGCCGGCAACTGACCGCTCGCGGGCAGTTCGATGCGGTCTTTCACGCCGACGTAATCGCCCCGCATCAGCGCCGCCAGAATGGCCTCGCGCGTCGGCGCGGCGCTCACAAAATTCAGTAGGCCGCGAAACTGCTTTTTCCAATGCAGGTCGGTTCCGTAAAAAGCCTGCATCTCCGGCTTGCGTTCCTGCAACCGGTTCAGCAATTGAAAGGTACCCGGCCGCGGCGCGAAACGCCCATCGTATTTGGAGTTCCACGCCTCGATCCCGCGCGGCAGCGATTCGAACGATTCGATCCACTCGAACATCGCATCCATCGGATGCGCGATGACGGAGATGCCGCCCTCTCGATCGATGTGACGGATGACTTCCTGCGGGTCGGTACTGTGGGCCGAAGAAGTGACGCCATAGCCCAGCACGTGCATCCGGCGCTCGCACTCGTATTCGAGACCGGCCACGAAGCGGAAGCGCTGGTCGGAGAAAGCCGCGCACTCATCGACGTAGGCGCGCAGCCGGGTCTCGTCAAAAGCCTCGGCGTGATCGGTCATGCACACGAAATCGACTCCCGACGCGATACATAATTCGCGTAACTCGCGGAGAGTAAACTCCCCGTCCGAATAAGTGCTATGACAGTGAATAATTCCCTTCAGCATGCAGTCCCTTTCGTAAAGCCGATCTTTTTATGAAGCCGGCGGGCAGTTTCCTCGTCAGTAGGTCCAACCAGTCGCCGACTTCAGGCAGCGGATCACGCATCGTAAAGTTATCGTGGAAAGTTCCGGGTACGGGAGTCAGGAAGCGAAGCAACGTGCTCAGGCGTCCAGGAAATTTGCCGGGATATCCGGCGGGCGCGCCGCGCCACACCTCGATCAAATGACGAAAGTCACCGAGCATCCAGCGGCAACGCACGCCGGCCTTGTAATTCGCATCCGGAGCGACGTCCCCACGCTCGGCCAGTTCGGCCAGCCAAGCTGGGAAGTCCACGCCTGCATAAACGGCTAACGGTAAGGAGTTCCAGAATCGCCCGTTCACCTCTAGGAAGACTGGAGTCCCATCCGCGCGACGGCGGAACTCGACCATCGCCACTCCATGCCACTTAAGCGCCGACAAAATAGCGAGTGCGGCTTCACGCACTTTCGCGTCGGGGTGCGCGCTCTCGCGCAACGCACTGCCGGATCCGGTCGGGTGCACATCGCGAAGGCGGCGGTGTGCAAACTCGGCACGCAGCTCACCCTGTCGCATCAAAGCAAAGTAACCGACGCCTGCGCCTTCGACGTAATCCTGCACCAGCACGTCCAAACAGCGGCGGCTCAATTCTTGATAAGCCCTCATGAACTCGCTCGCGTCGCGCGCGTAAATCGGCGCGCCGGTCGGCGACACCTGCCCGGCCCGCGAGACTTCCTCCGAAGAACGCGGCTTCAACACTACCGGATACCGCGCTATGACCGCCGACTGCCGCGCCTGCCCAAGCTCGTTCAGCAAGATAGTTTGCGGGACCACGACGCCTAACGACTCGGCGAGCTGGGTTGTGTATTGCTTGTCGAAAGCCTGCAACACTACCTCGTGCAGAGGCAGCGCCAAACGCCCGCCGGCGGAGTAAACAAGCTCGCGGTTTTGCGACAGCGGCAGCGTGGTACGCTCGGTCATCGGCAGGATCAAGGTTCCCGGCTCGCGCCGCGCCTCTTCGACGACGCGCTTCACGAAAGCATCGGCATCGGCCTGCGGGGCGGGGTAAGTAAACGCGCTCTGGCAATCGCGCGACAGCCCGGCTTTCGACCAATTTGTGTGCGCCCCGACTGATACGCGATGTCCGGCGCGCGCCAGTGAGCGCACGCAAGCGACCGCTTGATTCTCATTGCCGTCGAGGACGAGGATTCTCATGCGTTCACCGAAGTCGCAACGGGAAGAAGATGGGGCTGTTCGCCGTTTGCTTGAGCGACGCGGGCGAGCGTCTCTTCAAACTGCGTCGCGATGACTGTCCAATCGTATTGCGCGGCCAACTCGACCGCGGCCTTTTCAAAACGTCGGCGCTGCTCGTGATCCTGCAACAAAGTCGTCACGGCGCGGGTAAAATTCGCAGCATCATCCGCCAACCAAATGTTGTGCGCGTGCGTCACGTCCAAGCCTTCGGCGCCCACGGTCGTCGAGACAACGGCCTTGCCCGCCGCCATTGCCTCGAAAATTTTGAGCCGCGTCCCGCCGCCGACACGCAGAGGGACGACGAAGACCGCCGCCTCGTGCAAATGTTCGACGACTGAGGGAACTGTTCCGGTCACTTCCACCGAATCCGAGGCGAGCTTCAGCACACGCGAATGCGGATTGCGCCCGACGATGCGGAAGCGCGCGCCCGACACCGCAGGCAGCACCGCCGGCCAGATGTCGCGGCAAAAATATTCAACCCCGTCGATGTTCGCCTCCCAATCCATCGAACCGAGGAAGAGCACCAACGGTGATGGCGACTCGCCCGCGCGCGATTCAGCCGCGTTTTGGTATTGCCGCACATCGACGCCGGTCGGCGTAACGCTGATACGCGCCGGCTCGGTCATCCCGGACATCAACTCGCGGTCGTGTTCGGAGACGGCGATGACGTGATGAAAGCGTTTCACCGCCCGGCTCTCATAACGAAGCATTTTGGCCGCTTCCAGTTTGAAGACGAGACGCTTGATCGGATTCGCTTCGTAATCGGCCTGCCGCCGCCAGAGCGCGGATTCGACGTTGTGTTGAAACAGCACCGATGGAGTATGAAGCGTGCGCGGAAAGTTGAGCGAGGCTGACAGGAAGTCGCACACGGCCACGTCGTAGCGTCCCCCACTAAGCCACCCGGCGAGCACGCGCTGGACGGCCGGCGCGGTAAATTTGGTGACAGCGTAAGGCGCGCGCGAGGGCAAGCGACGCACGTAATCCAAGCCCTGTTCGAACGCGTTCGCGTCCGGCGCGCCGGTATGGATCGTGACGGCCCCCGGCAAGTGACGCTTGATCACTTGCTCGTATGTGTCGTCGCGCTGCCCGCCGTAGTAAGACAGCAGCGTGGTCTCCTGCCGTGCGGCGAGTTGACGCAGCAGATTATAAGAACGAATCTTGCCGCCCGTATCCACTGGCAGCAGCTTCCCCGCTTTGACCCACAAAATTCGCATAGGGTTGTTATCGCATCGAGCTGACCAGCGCCGCTCCGGGTCTCTAAACCACGCCACGGGAGAGTGAACAGGATTTAGAAGATTGACAAGATGAAAGAACACTAAATCAGAACTTATGAGATCGGCAAAGGTAAAGCGATCCACGAAATTACACGAGACCGCACGAAACCAAGACAAAGCATTTCGTGTCGGTTTGTTCGTGTCGTTTCGTGTGATTTCGTTGACAAGCCCTTCTCTACTCCTCTCTCGTAAGTTCCGATTTAGGCGGCGCTCTGTATCGGACCTTATCTTGTAAGTCCTGTCTTTTTCTCTTGCCCCTGTTTCGCTTAGCGTCTGACTCCGGCAAACTATCTTAGCGTCAGCACGGCCTCGCTCGCGGCGGGATGAAGACGGGGACTCGCCTCGCCATCCATAAACTGCCGCTGCCAGATTTCAAAGTTGACGAGCGACCACAAACGCTCGGTGTGGTTCGCGCCCTGCTGGTGTTCCGCGACGAGGCGACGCACATACGCCTCGTCGAATAATCCACGGTTGCGCGCGCGCGCGCTCAACACGTATTCGTCAACGATCCCGTGGAACTTCCCGCGAAACCACGCCCCGACGGGCACCGGAAAACCCATTTTTCGGCGCGATAAAATTTCTTCCGGCAAGACGCCTTTCATGCTTTGGCGCAGGATGTGTTTGGTAGTCAGCCCGCGCAACTTCATGCGCTCGGGGAGACGGGCGGTGTATTCCACCAATTTGTGATCGAGAAACGGCACGCGGCTTTCAATCGACGCCGCCATGCTCATCTGATCCTGTTTCATCAATAACTCGTGCAGGTAAATTTTGATGTCCGCGTAGAGCAACCGGTTGAGGAGCGTCCCGGCGTCCGTCGCTTCGAGACAGCGGCGCACGCCGGCATACGGATCGAGCGCGCCGATGCGCTCGCGAGTCTCCGGCGTGAGCAACTCCCGCTGCCGGTCTCGCCCGAAGACCGAGAAGTTGTCGAAGTAAATAGTTTCGATGTCAGGAGTCAGGCACAGAAAAGTTCGCTTGAGCTTCTGCCCCACTTTCGAGCCGGGAGGCCGGCTTTCAATGCCACGTCTGACGGCGCGGCGCAGACCGTCGCCCGTCCACCTTTGATAGCGTTCGCCGAGCGCGAGATTGAAAACGGTCTTGCGATAACGCCCGTAACCGGCCAGCAACTCGTCGCTGCCCTCGCCGGTCAGCACCACTTTGACGTGTTGCGCCGCGAGCCGCGACACGAAATAGAGAGCGACGCTCGAAGGGTGCGCGAGCGGCTCATCCTCGTGCCAGACGAGTTGCGGCAGCGCGGCAAAAAATTCCTCCGGGCTGACGACTACTTCGTGATGATCGGTCCTGAAGCGACGCGCGACGATGCGGGCATACTCCAACTCGTTGGCTTCGCGCTCCGCAAAGGCGACTGAGAAAGTTTTTACCTGCTCGCTGACGATCCCGCTCATCACGGCGGCGATGGCCGACGAATCAATGCCGCCCGAAAGAAACATGCCGAGCGGCACGTCGGCCATCAACCGCAGACGAACCGAAGTGCGGAACAACTCAGACCACTCTCGGACGTACTGCTCGTCGCTTTTGCGTGAAGAGCCATCCTCGCCCTCCGGCGCGAAGGCGACATCCCAGTAACGCTCGATCTTGATCGCGCCGTCGCGCCACAGAAGCGTGTGGCCGGGCAGCAGCCGCTTAACGCCGCGAAACAGTGTCTCCTCGCCCGACGTGGCGTGATTAGCCAAGTAGTCGGGCAGCGCCGGAAGATTCAGTTCAGGCGCAATGGCCCCGGCTGCCAGTAGGGCTTTGATCTCGGACGCGAAAAAAAGTGAGCCGTCGGCGTCGTGAACGTAGTAGAGCGGCTTGACGCCGAGCCGGTCGCGCGCAATAAACAACTCAGACTTCCGCTGGTCCCAGATGGCAAACGCGAACATGCCGCGCAAACTCTCGACGACGCGGACGCCTTCCTCTTCGTAGAGGTGCAGGATCGTCTCCGTGTCGCAGTGCGTACGATAGACGTGCCCGCAAGCTTCCAATCCGGAGCGGAAGTCGGCATGGTTATAAATCTCGCCGTTGAAAACGATGTGGAGACTTTCGTCCTCGTTCGTCATCGGCTGGTGGCCCGCCGCCACGTCAACGATACTCAAACGCCTGTGTCCCAGCCCAACGTTGCCATCAACGAAGAGGCCGTCGTCGTCCGGGCCGCGGTGAGTAAGCACGTCGCGCATAGCCGCGAGCACGTCACGATCAACGCGCCGTCGGGCGCGACTGCTGAAAGCTATACCGTTAATTCCACACATATGTCTCTTGCCGTGGTCGCCGGCCCTGAGCGCGGCTGGCGGCGTCACCCCCTCTGCTAAATCAGGGCATCCAAGATGGGAACACCGAAAGACATTATCCACGAAATCACAGAGAACGACACGAAGTGAAACGGACGAAATTAGTGATGATTGTTTCGTCCTGTTTCGTGTCATTTCGTGGACAACGTTTTATCTTCTGTTCCAATCTCATGAGCTTCGATTTAGTGCTTTACCAACTGCCCTTCCCGCCCCCGTGCCCGGGGCACCGTTAATTACTATGCGGCCAGCGACAGCGGGAGGCGTGAAGACCAGCATATCACTCGCATCAGTCTCGACCAGCCACTCATCGCCAACGCGGCGCGCAACTAAGTAACCGATTGGTTGCCCGGACTTGATGACCTCGCGCCCATCCAGAGACAAGTAGCCGCCGTCAATTAAAATTAACTCTTCCGGCACCAACTCGTCACCCATTCGCGCCCACATCCATGCAAAGTCAGAAGAGAATGGCGCGGCCTCTATCCGGCGGCCGTCGCCGACCATCACTAAGTCGCGTCCGTCTTTCACGAACGCGGCGAAAGCCCGCCCGCCCGACGCTGCGATCTCGCGCCACTCGACGCTTCCCGTCTGATTCTTTCCGCGCGGAATCAGGAACGTCATAAAGTCCTGCGGCCCTTCGCCCGTAGTGGACAAGACGATAACCGGAGCCGATGTCCGCGCCCCGTAGCATTCCGAGACCCAACCTTCTTCTTGATTAACTTCCGCCTCTTCTCCGGGAAGCGAAATCTCTAATTCGTGCGCCGCCACCGCCGAAGAGATATCGCTGCCGCCCTCGAGACGCTGCTGCCGCCCCGCTCTAACAAACGGCGCGGCGTGTGGGGCGAAATGGTAACGCCATTGATAACGGTGCGCGCCGGCGGTCGTGATAATGTCGCGCAGCATCCAGTATTCGCCCTTGATGAACAGCACCTCGCGGACGTGGGTGGCGGGTGATGGCAGGCGCTCGTAACCGTCATGTTGGCCCGCGAAAAAATCAAAACGCTCGTGCGCGAGCCACCGGCGCGTGGTAGCGCGGGCGATGTGCTCCCACGTAAATGCCCCGTCCGGCACCGAGGAGGATTCGCCGTCGATTGACAGCGTGTTGTGTGCCAACGAACCGCGGAATACACTCCGCGCTGCAGTCGAACCAGTATAGGTGTAAGTCCCCGGATCGACGAGCACGGCTCGCCCGCCCGTCGCCAATTCAAAGGCCAGCGCGTCGGCGTGCGCGTGGCCGCAATTGTCAGCTCCGTGCGGCCCGCAGTCGATCAGCAAATAGTTGTCCGCCGCCGACCAGCCGTCTCGCATCACATAATAGCCGCCGTCCGGAAACGCGCGCGAGAGCGTCGCCGGTGGATGCGCCGCGAGATCGTCAAATTTTCGCAAGGCCGCGCCGCCGAGCAGCCAGAGAGTTTCTTCCGCCGCCTCGCCCGACACGTACTTGTAATCCGCACGCCCGAAGAGCGCGGCCCCAGTCGAGAGCGTAGCGCGGAAGTCGTTCGCCGCGCGCTCGTCAAGCATCACCAGTCTGCCGCCGTCGTCATCGCCGAACACGGGCGTCCGGCCGTCAGGCCGCGTGATGTACATCAGGTGATCGAGCAAGCTTTGCAACTTCTCTTCCAAAAGGCCGCCGACGTCCTCGCCGTTGGCTTGCGCGAGCAGGCGGAAGTGCAAGTAGAAATCTGTCGTGTAGCGGTGATAGTAACTCGACTGCTCGAAGTAAACTCCGTCGGGTCGGACGTGGCGTTCGAGTTGCGCTAGCAGGATGCGCCTGCCGGCGGCGCGCCATCTGGCGGCCACGCGAAATTCGGGCAGCAGCGTCCCCAAGTAGTAAAGACCCAGCGCTTCGCCCGTCAGGTGTGTGTTCGGGCTAAAATATGTTGAGAGGTATGTCTCCAGATGCCGTGCGTGCAGGAAGAGAAACTTCAACGCACGTTGAAAGACTTCCGGCGTCATGCACGGCGCGTCCTTAAAGAAGTGGATGGCCCACAGCCACGAGATGGCGCGAAACGCGACTTCCAAACTACTGGCCCAATTGATCCCTAACTTCGGCGGATTAGCGTCCATCCACGCGTTGAGGTGCGCCACGAAGGTTTGCGCGAAAAGCTCGTCGCCGGTGTGCCAGTAGGCGCGGCCAAGCGTCATAAAATAATGGTGACGATTTAACTCCCAGCTGATCTTTTTGTCGCCCGCCACTGCCGCGTCGAGGTACTTGATGCGGCTCCAATGCAAGAGCGGCGTTTGTTTCCCGGAGATTGGTTCCAGATGCCAATTCACCGGCTCTCCGAACGACAGGCCACGCAGGCCAAGCAGATCAAACTTTCCTTCGCAAATGCGTTTGGCGCGCTCGATCACCAGCGCGCGGTCGCCGTCGCCGAAGCGCCCGCGTAATTCCGCTAGCGTTTCCTCGCGAACCGTAAAAGACGCGAAGAAGTTCGGCGAGGCGCGCCGCCGGAATTGTTCGAGTAATTGATCAGCGCCAAACTGCTTCCAGCCGCCATTGCCGGGCGGCCCGGTGGCGCAGCGAAGCGACCGGAACAACGCGGCGTCAGAAGGCACGCGCGCCTGCGGCGACAAACCGTAACGCTCAGCCGCAGCCGCGATGGCCTGCGCGCCGCGCACGCGAAACTCGGTAAAGCTGCGTCCCTTTAATTTTCTCAGTTTGTTTAGCGCCTTGCTCATCACATCTTCTGAAAATCTTCGGCCTCAGTCCAGGACGAGGTGGGCGTCTTCCATCATCTCGCGGAGCGCGTTCGAGCGTTGCGGATCAATCTCCATGCCTGCGTATGAGATGACCTCGAAAGAGCCTTTGAGCGAAATCACGCGCGCCGGATTTCCGACGGCGACCCCGCGCGGCGGCACGGAGCGAGTGACTACGGCACTGACGCCGATCAAAGCGTCATCTCCGATTTTGAGCGGGCCGATCACGGCGCTTCCCGGGCCGAGGTAAACCCGGTCGCCGATCACCGGGTACTCGTGATCACCGCTACCGCCACCACCGCCGTGCCCGATGGTGACGCCTTGCGTCATCGTGCAATGGCTCCCCATCACGACGCCGGAAGCCAGTACGATGTAGCCCGTGTGAGCGATGTACAAGCCCGGCCCAATCACGGCGGTGGCCGGAATCTCGATGTTCGTCGCCACCTGCACGAAGACGTTCGAGAGAGTGGCGATGACGTTCATCAGCCTCCGCGCCGGCCCCGACAGTTCGGCGGTGTGCGCCCACCGCGCGAGACGATAACCGGCGATGGCCCAGACGCCCGGCACCAGCAGCAGCGCCCGCGCCTGCTGGCGCGGCCCTTCGCCGTAACGCCGGAGGTCTTCACGTAGGTTCTCAAACATAACGTACCCGCTCTGTGATCAACGCCGCGCGGCGTTCAAACTTTCCGGTACACCAGCAACGCGGCCAATGGATGACCAGTCGTGTCGTGGGCGCTCGACCAGTAGTTCAAGGCCGCGAGCAGTGGTTCGAGTGGCAACAGCGCAATGCGTAAGGGGCGCGGCAACCGGTTCGTCGCGATCCACGGATCAATCGGCAGCGTCTCACCCAAGATGACCTTTTTCTCCAGACTCAAGCCTTGAACACTTTCGAGGCGCTCTCGAAGCCACGCCGCGTCGTAGTGGCGTTCGTAAAACTGCGGGGTTTCCAGCGGCGCTCCTTTGCTGTCGTAGTGGGCGACGATCTCCCGCCGCTGCCGGCGATAGGGAACCTCAATCACCAACCGGCCTTCCGACTTGAGAACGCGGCAGAATTCCCTAAGCGCCTCGGCATCTCCCTGCCCGGGGATATGCTCGATGACGCTGATCGAATAGACGAGATCGAAAAACTCGTCAGGATATTTAAGCTGCCGCGCGTCCTGATATTCGACTTCGTAATTCTTGAGGCCGAGGGCGCGCGCGAATTGCTGCCAGCGCGAGAAGATTTGCGCGTCGTTCAAGTCGGTCGCGTAGACTTTGTTCTCGGTTTGCGAAGCCAGCATGAGGCTCAACAATTTGGGACTGCTCGCGTCCAGCACTTTCGGATTGAGCTGGTTCCTGAACTCTTGCAGGACGAAGGCGTTCGGCAGGAAGCGCCAGTACCCGACGGGCGCGACTAACAGCTTGAGGCCGTCGCCGATGCTCCCGGACATGATGGCCCGGAGACCACAGCTCAGGGCAAACAGGTATACACTAAAAGCATTTTTCAGTTGGCTCATATAGGGACAAATGGGAATGGCAACCAGGGTCTCCTAAGTTTCGATTTAGCGGAACTCGATTTTTTCCTGAGTACCAGGGAGCGGCTGGTCGATTGCACGGTGAGCGTTTCGGTTGCCGCCTATTGCCATTCCCAGATGTGGCGCGTCCGCAGTCGCCGCCACGTCTGTCCCTGAGTGTCCGAGCATGGTCCCGGCCAGACGGCGTTGAAAGATGCCGGCTAGATAATCGACGTTGCGCGGCAGATCGTATTTTTCAAGGACGCGCTGGCGTCCGGCCGCGCCGAGTCGCCGGCGCAGCGCCGGATCGTCCATCAACCTTGCGACGGCCTGAGCCAGATCGTTTTCATCGGCGGGAGTCACGAGGCAGCCGTCCACGCCGTCGCGGATCAGTTCGGGGACGCCGGTGATGCGGGTCGCTACGCAGGGAATCTCCATCGCCATCGCTTCCATCAGCACAACGGGCACGCCCTCCGCGAAGCTGGCGAGGGCGAAAATGTCAGTCTGCCGGTACAACTCGCGCACGCGATCTTGATTCAACCAACCTTCGAACACCACGCGGCCGGTTAGTCGCCGAGACTCGACGTGGCGCTCGAGCGCGGCGCGATCCGGCCCGTCGCCCACCAGCCTGAGCCGCACCTGACGCCCCTCACGAACCAAGCGTCCGACGGCGGCGATCAATACATGCTGCGCCTTCACCGGGGCCAGACGCCCGACACAAATGATCTCGAAAGTTTCCGGCGACTCGCGGAAAGGGCGCGGCACGAACACTTCCGGATCGATGCCGAGCGGGGCGACCTCGATCTTACCCCAATCTTCATACTCGGCGGCTTTCAGCAACTGGCTGCGCGCGTAGCTGCTGATCGCGGAGATGAACAGCGACCCTCTGATCTTCTCGGTCAGGTGGAAGCTGACGGGATCGTTGAACTCATCGGGGCCGTGAATGGTGATCGACAAGGTGACGGGAAAGATGCGCTTAACGATCAAGGCGACCGTCGAAGAGAAGTGGACGTGCAGGTGCGAAAGGCCCTGTTGCTCTAACCGTCGGCCGACCATCACCGCCTCGACGAAATACAGCAGATGCGAAAGCGTCTTGCGCGCGTCGAGTCGGCCGAGCCGTAGCGCGAAAGCAAGTCCCCGCAGGTAGTTCAACGGACGTGCGGCGAAGGTCGAGAGATGCGCGCCAAGCGCCCCTGAGATTCCGCGTGGCTTAACGTGATAAGTTCGCGCAGCCTCTTCCTGCTCGTCCGTATTCATCCGCTCCGGCGGACGATCAGGGGCCGCAATCGAAATCACTTGCACGTCAAATTCGGCGGCGCGCAACTGCCGAATCTCCCGCAGAATAAAGGTGTGGTTGATGGCCGGGTACTGGCTGACTAGGTAGGCTATTCTCATCGCTCTAAACGTCTTCCCGAATCATTCCGCGGCTGATGCCGCGACGGGTTGAGATCGACCTGCGCGCGAGCAGGCGTTCGTAGAGTTCCTCAGTTCGCTCGAGCCGGGCTTCACACGAGAACTTTCGCCCGACGAGTTCTCGACCGCGCGCGCCCATCGCCCGCGCCTGCGCGGGGTTTCGCAGCAATTCGATAATGCGATTGGCCATCGCGTGCTCGTCACTCGCCGGGACGACGTAGCCCGTCTCCCCGTCAATGACCGCTTCACGCGCGCCGCCCACGTCCGTCGTCACCACCGGCCGTGCCGCCGCCATGTATTCGAGGATCGAGTTCGAGAGTCCCTCCACTCCTTTTGAACTGAGCACGCACACCTCGGAGACGGACAACAGCGCCCCGACCTGCTTGCAACGACCTAAAAAGAAAGCGTCATACGCTAGACCAAGTTCCGCCGCGAGCGCGCGGAGTGGTTCCATCAGGTCGCCTTCCCCGGCCAACACGAAGGCGGCTTCGGGCACCGCCTCGCGTACCAGCCGCGCCGCGCGCAGGAACGTGGCCTGATCCTTCATCGGGTGAAACATGTTTGCGATGATCGTGACGAAGCGCCGCTGCTCGTCGCGCGGCAAATTGAGCGCGGCGAGGGCGGCGTCTCGCGGCAGATCAAATTGTGCGCCAAGGCGCTCCAGGTCCAGCCCGTTGTAAGCCGTCACCACTTTCTCGGGCTTGAGACCTTCGCGGATCAATTGCTCGCGGATAGCCTCCGCGTTTGTCACCACGGCGTGCGCCAGACCGTAGGCGCGGCGCTCGACGAATCGCTGTGCTGGGCTGCGAATGCCTTCCGTCTCACGGCGTGACGCGATGCGGACGGGGACGCGGGCGAGCGCGGCGCTGAACATGCCGAAGATGTTTGTGTAAAAGTCGTGCGTGTGGACGACGTCGATCTCGCGCTCGCGCAGATGACGGACAAAACGGCCCACTTGGACTACGAAGTTAGAATCATGAAAACTAGTGAGCGGGAATGAGGGAATCTCGCCGAGGTCCAGTTGTTCCGCGTCCGCGCGCAGGGGACCAGCGGGATTACCGCAGGCGAGATGGATGCGGTAACGCCCGCTCTCGCGCAG
>JBGTHJ010000384.1:0-2857 GCA_041746175.1 Pyrinomonadaceae bacterium
CAAGATGGTCTTTACGCTGCACGACGTGGAAGGGCACGAGCACGAAGAGATCGCGCGGATGCTGGGGTGTTCGGTGGGGACATCGAAGTCGCAGTTGCACAAGGCGCGGATGAAATTACGCGGGTTGCTCAGGCAACAGAAGCCGTCCTGAATGTCGTCGGAGACTGACTCCGTTGATTTTCTGATAGACCGTCGCACGCGGGATGTGCGACGGTCTTTTTTGTTTCGGTCGCGCGCAAGCGCCGTGCGACTCATTTGCGCGCGAGAAAAAATGTTCTGCCGATATGTTCGGCCAACCCGACGTCGGTTTCGGCATCGTAGCGCGTGACCTCGACGAAGCCCGCCCTTCGCAGCGCCGACTTAATATCGCGCGAGGCGTAACACCTTTCGGTGATGGTTGCTCCGGTGCGTCGCCAGACGGAATCTTCAAGCCTGAACATCGTGATGTCGTAGCGACCGACCTTCTCATCGGGGTCGTACTCGCCCAACAAGACGCAAACGTGGTCGCTCTCGACGATAGAGAAATAGTCACGCCAGTGGAGCAGAAACCCGCGCTCCATGTTCATATCGAACAGGAACGAGCCGCCGTCGCGCAACGCATCGTGGACGTGGCGAAACACGTCGGTCAGTTCGGCGAGGCTCATGATGTGATTGAGGCTGTCGAAGGTCGAGATGACGGCGTCGTAATCCGATGGGAGGTTGAACGTGCGCGCGTCGGCGAGCACGAAGCGCGCGGCGGGAACGCGGCGGCGCGCAAAATCGAGCATCTCTGCCGAGCCGTCGAGTCCCGTCACGCGAAACCGGCGCGCGGCAAGGTCGGCGGCAATCTGCCCCGTGCCGCAACAGAGATCGAGCACCGCGCCACCCTCGCTCAGACGCGGCAAGAGCAACTTTTCGACGGCGGTCATTAACTGCGCCGGGATTTCGGCTCCCCAGTATTTTTCGTAGAACCACGCAAACGGGCTGTAGCTCGGAAAAGGCTCGGTCATGAAAGTTTACGACTCTGTGCGGCGTGCGCGCCGATCATTCGATGGCCGCCCGCCGCGTTTGAATTTGAGAGCGGCGCTATCATTCGATGGTCAGAGGGAGGTCGCGCCCTTCGGTCGCCTCGTTTCCGGCGAAGTCGGCGGCGAAGATGCGGAGCACGTAGTCGCCGGGGGTCATCTCCGAAGCTTTCCAGACGCCCTCGGCGGTGCGCGCGTCGCGAACCGTGTTGGTTACAACGTAGAGAAATTTTGTCGCCGCGTTGCCGTAGACGGTGATGCCGCTCGTGTCGGCGTAGGCAATCTTGACCGCGTCGCGTTCGGGCGGCAGGCGGTTGAACTCGATTTGGATACGCGGCGTGTCGAAGCCGGGAGCGGGCGTCGCGCCGTCGCTCCGAAGAAGTTGGTAGCCGAGTTTGTACAAGCCCAGACGACGCCGCGCGGCGTTGCCGTCCACCTGATCGTACGCATCGACGACGATGCTCACGTCGCCGCGCGGAACCAGCACGCGCCCGTCGTGGCGTGTGTCGAGTCGCTTCCCCGATGCATCGAAGAGACGGATGCCGTCGCGCTCAATCGTCGGTGCAACGCGGTCGCTAAAACCAACGAGCGGCAGTAAGAGCGGATTCGCTTCCCCGCCCGACGGTCCGAAATTGAGATGGACGTGGTACATCCGGTTGATTGTGCCGAGCGCGTCGCCGATGCGAAAACGCGCCCCGCGCCGAATCCGCACGCGCACCGGTTTGTCCTCCGCGTCGCGCACCATGATGAACTGCGGCGCGTCGAGCGGTTCGTCCTTCGACGTGCGCCCGACATGGAGATGGACGTAAACCATCAACCCGACGCGCAAGCCCTCGTTGAGATTGCCGAAGCCCCAGTTGGCGAGCGGACTCGCGACCTTCTCATCGTGGACGGCGCGCACGGTCGCGCCGTAGTTGCCCGGCACGTCGATGCCGCTGTGAAGATGATGACGACTCTCGCCGTCGAAACTGCCGCGCACCTCGCCCATCGTCGCGACCAACTCATGACGCTCGCGCTGCGGCTCGACCGGCCACGCAAGACTCCCGCCCCCCAGCGTCTCTCCCGTCAAACGCGGCAACACATTTTCAACCGCCCCGCTCCCGGCATCAACTTCGCGGCTTGCGGCCAGCGCCACATCATTCGAGGCTTTGGCATCCTTGACGACTTTCGCGTCGCTCTCATCTTCGACCGGCGCGACCCGGCGCACGAGATAGTTCGCGGCATCCGCGACGACGAGCGCGCCCGTCGATTTGTCGAGCGCGACGCCCGCCGGATTGTTGAAGCGCGCCGCAGACGCTTCGCCGTCGGCGAAACCGTTCGTGCCGCCCGCCAGCACGCGCGTCGAACCGTCGGGCGCAAGCTGTACGACGCGCCCCGCTCCGGTCACGTAGAGAAAGCCGTCGTGCGTCAAGGCCAGACCCAGCGGCGCACGAATCTCGCCGGGTTCGTCCGCCCCCTCGATGTTGAGCGGAACGGTCATGATGCGTCCGTCGGGCGTCCGCTTGCGCAGGCGGTTGTTGCCCGTGTCGGCGATGAACAACACGCCGTCGGGCGCGACGGCGACGGCGCATGGCGTATCGAAGCGCGCGTCGTTCGCCTCGCCGTCAACGTCGCCGGGGGTCGCGCCGCCCGCGAGCGTCGAAACTTGTCCATCGGGCGAGATTTGACGAATGCGGTCGTTGTAGGTATCGGCGACGAAGACGTTGCCGCGCGCGTCAACCGCGACGCCGACGGGCGCGTCAAACTGCGCTTCGCTCGCCGCGCCGTCGCGATAGCCCGCCGCGCCGCTTCCGGCGACGGTCGAAACGACGCCTTCGCGCGAGACTTTGCGAATCCGGTGGTTGCCCGTGTCC
>JBGTHJ010000385.1:0-2789 GCA_041746175.1 Pyrinomonadaceae bacterium
CAAGATGGTCTTTACGCTGCACGACGTGGAAGGGCACGAGCACGAAGAGATCGCGCGGATGCTGGGGTGTTCGGTGGGGACATCGAAGTCGCAGTTGCACAAGGCGCGGATGAAATTACGCGGGTTGCTCAGGCAACAGAACACGTCTCAATAGCCTCCAACAACTCTCGTCGCTCGGTTTCAATGCGGTGACCCCGAAACCATCAGACAGAGCGACAACGCTTACAGCTTACGCCAGTCTCCCCAAGACTGACTCGGATCGTTTCAAAGAAAGAAGTGCGCCGACTTGTTGAAATCCTTTGCTCAGAGAGAGCGTCGCGGTTGAAAAACATCCGGGGCGCGGCAAGCGGCGAGAGTACGAGAGGTTATACGACATGAATTGCGAGAAGTGCCAGGAACTGCTCGGCGATTTTCTTGATGGCACGCTCACCGGCGAAGACCACGCGCTGTTTGGCACGCATCTGGAAGAATGTCTCGGTTGCGCCGATGTGCGCGAAGAGATGAGCCTGATTCTGCTGGCCGCGCGCGAGTGCGGCCAGTGTGACGAAGCGCCGCCCAACGAGCGCGCTCTCTGGCTGCGCATCCGCAACACGATCGAAAGCGAGCGCGACCCGGAGTGGGTTGTCGCTGCCGCGACCGCCGCGCCGCCGGTCGCCGTCGGTCAGCGCGATGGTTTCTGGTCGCGTCTGTTGGGTATGCGTTGGGAGTTGACGCTGCCACAGTTGACGACCGCCGTCGCCGGCATCATCGTCGCCGTCGCGCTGGCCACCGCGCTCGGCGTGCAGCGGATGCAGAACGAGCGCCCCGAAGGCCCAAACTTTGCTGGAGGCAACAGTGGTGGTGGAACACCCGGTTCCAATCAAGCGACGCGATTCAGCGTCACCGACTACGCGCGGCGTCAGGAGGATTTGCTCAGCCGCCAGCAGGTCAGCATCAGTTACTGGCAGCAGCGCGTCGAGCAGCGTAAGGCGAGTTGGAATCCGCGGATGCGCGACTCGTTTGAACGCAGCATCAATGTCA
The DNA here is from genome assembly GCA_041746175.1 of Pyrinomonadaceae bacterium. GTDB lineage: Bacteria > Acidobacteriota > Blastocatellia > Pyrinomonadales > Pyrinomonadaceae > JBGTHJ01. The sequence goes on from JBGTHJ010000385.1 coordinate 1,021, forward strand.
TTGACGAAGCCGTCAGCGAATCGCTCAGCGAACTGAAGACCAACCCGCACGACGAAGTCGCCGAAGAGATGCTCAACGGCGCGTTGCGCAACAAGCTGGAATTTCTCAAAGAGTTTTCCGAACAGTGATGGCGAACGACGACCTCGAACACACTGACGCCCGCGCGATACCCGGAGGCGAGCGCAGGCGAGATTCTGCCGGCCACCTCTCTGCTGCCGGTACTGCAAGCCGGATTTTGATGGACACGACACGGTTGACCGCTCTCTTCTCCAAAATGCGTCGATGGCGGGGAGCGAACGCCCCGCGCCCGCGCGCCGTCCTGACGGCGGCGGCGTTGTTGGCTCTACTATTCTCGACCGCCTTCGAGTCCACAGCGCAGACCCGGCGGATGAGCCGCGAATTTGTCGTCCGTAACAACGTCCGGCTCCGTCTGATGAATCGTTCCGGCACGATTACGGTCGAATCGTGGAAGCGCAACGAGGTGAAGATTATCGCCGTCATCGAGTCGCCGTCGGCGCGCGTCGAACCGCAGGAAAACGAGAACGGCATCGTCGTCGATGTCGAGGGTGCGAATCGCGGGCGCGCCGATGTCGGCGATGTCAACTTCACGATTTTCGTTCCCGCCAATTCGATGGTCGATGTCGAAACCAAGCGCGGCAACATCACCGTGCGCGGCATCGAAGGCGCGCTGCTTCGCGCCTACGTGACTTCCGAGGGCGACATCGAGTTGACCGGCATCCGCGCCTCGACCGTCGTCGCCGAGAACACCGTCGGCAACATCCTGTTCGACGCCGAACTCAGAATGGGCGGCATGTATCAACTCACGTCCATGAAGGGCGACATCAGCATCCGCGTCACCGCCAACAACGGATTCCGTTTGATGGCGCTTGCCAACAGCGTCAATCTCGGCCCGTTTGAACGCGCGGGAGTTTTCGAGTATCTCGGCGGGCGTCGCAAAGTCGTCGGCAAGGTCGGCGACGGCGGGGCGATTCTCAGCACTAGCAACCAACGCGGCACGATCAACTTCATCCGCCGCTAATCCGGCGTGAACCGAATCCTTTTCAGACGACGGACGCCGCTTCACTCCCGCGTAGTTTGAAGCAGCGTCCGCAACTATTTTCAGGGGCGATCCGGCATGAACAAGTCCCGACCAATTTTTAGCGGCTGCCGTTCGGCGGCGCTCTGCGCGCTCATTGCCTGCGGAATCATTATTCCATCCCCGAACCACGTCGCCGCCGCGCCACAGCAGAAGAGCCAGCCTCCGACCGCGAACGCCGCCAACGCCGTCGTCGCACCGCCCGCGCTCACGCGCACCACGACCCGGCGCGAAGTGCGGCGCTTCAACTACGGCAGCACGCTCACGCTCTACGGCGCGCCCGAAGGCTCGATCACCGTCGAAGCTTGGGCGCGCAACGAGGTCGAGATTATCGCCGACGTTGAACTCCGCGCCGACACCGAAGAGGAACTAGCGCAACTCGCCGGCGTCAACGGCCTCGTCGTGGACGACGAGGCAAATCATCTCCGCATCATTACGACCGGCACCCACGACCGCAAATACATGCGTCGCGTCGCCAAAGATTTCCCGAAAAAGCTGCTCGCGCTGCCGTGGAAAATCGACTACCACATCCGCGTCCCCGCGCTCGTCGATCTGGAGATTTACGCCGGGCGTGGCGCGCTCAGTCTCGGCGGCGTCGAAGGCGCGATCCGGCTCCACGCGGGCGACGGCAACGTCGCGCTCGCGCTCACGGGCGGCGACATCTCCGCCACGC